>JBBQXV010000055.1:0-38029 GCA_038209335.1 Polyangiales bacterium | reverse complement strand
GTGCGGACGCTCGTCGTGCCCGGATCGGTCGCCGTGAAGCGACAGGCCGAGGCCGAAGGGCTCGATCAGATCTTCCGCGACGCCGGCGCCGAGTGGCGCGAGGCGGGCTGCTCGATGTGCATCGCGATGAACGGCGATCAGCTCGCGCCGGGCCAGTACGCCGTCAGCACGAGCAACCGCAACTTCGAAGGCCGACAAGGCAAAGGCGGACGCACGCTCCTCGCGTCGCCGCTCACCGCGGCCGCCGCCGCCGTCACCGGGCGCGTCACCGACGTGCGGACACTTCTGTAAGGAGATCGATAGATGGCCACCTTCACCACGATCACCTCGCACCTCGTCGTCCTCGACGCCGACGACGTCGACACCGATCAGATCATCCCCGCGCGCTTCCTCAAAGTGATTCGGCGCGACGGCCTCGGCGCCAGCCTCTTCGCCGACTGGCGCTACGACGCATCCGGCGCGGAGCGTCCCGACTTCGCGCTCAATCGGCCGGGGGCCGCGGGCGCGCAAATCCTCGTCGCCGGCGAGAACTTCGGCTGCGGATCGTCGCGTGAGCACGCGCCGTGGGCGCTCGCGGGTTGGGGGATTCGCGTCGTCGTCGCGCGGTCGTTCGCCGACATCTTCAATGGCAACGCATTGAAGAACGGCGTGCTCCCGGTCGCGCTCGACGCCGCATCGCACGCGCGCATCGTTACGCTCGGCGTTGCCGACGCTGCGGCGCGCGTCACGGTCGACCTCGCGTCGCAGACCGTCACGACGCCGGATGGAAGCGCCGCGCGCTTCGACGTCGATCCCTTCGCGAAGCGGTGCCTGCTCGAAGGCATCGACGAGCTCGACTATCTCCTTTCGTTCTTGCCGCGCATAGAGGCCCATGAATCCCTCTGACAGGTACGATGGCCTCGATAGCCGCGTCGAAGTCTTCGACACGACGCTCCGCGACGGAACGCAACGCGAAGGGCTCTCGCTCTCGTGCGACGACAAAGTGCGAATCGCGCAGCGTCTCGACGCGCTCGGCGTTGCGTTCGTCGAAGGGGGCTGGCCCGGATCGAACCCGAAGGACGCGGAGTTCTTCGCGCGCGCGCGTGACATCGAATGGAAGCGCACCGCGATCGTCGCGTTCGGCGCCACGCGCCGCGCCGACTCACACGTCGAGAACGATCCGAGCGTTCGCGCGCTGATCGAAGCGCGGACGGACGTGTGCACGGTCTTCGGCAAGTCGAGCGTCGCGCACGTCACGAATGTGCTTCGAACGACGCGCGACGAAAACTTGAGGATGATCGAAGAGACCGTGGCGTACTTGTGCAAGAGCGGCCGGCGCGTCGTCTACGACGGAGAGCATTTCTTCGATGGGTGGAGCGAAGACTGGGCGTACGCGCTCGAGACGCTTCGTGCGGCGGCGCGGGGCGGCGCGGAGACGCTCGTCCTCTGCGACACGAACGGCGGCATTCTCTCGTGGCAAGTCGGCGAGATCGTCACCGCGGTCCGACGAGGCGTCGACACGCCGATCGGAATCCACGCGCACGACGACGCGGGATGCGCCGTCGCCAACACGCTCGCCGCGGTGCGCGCCGGCGCGCGTCACATCCAAGGAACGATCAACGGCTATGGCGAGCGCTGCGGCAACACCAACCTGTGCGCCGTCATCCCGACCCTCGAGCTCAAGCTCGCGCTGAAGTGTCTTCCGCGCGGCGCGCTCCGCGAGCTTCGTGACGTGGCGCATCTCGTCGCCGAGATCGCGAACGTCGCCGCCGACGAGCACGCGCCGTACGTCGGTCGCAGCGCGTTCGCGCACAAGGCGGGCGTCCACGTCGCGGCGATGCGCCGCAGTGCGATGTCGTACCAACACGTGGATCCCGCGCTCGTCGGCAACGAGATGCGCGTCGTGATCAGCGAGCTCTCGGGTCGCGGCAACGTGCTCAGCAAGGCCGAGGAGATCGGCGTCGTCGTCGAGAGCGGTGTCGAGAGCGACGTGCTCGAGCAGATCAAGGCGAGCGAGGCGCGCGGCTTCTCGTTCGAAGCGGCGGAGGCGTCCGTCGCGCTGATGCTCCGCCGTCGCGCGCCGGGCTACGAGGCGCCGTTCCGACTCCTCGAGTACAAAGTGATGGTCGGTCGACGCGAACGCGCGGACGATCTCGACACGTTCGCCGAGGCGACGATCAAGATCGCGGTTGGCGATCAGATCCTGCACACGGCGGCCGAAGGAAATGGCCCGGTCAGCGCGCTCGACGCGGCGCTTCGAAAAGCGCTCTGCCCGCTGTTTCCCGCGCTCGAACGCACGCACCTCGCGGACTACAAGGTCCGCATCTTGGACGGCGCCGACGGCACCGCGGCGACGACGCGGGTCCTCGTCGATCACGTCGACGGCGTGCGCCGCTGGAGCACGGTCGGCGCGTCGCCCAACATCATCGAAGCATCGTGGCACGCGCTCGCAGACGGCATCGAGTACGGACTCATCCCCCCATCGGAGAACAGAGATGAAGGCACGCATCGTATTGCTTCCGGGTGACGGCATCGGCGCGGAGGTCGTGGCCGAAGCGCGTTTGACGCTCGAGACGATCGCGACTGACTACGGACACCGCTTCGCGTTCGACGAGCAGCTGATCGGCGGCGCGGCGATCGACGCGACGGGAGATCCGCTGCCGCCTGCGACGCTCGACGCGTGCGTCGCGGCGGACGCCGTGCTGCTCGGCGCGGTCGGCGGACCGAAGTGGGACGATCCGCGCGCGAAGGTGCGACCCGAGCAAGGTCTCTTGAAGCTGCGTCGCGATCTCGGTCTCTGGGCGAACGTGCGACCGATTCAGCTTCATCCGGCGCTCGCGGATGCGTCGCCGCTCAAGCCCGAGATCTTGGCCGACGTCGATCTCGTCTTCGTGCGCGAGCTCACCGGCGGTCTCTACTTCGGTCAGCCGCGCTTCCGCGAGCAGGTCGGCGATCACGTGCGCGCCGTCGACACGCTCGAGTACACGGACACCGAGATCCGTCGCGTCGTGAAGTTCGCGTTCCGTCTCGCCGAGTCGCGGCGCGGCCTCGTCACGTCTGTCGACAAGGCCAACGTCCTCGAGTCGTCGCGCCTGTGGCGCGAGGTCGCGAAGGAGGTCGCGAACGAGTTCCCGCGCGTGCGCCTCGAGCATCAGCTCGTCGACTCGGCGGCGATGCGCCTCGTGACGGCGCCGCGCAGCTACGACGTCGTCGTCACCGAGAACCTCTTCGGCGACATCCTCACGGACGAAGCCGCGGCGCTCGCGGGATCGCTCGGCATGCTCCCGAGCGCGTCGCTCGGCGACAAGACGCTCGGCGTGTACGAGCCGATCCACGGATCGGCGCCCGACATCGCGGGGAAAGGGATCGCGAATCCGGTCGGAACGATCTTGAGCGCGGCGATGCTGCTCCGTCACTCGCTCGGTCTCGTCGAAGAGGCGCTCGCGATCGAACGCGCGGTTCGTCACGCCGTCGCGGACGGCGCGCGCACCGCCGATCTCGCGCCGCGGTCGCGTCCGGCCGGAATCTCGACGCGCGAGATGGGCGCCGCGATCCGATCGCGCCTGCCCGTCAGCGCGTGACGCTCAGGGAGACTCGGGGTCGTCGACCACGATCTTCGTGAACTCCTCGCGCGACGGATCGTAGTCGTACACTTCGCCCGTCGCGATCTTGAACATCCAGCCGTTGATCCGGAGCGTCCCTTCCGCGAGCCTCTTCGCGACGAACGGGTACGTGCGCAAGTGTTCGAGCTGCGCGAGAACGTTCTCTTCAGCGGTCGCCGTCGATCGCGCGTCGCCGGTCAGCGTCGTGTAGCGGGTGTCGATGAGCTCGCGGATGTGCGACGTGTGGCGCAGCCAACGCCTCACGTGCGGGAGCCCGTCGGCGCGGCTCGGATCGAGGATGGCCGCGATCGCGCCGCACATCGTGTGGCCGCAGACGATGATGTTCTCGACGTGCAGGACCTCGACGGCGTACTCGAGCGCCGCCGCGGTCGCGCCGCTCGAGTCCGGAATGTACGGAGGTACGACGTTGCCGACGTTGCGCACGATGAAGAGCTCGCCCGGCGCGGCGCTCGTGATGAGGGTCGGATCGACGCGCGAATCGGAGCAGGTGAGGAAGAGGGTCTCGGGCTGTTGCCCCGCGACGGCGAGCTGCCGAAAGAGCTCGCGATGCGTCGCGAAGTACTCCGCCTGAAATTTGTGCGTCCCGCGAAGCAGCTTCTCCATCACTTCGTCGTCTAGCACCGCGACCGCGTCTCGTCATGCATCGCGTCATCACGCACGCCCGATGTCGACCACGCGATCGCCGATGCGCACGCGCACGCGACCGCCTTCGTCGACGAGCACCGGCGCGAGCTCCGTCTGCGCGTGCCGCGTGAACTTCGCATCGAACGGGCCCCCCTTCGCGTCGCGCTTCACGCTCGCATAGAGCGCGCCGCCGTCGCCGATGCGCGTCGTCGTCGGATCCCACGCCTCTTCGCTGCCGTCGGTCAGCGCGAGAACGACGCGCTCGCGCTCGATGCGCACGCTCTTCACGAAGTACGGCGCGTCGTCGACGACGAAGTACGTCCAGTCGTATCCGTTGGTCAGGACGTAACGCCCGTCGTCCGGATGCCGCGCGATCCATCCGTGAAACGCCGACGCCATCCCGGCGTGCTCGACCTTCTCGCCGTCGTGATGAAAGTGCCCCTCGGCATCGAGACGAATCGTGCTCTCGCGCGAGCGCCCCTCGGGCGCGGGGAACTTGAAGAAATCGGGATGCTCGGCGGGCTTCATCCCGTCCATTGGTGCGGCTTCCGCGCGCGCGTGGCAAGCGCCGCGCACCGCCGTTCGAACGGGGCGGATGAGGCGAGCGCGCGGCTTGACGATGCCGGGGTCGGAGCCTACAACCACATTGTTCAAAATATTTTGAAAGTTCAGAGGAGGCCTCGCGATGGCGTACGACGGCATGGCGGCGTTCGTTCGAGCGCTCGAAGCGCGAGGCGAGCTCGTGCGCATCCGCGCGATGGTCGATCCGCAGCTCGAGGTCGCGGCGATCGCCGACCGCGTGATGAAGGCGGGCGGCCCCGCGCTCCTCTTCGAGAACGTCGCGGGCTCGCGCTTCCCGCTCCTCATCAACGCGTACGGATCGCGCAAGCGCATGTCCCTCGCTCTCGGCGTCGACGATCTCGAGGAGCACGCGCGTGCGATCGCCGAGCTCGTCCACACGCGCGCGCCGTCGAGCGCTCGGGAGCTCGCGGCGCTCGCGATGAAGCTCCCTGAGCTGGCGCACGTCCCGCCGCGATCGACGACGGACGCGCCGTGCCAGCAAGTCGTGCAGACAGGCGACGACGTCGATCTCGACGCGCTGCCCGTGCTCACGTGCTGGCCGGACGACGGCGGACCGTTCATCACGCTGCCGAACGTCATCACGCGCGATCCCGACACCGGCGCGCGCAACATCGGCATGTACCGGATGCAGCGCCTCGATCGCCGATCGACGGCGATGCACTGGCAGATCCACAAGACGGGCGCGCGTCACTTTCGTCGCGCGAAGGAGCTAGGAAAGCGACTCGACGTCGCGGTCGCGCTCGGCGGCGATCCGGCGCTGACGTATGCGGCGACGGCGCCGCTGCCGGACGGGATCGACGAGTGGATGTTCGCGGGCTTCCTGCGCAAGAGCGCGGTGCGAACGGTGAAATGCAAGACGATCGATCTGGAGGTGCCGGCCGATTCGGATTTCGTCCTCGAGGGGTACGTCGATCCGAACGAGCCGATGGTCGACGAAGGCCCGTTCGGCGACCACACCGGGTACTACACACCGATCGAAAAGTTTCCGCGCTTCCACGTGACGGCGCTCACGCGGCGCAGCGACGCCGTCTACTCGGCGACGCTCGTTGGGCCGCCGCCGATGGAAGATCAGTGGCTCGGCAAAGCGACCGAGCGCCTCTTCTTGCCGCTCCTCCGGATGATGTTCCCGGAGATCGTCGACATGAATCTTCCGGTGGAGGGGGCGTTCCACAACTTGGTGATCGTCTCCATCAAGAAGCAGTTTCCGTTTCACGCCGCGCGCGTCGCGCACGGGCTGTGGGGCTCGGGGCAGATGAGCTTCTCGAAAGTGATCTGCGTCGTCGATGACGACGTCGACGTGCAGAACGTCGCCGAGGTGTCGTGGAGGCTGCTCGCGAACTTGGATCCGAAGCGCGATCTCGCGTTCGTCGAAGGGCCGATCGATCAGCTCGATCACGGCGCGAACCAGGCGCTCTACGGCGGCAAGCTGAGCATCGACGGGACCCGGAAGTGGGCCGAAGAAGGCTACAAGCGCGACTGGCCCGAGGTCTGCCGCGCGAACGACGAGACGAAGCGACGCGTCGACCAGCGTTGGGCGGAGCTCGGGCTCGGGAGCCTCGTGAAGGCGAACGGGCACGCGCACGCGAACGGCGTGGGCGGGATCGAGCGGGTCGTGCGTGCGGCGCGCGAGCTCCTCGGGAAAGAGCGCGGCGCATGAGCAACTCGCCGATTCCGGAGCTGCGCGATCGCGAACGTCACGAGCACGCGCACGGCGACGCGGTGCGGAGCATGTTCGATCGGATCGCGCCGACATACGACACGTTGAACCGTGTGATGTCGGCGGGGATCGACAAGCGGTGGCGCACACGCGCGGTGCGTGAGCTTCGCGGCGCTCCGCACGGCGCGGTGCTCGATCTCTGCGCGGGGACGATGGATCTCACGGCGCTCCTCGTCGACGCTTTCCCGAGCGAGCGCGTCGTCGCGGCGGACTTCGCTCCACAGATGCTCCTCGCCGGAAAAGCGAAGGCGCCGCGCGCGGAGACGATCGTCGCCGACGCGATGGCGCTTCCTTTCGACGACGCCGAGTTCGCTGCCGTCATCTGCGGCTTCGGCATTCGCAACGTCGCGGAGACGGCGAAGGGGCTCATGGAAGCTCGTCGCGTGCTCGCGTCGGGTGGGCGCTTCGTCACGCTCGAGTTCTTTCGTCCGACGCGCGTCGCAACCCGCGCGTTTCATGCGGCGTACAACCGCGTTGTGTTGCCGACCGTCGGCGGGATCGTGTCCGGGGATCGCAGTGCGTACGCGTACCTCGCGAAGAGCATGGCGGGTTTTCTGTCGCGTGCGGAGTACGAGCGCGCGCTCGTCGACGCCGGGTTCGCGCGCGTGCGTGGGTACGACCTGACGTTGGGCATCGCATCGATCGTCGTCGCGGAGGTGGGCGCGTGAAATCGAACAAGAAGAAGATCGTCGTCGCAATCACGGGAGCGAGCGGCGCGCCGTACGCGAAGCGCCTCCTCGCGTGGCTCGGCGCGCGCGCGAAGAACGAAGGCGACGTCGAGGTCGGCGTCTGCCTGTCGGCGACTGCGCCCGAGGTCTGGGCGCTCGAGTGCGGCGGCGATATCCGCGAGTCGATCGACCTGCCGATATGGGGAGCGCGCGACTACAAAGCGCCGTTCGCGAGCGGCAGCGCTGGTTGGCACGCGATGGTCGTCGTGCCGTGCTCGATGGGGACGGCGGCGCGGATCGCGCACGGGATCTCCGACACGCTGCTCACGCGCGCGGCCGACGTGATGTTGAAGGAGCGCCGCACGCTCATCGTCGTGCCGCGCGAGACACCGCTCAGCGTCGTGCACCTCGAGAACCTGACGACCCTCGCGCGCGCCGGCGCGCTCGTGATGCCGGCGATGCCTTCGTTCTACGGCAAGCCGGAGACGACCGAGCAACTGCTCGATACGGTCCTCGCGCGCGTCATCGATCACCTCGGGATCGATCACGATCTGGCGCATCGCTGGGGGAGCAAATCGTGAGCGCGCTCGTCGACAAGGCGCTCGCCGGCTCGGGGCTCACCGCCGTGGGAGAGTCGCGCCGTGCAGGGGATCTCGCGAAGGTGCGCGCGTCGGTGGACGAGCTTCGGAACGCGGACCTGCTGGCGCTCGGGGCGCTCGCGGATCGCGTTCGCGACGAAGAGGTCGGGGACGTCGTGCGCGTGTATGCGAACGCGCCCGTCGACGTCGCCGACGACGTGGTGCATGTCGAGAAGCAGGCGGACGGGCTGTCGTTTTTGCGCGCGGTCGCCGTCGCGCGGATCACCGGGCCGCGTGCCGCGCGCGTGCGCGTCGACTGGACGTCGTGCGGCCTCGAGCTCGCGCAGGTCGCGCTTGGATTCGGAGCGAGCGAGCTCGTGGGGCGGATCGCGAACAAGCGCGGCCTCGTGCTCGCGGACGACGCGATGGCGACGTCGGCAAAGAAATCGCAGGCGCTCCCGGCGCAGCTCGTGAAAAAACGCGAGCTCGCGGGGTTCATTCGTCGGAGCGGTCGTCGCGCGGAGTTCGTCGACGCGGCCGGCAACGTCTCGACGCTCGAGGCAGGCGAGGAAACAGCGGCACTGGCGGCAGGAGAAATGCGATGAGCGTGCTCGACTCAATCCGCGACAAGGTAAGCGCGAAGGAGCGCCTCACGTTCGACGACGGCGTCGCGCTCTTCCGTCATCCCGATCTCCTCGCCGTCGGCGCGCTGGCCAACGAGGTCCGTGAGCGCATGCACGGTGACCGCACGTACTTCAACCGCAACATGCGGATCGAAGTGACGAACGTCTGCGTCGCGTCGTGCCTCTTCTGCTCGTTCGCGAAGCTCGAGGAGCACTCGCCCGGCGCGCACACGATGTCGCTCGCGGAAGCGTGGAGCGAGCTCGAGCAGCGCATGGACGATCCGCCGACCGAGGTCCACATCGTCAACGGGCTCCATCCCGGGCTGCCGTTCTCGTACTACGAGGAGCTTCTCACGGGCTTCAAGCGCATCAAGCCCGACGTTCACATGAAGTGCTTCACCGCCGTCGAGATCCACTTCTTCGCGCGCCACTACGGCATGACGTACGAGGAGGTCCTCGTGAAGCTCCGCGCGGCCGGGCTCGACAGCCTCCCGGGCGGCGGCGCAGAGATCTTTCATCCGGAAGTGCGCACGCGGATCTCGCACGACAAAGCGACGGCCGACGAATATCTCGAGGTGCATCGCGTCGCGCATCGCCTCGGCATTCGCACGAACTCGACGATGCTCTACGGGCACATCGAGACGTTCGAGCACCGCGTCGATCACATGCTCCGCCTCCGCGATCTCCAAGACGAGACGCACGGGATGCAGGCGTTCATCCCGCTCGCGTTTCATCCGGACGGCAATGGAATGAAGAACCTACCCGCGCCGACCGCGGTCGACGATCTCCGCACGCTCGCGGTGTCGCGCCTCCTTCTCGACAACGTCCCGCACATCAAAGCGTACTGGGTGAGCCTGACGCCCGACGTCGCGCAGATCGGTCTTCGCTTCGGCGCGGACGACATCGACGGGACGATCGTCCACGAGACGATTTACCACGCGGCCGGATCGTCTTCGCCGCAAGGGCTCACCTACGACGCGCTCGTGCGCCTCATTCGCGAGGCGGGCCGCGTGCCGGTCGAGCGCGACACGCTTTACAACGTCGTGCGCGAGCATGCGCCGAACGCGTTGCCCGAGGCCGCGATGAAGGTGAAGGATCGCAAAGCGGCGCGTCACCTCGCCGTGGTGAGTGGATCATGAGCGCATCGTCTTCGCGAGGCGATCGTTCTCGAGACGATCGCGATCACCGCGTCCGCGTCGCTGCGGTGCAGTACTTGAACGCGCGGCCGCTCTACGAAGGACTCGATCGCGAGCCGGCGAGCGCGCGCGTGCGACTCGATCTCGCGTTGCCGAGTGAGGTCGCGCGACGGATCGCGGAGGACGAAGCCGACGTTGCGCTCATGCCGGTCGCGGCGGCGGCGACCATCGGCGATCTGCGAATCGCGCGGGGCATGGCGATCGGCGCGCGTGGTCGCGTGCGGAGCGTCGTCCTCGTCGCGGATCGTCCGCTCGAGCAAATCGAAGAGCTCGCGCTCGATCTGTCGTCGCGGACCAGCGTCATTCTCGCGCGCCTCGTGATGCGTGCGCGGCGTGGCGGGAAGGAGCCGCGGCTCATCGGGTGTTCGTCGGCCGACGCGATCGCGAGCGTGGGCGGCGTTCGCGGCGCGCTCGTCATCGGCGATCCGGCGCTCGCGCTCGAAGGGCGTTTCCCGCACGTCGTCGATCTCGGCGAAGCGTGGATGCAAGAGACGGGGTTGCCCTTCGTATTCGCGGCCTGGTGTGGTCGGCCCGGTGCGCTCTCTCCTCAGGACGAGAGCCTGCTTCTCGAGGCGAAGACGCACGGCCTCGCGCGACGCGACGCGATCGCCGCCGATCACGCGGAGCGCATCGGCAGGCCCGTCGAATCGATTCGCTCCTACCTCCACGACGCGATTCAGTACGAGCTCGGCGACGACGAGCACCGCGGTCTCGAGCGCTTCTTCGACGAGGCGTCCCGCGCGGGCCTGCTCCCGAAGACGCGGGTCCGATTCTTCGACGACGACGCTCCTCATTCGGCCCCCGCCGCGCGACGCGAGTCGCCCTCGCTCGACAAGCTCCTCGCGCGCGCCTCGGAGGGCGAACGACTCAGCGCCGCCGAGGGCGAGCGCCTCCTCGCGGACGCGGGCCTCTTCGATCTCGGTCTCGCGTCGGACGCCGTGCGCCGTCGCAAGCATCCGCACGACGTCGTCACGTACATCGTCGACCGCAACGTCAACTACACGAACGTCTGCACGACGAGCTGCCGCTTCTGCGCGTTCTATCGCCCCGTCGGTCACGCCGAGGGCTACGTGCTCACGCGCGATCAGCTCCGCGCGAAGCTGCAGCCAGTCGTCGACGCGGGCGGCGTGCAGATTCTACTGCAAGGTGGTCTCAACCCCGACTTGCCGATCGGCTGGTACGAGGATCTCTTTCGCTGGATCAAATCCGAGTTCAAGCTCGGGCTTCACGCGCTCTCGCCCGAAGAAATTCTCCACATCGCGAGGCAAGAATCGCTCACCGTCGCGAAGGTGCTCGAACGCCTCCACGAAGCCGGGCTCGACTCGGTGCCGGGCGGCGGCGCGGAGATCCTCGTCGATCGCGTGCGTCGAAAAATCGCGAAGGCGAAATGCACGAGCGACGAGTGGCTCGGCGTGATGCGCGTCGCGCACCAGATGGGGTTACGATCGAGCGCGACGATGATGTACGGCACCGTCGACACCGCGCGCGATCGCATGAATCACCTCGTCAAGCTGCGCGATCTCCAGGACGAGACGAGTGGCTTCACCGCGTTCTTCTGCTGGGACTTCCAGTTCGAGAAGGGGACGACGCTCACGCCAGGCGACAACGGGACGATGCTCTACTTGCGGCAGCAGGCGGTCGCGCGCTTGATGCTCGACAACATCGATCACGTCGGCGCGTCGTGGGTCACGCAAGGACCGGAGATCGGACAAGTCGCGCTCCGCTTCGGCGCGGACGATTTCGGCAGCGTCATGTTCGAAGAGAACGTCGTGTCGAGCGCGGGGACGACGTTCGGAATGAACGCCGACAGCATGGAGACACGGATTCGCGCTGCGGGGTTCAAGGCCGTGCGGCGCAACGTCCGCTACGACTGGCTGAACGAGCCGGCGTGACGATGGAAGCACCGCGCGCGATCCACGCCGATGCGATCGTCACGGGCGATCGCGAGGCCTTGCGCGACGCGGCGGTGATCGTCGACGCGCGCGGCGAAGTGATCGACGTCGGCGCGGCCGGCGACGTGCTTCCCGCGCACGCGGGCGCGATCGTCGAGCGCGTTCGCGGCGTCGTGATGCCCGGGCTCGTGAACGCGCACACGCACCTCGAGCTCAGCGCGCTGCGCGGCAAGGTGGCGGGCGGCGCCGGGTTCGTGAAATGGGTCGAGCGCATGATGGGGGTCCGTTCCGAGGAGAGCCCTGAGGACAACGCGGAGGCGATCGACGCCGCGGTCACAGAGCTCGACGACGCGGGGACCGTCGCGATCGGCGAAGTGACGAACTCGCTCGCCGCAGTGCGCGCGCTCGCGCGACGCGGCTTCGCCGGGTGCGTGTTTCACGAGGTGTTCGGCGTCACGCGCGAAGCCGTCGTCGCGAAGCTCGACGGGCTCGAAGCGCAGGTCTCGTTGCGTCTCGGAACGTGGCCGAGCCTCGACCTCGCGTACGCGCCGGCGCCGCATACGCTCTACACGACGCACGCCGACGCCGTTCGTCGGATCATCGCCGCCGCGGGCGCGGCGCATCGGATCACGACGCTGCATCTCTCGGAGCACGCGTCCGAGCGTCGCGCGCTCGAGTCGGGCGACGGTCCGATCGCGGATTGGTACGAGCGAATGCTCAAGCTCCCGCGCGCCGAGATCGCCTGGCCGCGCCTCTCGCCCGTCGCGTACGCCGATCAGCTCGGCGCGCTGGCGTCGAACGTCGTCGTCGTACACCTCGCGGACGCACGCCCCGACGAGCTCGATCTCGTCGCGAAGCGCGGCGCGCCCGTCGTCTTGTGCCCGCGATCGAACCTCCACATCGAGACGCGCCTCCCGCCGCTCCTCGCGGTGCGCGCTGCGGGTATCGAAGCCGCGCTCGGGACCGATTCGCTCGCGTCGAACGCATCGCTCGACGTCCTCGCCGAGGCGCGCGCGCTCGCCGATCGCTTCCCCTCGGTGCCCGCGCGCGAGCTCCTGCAAATGGCGACATGGAACGGCGCGCGCGCGCTCGGTCGCCACGATCTCGGTCGGATCGCGAAAGGATCGTGCCCCGGCCTCGTGGCCATCGACGGAGAGCCGGGCGACGACGCGTGCGCGTTCGTCCTTCGCAACGTTCGCGCGCCGCGCCGCTTCGTCGCTCGTCGCTCGTTGGAGACCAAGTCATGAACGTCATCTCGCGCATTCGAACGTACGGCTCGCTCGTCGCTTTCTCGCACACCATCTTCGCGATGCCGTTCGCCGCGAGCGCAGTCGTGCTCGCGCTCGCCGAGCCGCACGTACCGCTCACGCCGCTGCGCGTCGCCGCGATGCTCGTCTGCATGGTCGCCGCGCGATCGAGCGCGATGGCGTTCAACCGTTGGGCCGATCGCGACGTCGACGCCGCGAATCCGCGCACCAAGGCGCGCCACGTCCCGTCCGGCCAAGTGCGTCCCGGCGAAGCGCTCGCGCTCGCGATCGTCAGCGGCCTCGTCTTCTTCGCGTCGGCCGCGACGCTCGGCACGTGGCCCGCGATCCTCTCCGTCCCCGTCCTCGCCATCCTCCTCGGCTACTCCCTCGCGAAGCGCTTCACCTGGGGCGCGCACGCATGGCTCGGCGTCGCGCTCGCGCTCGCTCCGGGCGGCGCATGGATCGCGGTAGGCGCCGCGCCTGGGCTCGGAATCATCGCGCTGATGATCGCCGTCATGACGTGGCTCCTCGGCTTCGACGTCCTCTATTCGCTTCAAGACGAGTCGTTCGATCGCAAGAACGGCCTCCACTCGATCCCCGCGCGCTTCGGAACGAAAGGCGCGCTGGTGCTCTCGTCACTCGCGCACGTCGTCACGATCGGTGCGCTCGCCGCGACCGGCTTGCTCCTCCATCGCGGAATGCTCTTCGGTGTCGCGGTCGTCATCGTCGGCGCGCTCCTCGTGTACGAGCACGCGCTCGTCGGCAAAGGCAACCTCGCGAAGATCGACAAAGCCTTCTTCGACGTGAACGCCTACGTGAGCATGGGCTTCTTCGCGCTCGTCCTCCTCGACGAGATCCATCGTCGCGGCGCTTTCTAAACTCCCGATCTCCCGAGCTCCCAGTTCAAACTCTGGGAGCGCACACGCACGCACCAAACGACGCGCCGACGCACCGCGCGCGTGCGCACGCGCATACCGAGGGCGTATTCTTTTACGTACGAAACATCGATCTACGTAGGAGGCGTCCATGGCCAAGAAGTCCGATCGCAAGCGCGTCGCGGGAGTCGAGCGCGATACGGCATCGATGACGTGGCGGCACATCCTCTTCGGTGGCGGCGTGTTCGACACGAGCGGTGTGCACCCGAACAAGAAAGGGTGGGACATCTTCGAGCTCGGACAGAAATCCTTCTGGGCCGTCCCGACCGCGATCCCGTGGGACGAGCCGGTCCGCGAAGATCCGAAATACGCAGAGGCGATCGCCGCGATGCTCGGCTTCTTGTGCCCGGGCGAGAAGGCCGCGGTGACGGGCGCGTCGTACTTGTCGAACTTGGTGAAGAGCGAAGAGGCGAAGTTCTATTTCTGCGAACAAGCCCTCGAAGAGGCCAAGCACTACGACGCGCTTCGACGCCTCATCCCGAAGATCACCGGACGTCCGTTCGAGCCGCCGAGCCCGTGGGTGCGCCTCCTCTATTCGTTCGGCGTCGTCGACAAGAACGATCCCGCCTTCATGATGGGGAGCATCAACATCGTCGGCGAGCACCTTGCGAACCAGATCTTCCACAAGATCAACCACCGCGCGGTCGATCCCAACGTGAAAAAGATCATCGCGCTCATCGGCAAGGACGAGTCGCGGCACATCGGCGCCGGCCAGCGATTTTTCCCCGAGGTGTATGACGACTTCAAGAAGCATCGTCACCAGATCTTCGCGAAGAACCTGGCGACGACGATCGTCCTCGCGATCGCGTCGTACGAGCTCGTGAACCCGATGCGTCTCCTCGAGATCGATCTCGCCGAGGTGATGGATGCAATGTACAAGCATTACGAAGATGTCACCGGGAGCCTCCCGCCGTTCCCCGAGCAGGGGCTCCGCGACGCGCTGATGACGCTCCTCAAGAATGCGACGCCGCGCACCATCCATGCGATCGCCGCGATGACGAACGAGGACGGGCACGTCGAGATGGGGCGGCTCGTTGCAGCTTGCGAGGCTGCGATGAAGTCGCCGCGCGCGCTGCGGGATTTGTTGGCGGCGTGAACGTCGTCGAGGGGAGGGGCCGAAGCGAACCGCGGGCGATCGTCGTCGGCTCGGGGATCGGCGGCGCTGCGGCGACGCTGCTCCTCGCGCACGCGGGAATTCCTGTGACGCTCGTCGAGAAGAACCGACGGCTCGGCGGATCGTGCTCGGGGTACGAGAAGCAAGGATTCAAGATCGACATCGGGACGCACATGTTCTGTCGCGGGCCGAGGGGGCCGCTCGGTGACGTGCTCCGTCGCGTCGGAAAAGACGGCGCGATCGATTTCCGTCGCACGCGCGACATCTCCGAGCTCCGCTTCCCCGAGCGACCGGGACGCGGCGGCGGCGTCGACGGCGTCGTGCGCATCCCGGTTCCGGCGGAGCTTCATCGCATGCCGCGCTTCGCGCTCCAGGTCGCGCGCGCGCTCGACTTGTCGCCACGCGAGGCGGCGCGTGCGGCGCGGCTCTTCGCGCACATCCTCACGATGAGCGACGACGAAGTCGAGTCGTGGAACGGCCGCACGATCGAAGACTTCGTCGCGCCGTTCACCGATCACGCGCCGACGATCGGCGTCTTCGGTTTCTTACTCGGGCTCTATTTCATCTTGCCGTACTGGCGCGTGTCGGCGGGCGAGGCGCTGTGGTGCTTTCGCAAGATGGCGAAGGACAACTGGCTCAGCTACCCGAAGGGGGGCTCGATCGCGATCCCAGGGACGTACTGCCGGCTCGCCGAAGAGCTCGGTGCGGAGGTGCGCGTCGGCGTCGGCGTGAAACGGATCGTCGTCGAGAACGGCGCCACGCGCGGCGTCGAGCTCTCCGACGGCACGCTCCTCCCCGCGACGATCGTCATCTCGACGTCGAGCATTCGCACGACCGTCCTCCGGCTCGTTGGCGAATCGCACTTCCCGGCCGCGTACGTCGATCGCGCGAAGAGCATCGAAGGCTCGTACATCGCGGTGCAGGCGAAGATCGCTCTGAAGAAGAAGCTCGTCGACGCAGGATCGATCGTCGGCGGCGTCGGCGAGTCGGTCGATCTCTTCGACGTCACGACGTCGGACATCAAAGAGATGTTCAACGCCGTCACGCGCGGCGAGGTGCCGCCGATCGTGCCGTTCTATTGCCCGGTGCCGTCGAACTTCGACGAGACGATGGCGCCGCCGGGACATCAGCTCCTCACGGTGTGCGCGGTCGCGCCGACGAGCGATGTCGTGCTCAAGGATCCCGGACACAAATGGGAAGAGTCGATGATGCGGACGATGCGCCGCGTGGTGCCGGGCCTCGACGAGCACACGCTCTTCGTCGACACGTTCTCGGTCGACTTCATCGAGAAGTGGATCGGAAAGGAGTTCGGGCCCGCAGTGTCGACCGGGCAGACGCCGGATCAAGTCGGATCGAAGCGTCCGCCGGTGTACACGCCGGTCCGTGGTCTCTATCTCGCGGGGTGCAACGCGGGGGCGCGCGGCGTCGGGACGGAGCTCGCGGCAGCGAGCGCGATGGAGTGCGTCGATCGCATCTTGGTCGATCTCGGTCGCGATCTTCGCCTGCCCGAACGACCGCCGTTGCGCACACGCGCGCGAAGCATCGCGTCGCGCGCGGTCGCGATGCCGCTTGCATGGGCAACGCGCGCGGGCGCGACCTAGCGGAAGAGGCACCTGAACGTGGCGCCGCTCGTCGCGTTGTCGCAGAGCGCGCCGGTCGAGCAATCGTCGCCCGTCGTCGAGCACGACTGCGACTTGCAGAGCCCCGTCACTTGGTTGCACTGGTACGCACCGCACGAGTCGATCGCGCCGTTCGAGCTCATCGACGTGTTGGCGTCCTTGCACGAAGCGAACGGCATCACGCACGTGCCGCTCTTGCAGCTGTAGCCCGCCGCGCAGTTGGCGTTCGTCCCGCACGACGTCGCACACGTGCCAGCGGTGCCGTCGCAGTGGTACGGGAAGCAGGAGTACTTCGCGACGTGGCAGACGCCGTTCGCGCCGCACACTTTGATCTGCGCGGCGCTGTTGCCGGGGTTGCCGACGCAGATCGCGCCGGTCTGATCGAGCGGTATGGCGATGGGAGTGGGAACGGTGAATGCAGCGCTCGAGGTCCCTTGCTCTTCGGTGAGGCGATCGGCTTCCGCGGTGGAGACGGCGGGCGCGCCGCACGCGATGGCGGCGATCGGAAAGAAAGCGAATGCGGCGAGGTGTTGGATTGCAGAGTTCATGGCGCGCCCCTTAGCGACGTTCGTGCCAGCTTCGCTAGCGCGCGATGAGGCTGTTTTCCTGCGACTCGCGCGCCAGCACGCCTGCGCCGCGCCCTCGATCGTCGCCCCGCGGGCGACACACGTCGCCTGGTGGGCTACTCGTACTTCTGGTCCGCCGTGGCGCCCTCTCGCTCGTCCTTCGTTGCGGCCGCTCTCGCCGCGTCGCTGTGCTTCGCATCGCGCGGAGCACGCGCCGACGACGCGCAGGTGACGTGGATCCCCGGAAGCTCGCGCGAGATCTCTCGCTTCGTGTCGGCGTCGCGCGACGCTCCGGTGTCGGGTCTCGTCTTCGGACCGCGCGTCCGCGCGACCGCCGCCGCGGACTTCGCGATCGTGAAGATCCGGTTCGACGGCGTCGCCCTGCGCGCGGGCTTCGACGGCCTCTTCGATCTCGAGCACGCGGACACCGGCTACCGCGGCCTGCCTCTGCCCGGTCGCGGCAACGGACCGATGCTCTGGCGTGGAATGTACCGCGTGTCGCTCGCTCTCTCTGCCGAGCGTCTCGCGCGCGCGTGGCTCGGTCCGCGCGGCGCGATCGAAATCGCGATGACCGTCGGGCACGAGAGCGATCACGTCACCGGTGACACCTTCGACGACGCGCCTCGACGCGGTGACATCGTCGCAGGCGGAGGCGGCGAATTCGCGATCTACGAGGTCGCGTTGCGAAAACCGATCGCGCCGAAGCTCGACGTATGGGGCCGCGCGCAAGATCGCGCGTACTTCCGTGGCCCGATCTTCCACGCCCCCGGGATCGAGGGCGGGCTCCGATGGCGCGCGTGGCCCCACCTCTGGCCGACGTTCTCGCTCTTCGGCGAAGGTCTCCTCGTGAACCCGAACCTGAACGGCGCGAAGGACGGCTGGTTCGTCGCCGCCCTCGCGGGGCTAGCGGTGCGCGGCGCGGCCGGCGAGCTGATGCCGTTCGTCTCGACCGACGCCGGGAACGGCAAGGGCTTGCTCATCAACCGGCGCGAGCTGCGCGTGTCGATCGGAGTGCGCTATGCGCCCTTCTGATTTCGCCGTCGTCGCCGCGTCGCTCGGCGTCGCGGTCCTCTTCGCGAGCGCGTGCGTCGTGAAGCTCGATCACGAATTCGATTCGTCGGGCACCGCGGACGGCGGCGAATCAAACGCAGACGCAGCCGTCGCCGCCGGTTGCCGTGCGTTGCCCGGCGTCGCGTCGCTGACCGGCGATCTCCGGTCCATCGCGATCGGCGACGACACGCTCTTTCTCTCGGAGCACGCGTCGTCGATCGACGGCGCTGCCTTTCTCGTGCGCGCGCCCGGCGCCGATTGCGCGTGGACCGCGACGCCACTCGGCGACGTCATCGATCCATCGCCCATCCGCGCCGACGCGATCGTCGCACCGATGGATCTCGTCGCCACCGACACCACCGTGGCGCTCTACTACACGCTCTACGTCCCCGATTCGTCCGCCGCGTTCGGTATCCGCTCGATCGGCATCGGGCTCGCGCCGCGCGACGCGATGACCGGGCACTTCGTTCCGACGAACGAGCTCCTCTGGTCCGCTGATCGTGCGCCGTACGGCGGCTCCGCGCTTCGCGTCGGCGATCTCGTCTACGTCTACGGGTGCGTCACCTCCGGCTTCCTCGCGGACGACTGCTACGTCGCGCGCGTCTCGGCTTCGAGCGTCGCATCCGTTGCGGCATACGCGTACTTCGACGGGAGCCGCTGGACTGCGAACGCCGACGCTTCCGCGGCGATCGTGCAGAGCGCCGGATCCGCGAACGTGCGCTACGACGCCGCGAGCGCGCGATTCGTCATGACCTACGTCCCGCCGCTCGCATCGACGATCGTCGCTCGCACTGCGTTCGCGCCCGAGGGGCCGTGGTCCGTTCCGACCGCGCTCGCGTCGTGCGATCTCGCCGCGGCGGGAGCAGGCGCGTTCTGCGCCGGCGCGCATCAGCACGCGGTCGCTGGCGTCCCGCGTGGGTCGGTCGCAGTCACCTACGCCGCCGCGACGTTCACGCCGGGCGGTGGATCGAGCGGACCGATGGACGCGTTCGCTCCGCGCCTCGTCGTTCTCCCGATCCCGTGATCCCGTCGTCGGCACCCATGGTTTCGACAGCGTGGAACACCGACCGTCGAAGTCGTCCCCTGATCCTTTGCTACGCTCGCACGCGATGCCCGCCGCCCGCTGCGCGATATTCGCTCTAGTCTTCCTCGCGACGCTCGGATGCAAGTCGCCGCCGAGCGCGTCGACTGATGCGTCGACGAGCGTCGCGTCGGCGTCGACCGCCCCTTCGTCGTCGGGTGCTGCGCCAACCGCGAGCGCGACTCCGGATGCGTCGGTCGCGGACGCGTCGCGCACCGACGGCGCCGCGAACGACGCGTCGACGAAGGCCGCGCTTCCAGGCGACGCGGGCGCGTCGGCGTGCCGCATCGTTTACGGTCCCGTGCAGCAGGCGTGGCGCGGTCCGGCGGCGCTGCACGCCGGTAAGGACAGCGTCGATCTCGTCTTCAACGAAGACGGTGTGCCGCGCACGCTGCACATTCCGGGTGGGCCGATCGATCCAAACGCGAAGCCCGCGGAGGTGAAAGCGACGGGAGCCACGTCGACGGCGACGACGCCACCGTGCGCGTTCGGCGGCGACTTCGTCTTCTGTTCGAACAAGGCGGGCGACGTCGTGCGGACGCCGCGTTCGGGCGGCGCGACGAAGACGGTCGGCGCGCAGCGATCGGGTTACCGCATCGACGCGACGACGCTCGCGGGGACGCACTCGGTGATGGCGTACCTCGCGAGCCGCAAGACGACCGAAGGATGGACGAGCGAAGCGTGGGTCGTGGTCGACGATCTTCCGGCCGTGCGCATCAGCGAGGACGGCGCGGGCGCGACCGCGATCGATCTCGCGCCACGCGGCAGCTCGGTCGTCGCGATGATGATCGACGCGCGTCGCGCATCGACGCAGGTGCACGCGCGCGTGCTCACGTGGAGCGGCGCGAAGCTCGCGCTCGGCGCGGACGCGGTCGTCTTCATCGGAGGTCCGGGCGAGCGCCAGACGGCGGCGGTGATCGCGACCCCGACCGACGGCGCGGGCTACGCGCTTCTTCCGATCGCGCAAGAGACGTCGACCTTTGGAATGGCGACAATCACAGTCGAAGAGCCGCCGAAGATCGACGCGCCCGTCACCTGGTCGATGTACCCGAACGGCCTCGATCCGGCGCCGATCGCCGCGACGCAAGGCCACTCACCGATGCGTGTCGCGCGCGTGCGACCGCTCGCGTCCGATGCGACGTCGGCGCGCGGCCTCGAGCTCGGCCGACTCGGCGCGGACGGCGCGTTCGTGTCGCAGGGCTACGTCGCGACGCACGGCACCGCGAGCGATCTCGCCGTCGACGTCGACGGCCTCGGCGCGCTTTGGCTCTTCTATACGGACACCGCGGGGAGCTGGCTCGAGCGTCGCGTCTGCCCTTAGGCAGTCTTGTGCTACACACCGCGCGCCATGTCCGACGAACACCGCGACGCCACCCGCGCCTACTACGACGAGTTCTCCCACTCGTACGAAGCGCATCGCCGTCCGAACCAACCGCACGGCTACCACGCGCTCATCGACGATCTCGAAATCCAGCTCGTCGCGAAGTACGGCACTGGTCGCGACGTCCTCGAGTGCGGGTGCGGCACCGGTCTTCTCCTCGAGCACTTCGCGGCGTTCGCGCGAACGGCGAAAGGGATCGATCTCTCTCCAGGGATGCTCGGTCTTGCGAAGGAGCGCGGGCTCGATGTCGCAGAAGGGAGCGTCACCGAGCTCCCGTTCGGCGACGCGAGCTTCGACGTCACGTGCAGCTTCAAGGTGCTTGCGCACGTTCCGGAGATCGGCAAAGCGCTTCGCGAGATGGCGCGCGTCACCCGTCCGGGCGGCGTCGTCCTCGCGGAGCTGTACAACCCGCTGAGCTTCCGCGGGCTCGCGAAGCGTCTCGGCCCCGCCGGAAAGATCTCCGAGGGCACGCGCGAGAGCGCCGTCTACACGCGCTTCGATGCGCCGTGGATCGTCCCGCGCCTCCTCCCGCCGAGCCTGCACCTCGAAGCCGCGCGCGGCGTGCGGATCGTGACGCCCGCCGCCGCCGCGATGCGCGTCCCGTTCTTGCGCGACATCCTTTGGCGCGCCGAGCACGCGCTCGCGGATACGCGCGCCGCGCTCTTCGGCGGCTTCTACGTCGCGGTGCTCCGGAAGAGCGCGTAACGCATTCGGCAGGACGCTTCGCCCTAGCGCGATCGAGCCGCTGAGGCGCTCCGCGTCGCACCCTGGACGCGCGCGCGTCCAGCACGGAGCTTTTCCGTATCTTCCGCGTTGGAGCGCCTCTTGCTCTTCATGGTGGCGTGCGCCCCGCGCCCCTCCTTGCATCGCTTGTTTCCGCCGCCGCCGTCGTCGCGGCGATGCTGGCGACGAGCCCGGCGCACGCCCAAGTCGACCGCGCCGCCGCTGCGACGTGGTCGCACCCGAGTCGTCACGACGGCGAGGTGTCGTTGGACGTGCGCGACTATTGGCTCCGCGCGATGCCGTCGTTCTCAGAAGCCAACCTCCCGTCGACGGGCGACCAACACTTCGTCGGCATCGGCGTCGATACGAAATACATCTATGAGCAAAGGTACGAGTTTCCGATCTTCGGTCTCGTCGGCGCCAGCTCGGTCGGAATGAACCCGCGCCTCGTCGCGACTGCGGACGGCGGACTCGTCGACATGCGGCCGGCCGGCGCGATCACCTTCCTGCTCCCCGGCGTCGGCCTCCGCTTCAAGGCGCGCCGCTGGATGTTCGGCGCGAACGTTCGCTTCATCGGCACGTTCATCTGGGAGCAAGTCTCGTTCGTCGGGCCTCAGTCGAACGACACGTCTGCCAACACGATGTGGGCGTCGACGTTCGGCGCACGCGCTCACGTCGAGGTCTGCCGGCGCCTCGATCCGTCGGACCGCCTGTGCCTCTTCGTCGAGCCGCATCTCTACGAGTTTGGTGGCTTCAACGGCGCCTCGGCCGGACTACGCTGGGAGATCGGACGATGAGCCACGCCACCAAGCTCATCGAAGTGCGCCCGGTCGGCGAGGGCGATCCGCTCGAGGATCCGACGCTGAGCCGCGAGCTCGCGCAGAAGTACCTCATCTGGGATTCGTTCGTCGGCGGTCAGCGACGCGTCGACGTGCACCCGCTCGTTTTGTCTTACGAGCTGCACACGGCGGCCGTCGAGGCGGCCGAAGGGGTGACGCGCACGATCGGCCGCGTCGCCGGTCTCGCGCACGGCGACGAGCGAGAGCGTGCAGTCTACAACTTTCATCCCGACGTCAATCGCCTCGCGGCGGCGTCGCTCGCGGGCGGAGACGTCGCGTCGATGATGCGCGTCGATCTGCTCCTCGACGAAAACGGCGACTGGCGCGCGTGCGAGATCAACGCCGACTGCCCGGGCGGTCACAACGAGTCCCTCGGTCTGCCGCGCCTCGCGCGCGCCGCGGGCTTCATGGCGGGCGCAAATCCGACCAACGTCGTCGAGCAACTGTGCGCGCGCATCAAGCAGCTCGCCGAGCTCCCCGAAGGCGGACACGGCGCCGTCGGTCTCCTCTTCGCCACGGGCTACGCCGAGGATCTCCAAGTGTGCGCGCTCCTCCAACGCAAGCTCGCCGACGTGGGCATCCGCGCGCTCCTCGCCGCGCCGACCGCACCGCGCGCGCGTCGCGGGCAGATCGTCATCGGCAACACGCCGGTGCGCGTGCTCTATCGCTACTTCCCGACGGAGTGGATGGAGGGACAGAAGAACGTTGCGGGGATCGTCGAGGCGGTCGCGCAGGGGCGCCTCAAGACGCTCACCGGTTTCTCGCACATCTACACGCAGTCGAAGTTCGCGTTCACCCGCGCGTGGCATCACGAGGAAGCACTCGACGCGAACGATCGCGCGATCCTGCATCGCCACATTCCGTACAGCGTCGATCTCCTCACGGTGCCGCGCGAGGATCTCGTGGCGAACCGCGCCGACTGGGTCGTGAAGCGATCGATGGGGCGCGTCGGCGATCAAGTGTTCGTCGGCAAGCTCTACGCAGAAGACGATTGGATCCCGCTCGTCGACGAGATCCGCGAAGCGCGCGCGAGCGGGCAGGTCTGGCTCGCGCAGCGCTTCGTGCGGCAACGCCCGATCGCGACGCCGTGGGGCGATCGCTACGTCACGCTCGGCGCGTACCTTCAGGACGGCCACTTCGCCGGCTACTTCGCGCGCATCACGCGCGACAGCCACGTCTCGCACGACGCGCTCTGCGTCCCCGTCTTCCATTTGCCGCGCTCGTCGAGCGAGATGGCAGGGGCCGCCTGATGCGCCGCGCTCTACTCATCGGCCCGCTCGCGCTCTTCACGTCGGCGTGCACGCTGCGCCCGTGGACGCCGTCCACGTCGGCCTCGTATTGGTCGGAAGAGACGCCGGGCGCGCGCTACGTCACGGTGCCGGCGCAGGCCGACATCATCGCGCGATGGCAGCTCCCGCCGACGAATCCGTGGGCGCGCTACGAGAAGTACACGCTGCTCACCGCGCTCGATTCGGTGCAGCGCACCGCGCCGATGCCGGACATCACGCAGCTCGATGTCGTGCACAAAGCGAACAGCGCGGCCGCGCGCGTCGCTTCCGCGGGTCTTCCGAACGACACGATGTGGCTCGTCGATCTGCGCGGCGCCGCGTCGGTTGCGTTCGGCGCGCAGCTCAGTCAATCGGCGCGCGAGCCGGTCTCGCTCGTCCTCACGTTCAACAACTGGCCCGCGGAGAACGAGCTCATACCGGCCGAAGAAGCCCTCGCCGCGCTCATCGCGTTCCAACCGAAGCTCCCCGGCGCCAGCGACGTCGGCACGCGCCCCGTCTTCCTGATGGACGCCTGGCGCCTCGCTTACCGCTTCGACGTCCCCGAAGACGACGTCACCGACAACCGCTACATCTTGAATCCGTCGGACCTGCCGGATCCGTCGATGCTCCGCGCGCAAGGGATTCGCCGCGTCGTCTACGTCGTCGAGGATCTCGACGAGACCGAGCAAGAAGAGGACGATCTCCACGCGACCTTCATGGCGTACCAAGCCGCCGGCATCACGCTCTTCATGGTCGATCTCAATTTCCTCTCGCGACCAATCGAACGCGAGCACTGGGTCGAGGTGCTCGGCCCTCGTTACTACTACTGCGAAGAGCGCCACACGCTCCTCGACGACAGCTCGTTTTACATTCGCGCGCGAGGCGGATTCGGCGGAGTCCACAGCGGTCCGTCGCCGTTGCGAGGCGGCGTTCACTGGGGCGGGGGAGGGCGCTACGGCGGAGGCGGCGGCGGCTAGTTTTTCAGTGCCTTCGCGATGCGCGCCGCGAGCTGCGCGGTGGTGTACGGCTTCTCGACCATGCCGGCGAGACCCTCGGCGCGAAAGCGTTCGCGCGCCTCGTCCTCGGTGTACCCGCTCGACAGGAGGACGCGGACGTCGGGGCGGATCGCCCGGAGCTCGCGGAAAACATCCTCGCCGTTGAGCTCCGGCATCATCATGTCGAGGAGGACCAGCGAGACCTCTGCGCTGCGCGCGCGAAATTTTTCGATCCCGTCGCGCCCACCCGTCGCTTCGACCACCTCGAAGCCGAACCACTCGAGCATGCGCCGCGCGACCGTGCGCACCTGCGGCTCGTCGTCGATGACGAGCACGATGCCCGAGCCACGAAACATGTCGGCTTCGACGTCCGGTGCGATCGATGCGCGCCGCCGGCTCGCAGGAAAGTACGCGCGGAACGCGCTCCCTTCACCCAGTCGGCTCGTGATGCGAATCGCGCCGGCGTGCGCGCGCAGGATGCCGACGACGGCGGCGAGCCCGAGCCCGCGCCCAGTCGCTTTGGTCGTGAAAAACGGATCGAAGATCCTCGCCTTCGTCGCGTCGTCCATCCCCGATCCATCGTCGCTCACGTCGACGAAGACGTAATGCCCTGGCGCGATCGGATCGGCGGCGACGAGATCCGGCATGGCATGTCCATCGAGATCTTCGGCGCCTGTCGAGACGCGAACCGTCCCACACCCATCGCCGATCGACTCCGCGGCGTTGAGCACGAGGTTCATCACGATCTGTTGCAGCTGCGTCGTGTCGGCGTCGATGGCGGGGAGATCCTGCGCGACGTCGAGCGAGAGCACGACCTTCTTCGAGATGCTCGCCTCGACGAGCTTCGCGATCTCGCGAACGTGCGTCGCGAGATCGACCGCGCCCACCTCACGATGCCCCTTGCCCGAGTAGGTCAGCAGCTGCCGCGTGAGCGCCGCCGCACGCCGCGCCGCGTGCAGGACATCCTGAATCGCCTCGCGCCCTGCACCGCTCTCTCCAAGCTCGAGCAGCGCCACCGACGCGTTGCCGAGAATTCCGGTGAGCAGGTTGTTGAAGTCGTGCGCGATCCCCCCGGCGAGCACGCCGAGGCTCTCGAGCTTCTGCGCCTGCAGCATCTGCGCTTGCAGCTTCTCGCGCTCGGCCTCCGTCTCGACGCGTTGAGTGATGTTCGTCGCGACACCGATCGCGCCTGCGATTTTCCCGGTGTCGTCGATCATCGGTCGCATGCGCGTCTCGAAGACCTGGCCGAGGACCTCGTGCGCCGCCGTGAACGACTCGCCGGTGAGCGCGCGGCGGATCGAGTCGTGAATGTGCGATGCCGCCGGATAGAGCTCGATCATCGATTTGCCGACGTTCGCGCCGGCCTGGATGCCGAGACGCGCGAGCTCGAGGCCGTCCGAGAACAGGATGCGCGACTCGGTGTCGACCGCCAACATGAGCACGGGCGCGCTCGCGACGACCATGCGGAGTCGCTCCTCCGTTTGCCGAAGAGCGCCGCGCTGCCGGAGAAATTGCTCGGCCTGCGCTTCGGCGGCGATGCGCGCTTGCACGTGCCTCGTGATCTCGATGGCGTGGACGACGACGCCCTCGATCGCGTCGCCCGCGCTTCGCATCGGCTGGCACGCGAGGTCGAACCACGCGTCGGCGAACGTGCCGTCGCTCTCGCGATCGATCCGCAGCTTCAGCTCGCGGTCGACGTAGCGTGTGCCCGTCGCGTAGACGCAATCGAGCACCGCGCGCATCTCGACGCTGGAGGCGTTCGCGCCGCTCGCACCGAACGCGTTGCCGATCGGATCCTTGTCGCGTGAGAGCGCGCGGTAAGCGTCGTTCGCGAACTCGTAGATGTGGTCGGGGCCGCGCACGATCGCGATCGCGGCGGGCGCCTCCATGAGCGATGCGAGGACACGCTCGCGTTCGGCGTTTTGACGTCCGATGTGGCGCTGCGAGTGCAGTGCTTCGTCGTCGTGCGTGCCGCGATCGCTCGCGTTGCTGTCTTCGTCGCCGGGAATGTCCGGCTGATCCGGAGCGTTCAAGGTGGACCTCTCCCTGAAACCCCGGCCAAGGGGGACACTAGCCGTTCTCGGAATCTTGCGCCATCCCTCGACGAGAAATCGCGCGCGGGACCCATCGCGACCGACCATTCGGAGTCTATACTTCTCGAACGATGCGCTACCTCGAACGATTCGGCCGTCTCGCCGCGGTGCTCGCCGCATTCGGCGTCGCCATCTTCCTCGGCTTTCGCCTCAACGGCGGCGGGCTCTGGGATGGCCTCGCTCCCGCCAACGCCGCGAACGGCACTGCGAGTGGGCAGCCGCCCGAGCCGTACGATCTGACGAAGCTGAAGGTCGTCAACGAAGTGTTGAAGACGATCCGCGATCGCTACGTCGATCCGAAGCGCGTCAAGCCGAAGGACATGTTGATGTCCGCGCTCAACTACGTGCAGCGAGACGTCGCGCAGATCATCGTGATGCACGACGAGAACGCGCCGACCGTGAAGGTGCGGGTCGACACGCAAGAGAAGGCGTTCCGCGTCGACAACGTCCAAGGCCCGTGGGACGTGAGCGCGCGCCTCCGCGAGATCTTCGCGTTCGTTCAGGACGGTCTCAAGGGGACCGAGGTCGATCTCCGCGAGGTCGAGTACGCGGCGTGCAACGGCATGCTCCATACGCTCGACCCGCACAGCGTCCTCTTGTCGCCCGAGGCGTACAAAGAGATGAACCTGTCGACGAGCGGCCAGTTCGGCGGCCTCGGCATCGTCATCTCGATCCGCGATCAGCAGCTGACGGTCATCAATCCGATGCCGGGCACGCCCGCGGGCCAGGCGGGGATCAAGAAGCACGATCGCATCGTGAAGATCAACGGCGAGTCGACGCTCAACATGGGGCTCAACGAGGCCGTGCAGCACCTCCGCGGCGTGCCGCACACCAAAGTCACTGTGTGGATTCATCGCGACGGCGCCGACGGCTGGACGGGATCGAAGCCGTTCGAGCTCGAGCGCGAGGTCATCCGCGTTGCGAGCGTCGAGCACCGGCTGCTGGAAGGGAACATCGGCTACGTGCGCCTGAAGCAGTTCCAGGCGAACAGCACCACCGACCTCGAAGCCGCGCTCAACGACATGCGCAAGAACGGCGAGCTCAAGGGGGTCGTCCTCGATCTTCGCGGCAACCCCGGCGGGCTCCTCGATCAAGCGGCGAAGATCGCCGACAAGTGGATCGCCGAAGGGCCGATCGTCGCGACGGTCGGCAACCCGAACGAAGGGCGCGAAGAGAAGCTCGCGCACCCGGACGGCACCGAGCCGAACTACCCGCTCGTCCTCCTCGTCAACGGATCGTCCGCGAGCGCGAGCGAGATCGTCGCTGGCGCGCTCAAGAACCACGACCGCGCCGTCCTCATCGGCGAGACGACGTTCGGCAAGGGGAGCGTGCAGCTCGTGTTCACCGATCTCCCCGACAAGGCCGCGCTCAAGCTCACGATCGCGCAGTACCTGACCGAGCCGGGCGACGTGTCGATTCAAGGGACGGGCGTGACGCCGGACATCCAGCTCGATCCGATGACGGTCGACGCGCAAGAGATGGACTTGATGGTCGACACGGGCGGCCTGAAGGAGCGCGATCTGTCGCGCAGCCTCTCCAACACGCGCATCCGCGAGGGGGTCAAGCCGCTCGACGTCGTTCGCTACGATCTGCCGATCAAGGATCGGCTGGACCTTCGCGATCGCGGCGGCGATCCCGACGACATCTTCGCGATGGATTTTCCGATCAAGTTCGCGCGTGACTTCGTCGCGAAGTCGACGACCGGCAAGCGCGTCGATCAGGTGCAGAAAGCAAAGGCGCTCATCGCCGACGTGCGCCGTGTCGAGCTCGACAAAGTGATCGAGGAGCTGAAGCAGATCGGCGTCGACTGGACCGACGCGCCCGCGGACATCGCGCAGGTCGGGACCCCCGCGCCTGCGAACAAAGACGTCGAGGTGAAGTTCGAGACGGACAAGCCGGGCAACGAGGTCATGGCGGGCGACGCGATGAACCTTCGCGTGACGTTGACGAACAAAGGACAAGCAACGCTCTACCGCCTGTACGCGGTGACGAAGAGCGACAACCCGATGTTCGACAACAAAGAGCTCGTCATCGGCAAGCTCGAAGCGGGCAAGAGCAAGACGGTCAACGCGCCGGTCGGATGGTGCGAGACGAAGGGGCACAAAATCGGCTCGACTGCGCCCGCTCCGAAGGAGCTCGCGCGCACGTGCTCGATTCCGAAGGATGCGCTCATGCGCGCAGACGGCGTGAAGCTCCACTTCGAAGAGGCGCGTGGTCGCGCGCCGGGCGACGCCGAGCTCCGCGCGGGCATCAAGAGCCTCGACCGGCCGGTCTTCGCGTACTCGTATCAGATCGCCGACAACCGCAAGGGCAACGGCGACGGGCGCGTCCAAAAAGGCGAAGCGTTCACGATGTGGGTCACGATCAAGAACGTCGGCAAGGGGCGCTCGTTCGAGACGCAGGCCAACCTGCGAAACCTTTCGGGCGACGGGCTTCTCCTCCACGAAGGGCGCTTCGACGTCTCGAACATGGCGCCGGGCGACACGAAGAAGGTCATCTTCACGTTCGACGTCGAGCCGCAGCTCGCGGACAACGAAGCGAAGGTCGAGCTCTCGATCTCGGATCGCGATCTGCGCGAGACGGTGGTCGAGAAGGTGAAGATGGCGGTCGTGCCGCAGCTGCCGATCGCGCCGGGTGGCGGCGAGATGAAGGCGAAGGGGGGCGGCGCGGACCTCGCGCAAGCGCCGGATCCGGCGGCGCGCGTCTTCGGGAAGCTCGCGGCGGGGACGTCGGTCACGGTGCTCGGGACGGCCGGCGCGTTCGTGAAGGTGTCGCTCGGCGGCACGCGCTTCGCGTTCGCGAAGGTCGCCGATCTCGAGCCGGGCAGCGCACCGGCGGGCACGATCGCGTTCGACGACACGATGGCGCACGCGCCGCCGGCGCTCGAGCTTCCGCAGCTCCAGCTCGCGACGCGCGACACGCACACCCTCCTCAAGGGCGCGGCGAGCGACGATCAACGGCTGCTCGATGCGTACATCTTCGTCGGTTCGCGCAAGGTCTGGTACCGCTCGAACCGCAACGGCACGGATCCCAAACGCCTCGCGTTCGACGCCGACTTGCCGCTCCGTCCGGGCGTCAATGTCGTCACCGTCATCGCGCGCGAGACGCCGGACACGACGACACGTCGCACGTTCATCGTTCGGCGCGACGGCCCCAACGGCGAGCTCCTCGCCACGCCGAAGACCGAAGACGATCGCAGCGAGGCGGCGGGCGACGGCGACGACTGAAGCGCGTCGAGCGGTCGAACTTCGTCGCTTGGTGCTAGAAGGCACGCATGGCTGCTCGCCTTCACGTCAACATCGACCACGTCGCCACGCTCCGCAACGTTCGCGGAACGCCGTATCCGGATCCCGTGCGCGCGGCCGAGGTCTGCCTCGCGGCGGGCGCGGACGGGATCACCGCGCACCTGCGCGAGGATCGCCGGCACATCGTCGACGCGGACGTCGACCGGCTGCGTGCGACACTGAAGGGCCACACGTTCAACTTGGAGATGGCCGCGACCGACGAGATGGTCGCGATCGCGACGCGCGTCGGACCGGACGTCGTGACGCTCGTGCCGGAGCGACGGGAAGAGCGGACGACGGAAGGCGGGCTCGACGTGCTCGCGGGAGGCGACGCGCTCGCGCGACGCGTGGCACAGCTCCGCGCCGCGAAGATCAAGGTGAGCCTCTTCATCGCGGCCGACGACGAGCAGGTCCGCGTATCGAAAGCGATCGGCGTCGAGCAGATCGAGCTTCACACCGGCGTGTATGCGCACGCGTTCGACGACGAGCCGCGCCGCGTGGCCGAATTGAAACGGATCGCTTCGGCCGCGCACCTCGGGCACGGGCTCGGTCTCGAAGTCGCCGCCGGGCACGGCCTCACGCTCGCGAACGTCCCGGAGCTCGTGCGAAACCGTGAGATCGTCGAGCTGAACATCGGGCACGCGATGATCGCCGACGCGATTTTCATGTCGATGGCCGGCGCAGTGAAGGCGATGCGGGAGGCGATCCAGCGGGGAGGGACGTCGTGAAGCCGGTCCTCTCGCGCGCGCAGATGCGCGCGTTCGACGCGAACGCGATCGCGGCGTGCGGCGTGCCAGGCGTCGTCTTGATGGAGAACGCGGGGCGCGGCGCAACCGACGTCATCGAGCGCGAAATGCTCCGCGGCGATGCGCGAGGCGCGCGGATCGTCGTCGTCGCAGGGACGGGGAACAACGGCGGCGACGGCTTCGTGGTCGGGCGCCACGCGGTCCTTCGCGGCGCCCTCGTCGAGGTGTTCGTGATCGGTGCGTCGGCGCGAATCGCCGGTGACGCGAAGACGAACCGCGATGCGTACGTCGGCGTCGGCGGGACGCTCCGTGAGATTACCGACGCGGCGTCGATGCCGTCGCTCGAAGCCGCGCTCGCCACGGCCGACGTGGTCGTCGATGCGCTCTTCGGCACCGGGCTCGACCGCGCTATCGACGGCGCGTACGCCGCCGCGGTCGGCGCGATGAACGCCGCGCGCGCACCGGTCGTCGCGCTCGACGTGCCGTCGGGGCTCGACGCGGACACGGGCACCACGCTCGGGGTGGTCGTCGCGGCGATGTGTACCGTCACCTTCGCGCATTACAAGCTCGGACTTCTCACGCCGGGCGGCGCGCGATCGTGCGGCGTCGTCCACGTTGCCGACATCGGCGTTCCGGCTGCGCGTGCATTGTCCGTCGGTCACGCCGCCGAGCTCATCGAAGGCGCCGACGTCGCGTCATGGCTCACGCCGCGCGCGGTCGACGTGCACAAGAACGGCGCCGGTCACGTCGCGGTCGTCGCAGGATCGCCTGGAAAAACAGGCGCGGCGCGCATGGTGGCGCACGCGGCGATGCGCGCTGGCGCGGGCCTCGTCACCATCGCGACGTGGGCCGAGTCGGCCACGGCGATCGAGGCTGGCGTCGTCGAAGCGATGACCTCACGGATCGATCGCGCGAGCGTCGCGTCGTCGATCGACGCCGTGCTAGCCGGAAAGCGCATCGTCGTCGTCGGCCCCGGGCTCGGTCTCGACGCGGCCGCGCGGACGGCTATCGAGCGCGTCGTTGCGTTCGACGGACCGATCGTCGTCGACGCTGACGCGCTCACCCTCTTCGCGGGCTCCCCTGAGTCGTTCGCGTCGGCGCGCGCCGCGATCCTCACGCCGCATCCGGGAGAATGCGCGCGCCTCCTCGGCATCACGCCCGCGAAGGTCGAGGCCGATCGCTTCGCCGCCGTGCGAACGCTCGCCGCGCGCGCGCGATCGATCGTCCTGTTGAAGGGAGCGCACACGCTCGTCGCATCGCCGGACGGACGCGTCGTCGTCAACGCGACGGGGAGCTCCGCGCTCGCCACCGCCGGGTCGGGCGACGTGCTCGCCGGGATCCTCGGCGCGCTCGCGTGTACGTTGTCTCCGTTCGACGCCGCGTGCGCCGCCGCATTCATTCATGGCCTCGCCGGCGACGCGTGGAGCGCGACGAACGGCGACCGCGGCCTCCTCGCGTCGGAGATCGCCGACCTCGTCCCGCGGACGATCAAGGCGTTGGCGGCCACCCACACGCCTTGTTCCGTTTGACACGCACGGCTGTGTCCGCACCCTCAACGCACGCGGTTTCCCTGCGATTTCCTGCGCCGACCACGATGGCACTCCGCTTGAAGAGAGGGAGCCCGGAGGTCGTCAAATGCAGGTTCGCTCGAACGCCGCCGCCGTCATCGTCCACCCCGTCGCCAAGAAGCAGCCGGTCGTCGCCCATGACATCGCCGGTCTGCGCGCCGGGCTCGTCCAGCTCGTCCCGGAGCTGCGCGGACGTGCGGCGCGCCTCTGTGGCGAGCGCGCGACCGCGGACGATCTCGTCCAAGACACCGTCGAACGCGCGCTCCGCTTCGCCGATCAATACGAGCGCGGCACCAACCTCCGCGCGTGGGCGTACCAGATCCTCTTCAGCGTCTTCGTGACGCGCTACCGCCGCGTGCGTCGCGAGCGCAACGCGCTCAAGAGCCTCGCGGGCGATCCGTGCGCGTGGACGGTGCCGAACGCGTTCAAGGCGCCCGACGCCACCGCGCCGCTCTTACCGTCGACGCAGGCGAAGCTCGATTCGTTGCCGGAAGGATTTCGCGCGGTGCTCGTCCTCGTCGATCTCGACGAGCTGTCGTACCGCGAAGCGGCGAGCGAGCTCGGCGTTCCCGTCGGCACCGTCATGAGCCGCTTGCATCGCGGACGGCGCTTGCTCGCGGTCGAGATGAGCGGCGTGGGCGCGGTGATCGCGGAGAGCGAAGCGCGCGCGGCGGCCTGAGTCGACGCGCCCCTCGTCAGCCGCGATCGTGCGGCTTCCACGGGACGTCGTCGACCTTGGCTTCGACGTTCGCGCGACGCGCGAGGACGAAGAGGAGATCGCTGAGTCGATTGAGATAGATGACGACGTCGGCGCGTGCGGGCGCGTCGTCGAGCGCGAGGACCGCACGCTCGGCGCGACGGCAGACGCAACGCGCGACGTGAAGCGCCGCCGACTGTGCACTGCCACCTGGCAGTACGAAATATTTCAGCGGGGGCACGACGGCCTCCGCGACGTCGATCGCCTGCTCGAGTCGAGCGGCGTCGTCTGGTCCGACGAAAACCATCTTGAGGCTCGCCTCTTTTCCGGGAACGCACGCGAGCTCGGCGCCGAGCGTGAAGAGATCCACCTGCACCATCGCGAGCACCGCCTCGCTCGCCGCGTCGAGCTTCGTCGCGCGCGCGCCGCCGATCGCCGCGTTGGTCTCGTCGACCGTGCCGTACGCCTCGACGCGCGCCGACGCCTTCGCGACGCGCGCGCCGCCGAAAAGCCCCGTGGTCCCGTCGTCGCCCGTCTTCGTGTAGAGCTTCATGCGCGCGGAGATTACGCGATCGTCAGCTCCGGTGCAGCGCCGCGGAGCGGGATGCCTGCGCGGCTGCGCTCGCGAGGGCCGACGTCGATTTCGACGACGGATTCGTTTCTTCGCAACTTCGGATCGCGGATCCCGACAAGACAAGGAAATCAACCGGCGCGGTGCCGGGAGCACGGTTTCATGTCCCACGAGGAGACGACGATGACGACGATGAGTGGCGACGAACGGCTCGCGGCGCTGATCCGCGAGCACATGACGCAGACCGAGGCGTGGGAGCGCGTGAAGGCGACGATCGCGTCGTTGGGCGACGTGACGCTCGCGGTTCCAACGGAGCTGCTCGATCAAGTGGAAGAGGCGTGCCGAGCGCACGTTTCGCTAGTGACCGACAACCTGAGCATCCGCGCGTAGCGCGGAAGAAAGAGAAACGAACATGACTTCGCAACTTCCCCGCGTGGGCTCGAACACCGCACCGATCGATGCCCCCTCGACGATCTCTCTGGGCAGCGGCCTTCCGCCCGACATGTCCGGGCTCACGGCGGAGGGCCTGCTGATGTACTGCCAGACGCAGATCGGCGGGCTCGACGCGCAGATCAAAGGGTACTTCGAGAAGCAGCAGGCGGCGAATAAGACGCGCGAGGCGGTCAACGAGGTGGTTCGTCAGCTCAACGACCACCTGAACGGCTTCCTGGACGGAGGCGACGGCGACAAGAAGACCTGCAAGGACCTCGACGCCGCCATGCAGAAGGCGATCGATGCGGCCGGTGGTCCGAAAACGGCGGCAGGGGCGGCGCTTCAGAGCATCGCCGATCGCATGAAGGCGACCGGGTCGTCGGACGACAGCAAGATGGCCGACTTCGAGGTGAAGAAGTTCGTCGACGACCTCAAGGGCGTCCAGAGCGACATCAACAGCTCGTCGGAGCTCGACATGATCCAGCTCCAGTCGCTGTCGCAAAAGCGCACCACGGCGCTGAGCCTCTGCACGAACCTCGTGCAATCGGTCGCCGAGCCGTCGAAGGCAATTATCGCAAACATGCGGGGGTGATGTGGCCATGAGCTCGACCATGACCATGATGATCTCGGATCCGGCCTCGATGGCGCATTTGGCGGGGGCGCGCGAGGGAATCGACGCGATCTACGCTACGGGCCACTGGCTCTATTCGCGCGAGCGCTACCGCGACGCATCCGCGGTCTTCCGCGCGATGCTCAGCTGCGCGCCGACCGACGAACGCTCTTGGTTCGCGCTCGGTACGACGCACGAGAAGCTCGACCAAACGGAGCTCGCACTCGAGCTCTACACGGCGGGTTGGCTGGTGGCCGGCCCGGCGCCACGGTGCGCGCTCGCACGCGCGCGGCTACTCCGGGCCGCCGGCCGTGAAGACGAAGCGACGCTCGCGCTCGACGACGCCGAAATCGCGGCGGTCGCCGCACGGGACGACGAGGTGGCCGCGTACATCGCGGCGGAGCGACGATCATGAACCCGATCGGTCGCACCACCGGAGCGCCTGCGGCAGGCGGCGCTGCGCCTTCGGTCGGCGCAGCACCGTCCGCGGACCCCGCGCCGCTTCCGGCGCCGACGACCGCGAGCGGCGAAGCGTTGAACGACGCGATGAGCATGATCTACGAGCTGCTCGCGAAGGACGGCGAGCAGCAGCTCGCGACGCGCAAGGACGACGTCGCGATGAAGACGTTCGAGCGCAAGAAGGCGCTCGACGAAGAGAAGGCCGCGCACGATCGCGAACGCGCGGCGAACGGCGACGGCAGCACGGGCTTCTTCGGATCCATCACCAAGCTCGTGAAGGACGTGGTCGACGACGCGGTGCACCTGCGTGTCGCCGATTGCGTGACCGACGTGAAGGACGACGCTGCCGCGGCGTGGAATAGCCCAAAGTTTTGGAAGGATCTCGAGACGGGCGCGGCGTCGATCTTCAAGGGCATCAACACGGTGTTCGCCGTGACCGCTGCGCTCGCGTCGTGGCAAGGCAACGACGCGATCGACATCGTCAAAAATCCCGATTCGGCGACCGCCCGGCACTGGGGGCTCGTCGGCAAAGCCGCGCTCGTTCTTGCGGCGGGTACGGCCACCGCGTTGACGGCCGGCACGGCGACGCCGCTGCTCATTGCGTCGTTCGGCGTCGCGCTCTCCGCGGGAGGAGAAGCCGTGGCAGAGACACGCTGCCTTGGCTCGTCGTCGACGTACGTCGGCCTCGGGTTGGAGGTCGGCGGTGCGGCGACCGGGTTTGTCGCCGCACCGCCAACCACGAACGTCGAGCTGATCGTCAACGCGATTCGCGGCGCGGAAGCGGTGCTCGAGGGGAGCGCCAAGGTCGTCGAAGGGGTCGCGCACGCGCGCAACGGCGTCTTCCAGCGCGACGCAGAGAACGCGCTCGCGGACGTGAAGGCTGCCGAGCACGTGAAGGATCGAATCGACCGACTCGTCCGAGAGTTTTTGACGGAAGCGAAGGATGTCCAGAAGTCGCACGAGCGCGCGCTGGGCTCACTCCGCGAAGCCATGCAGTCCAACGATCAGTCGCTGCTCGTCGCAGCGGGAATGAGGGCATGAACATGACCATCCAGTCGATTTCAGGCACCAACGGCCCCAACCTTCATCCGTCGAGCGACGTCACGCCGGGTATCCGCTCGCCGTCGAACGACACGCTTCTCCCCGATCCGGCGGCGCTGCTGGACGGTCAGGGCGATCCTGCGGCGCTGCTAGCGACGCTGCTCGTGAAGGCGGGTCAAGCGGCGAAGCGCGGTGATCGCGAGATGCAGGCGATCGAGGAGAAGACGCAAGAGGACGCCGAGAACGCGGAGATCACGGCGATGCGGACGAAAGCCGACGATCTGCGGACGCAGGGCCTCGTGTCCGGTCTCGCTGGCGCCGCCAGCGGCGTGCTCACGGCGGAGGCCGGCGCACACTTCAAGACCGCAGGAGAAAAACAGTTCGACGGGATGGCGAAGGTGACCGACGCCGGAGCCCACTTCGTCGATGGTCAGCTGAAGGGCGGAATCGCCGACGACGACGCCGACGCGCGTGCCCACGAGCAGGTCGCGAATCGCGCGAAGCGAGCGGTCGACATGGCGCACGACGCGCGAAAAGACGACGCTGACTTCATCAAGGCGGCGATCGATTTTTACCGCGAGTTCACCGGCGCGCAGACGCAGGCGCGCAGCGCCGCGCTGCACAGGGCGTGAACGTCGCGGTCCGGTCTTCAGGCAGTTAGGCGCTGAAGATCTTCCGAATCTCTTCCGCCATGTCGGCTTCGCTCTTCTTCTTCGCGAACGCGAGCTCCTTGAGGAGCAGGCTCTTCGCCTGATCGAGCAAGCGTCTCTCACCGAAGCTCAAGTCCTTGTCGAACTTGAGGCGGTTCATGTCGCGCAGCACTTTGGCGACCTCGCCCGGCGCGCCGCTCTTGATCATCTCGGTGTAGACGCGAAAGCGGCGGCTCCACGGCTGCACGTCGACCGCGACCTCGCGCGCCTTCATCGTCGTGAGGATCGCGTTCGCTTCTTTGTCGCTCATGATCACGCGGAGCCCGACCTGCTGCGCGGCGGACGTCGGCACCATCACCTTCATGCCGTTGTCGAGGATCTTGAGCACGTAGAACATCTGCTTCGCGCCGCCGATGTCGCGCTGCTCGATCGCGGTGACTTCGCCGACGCCGTGCGACGGGTGGACCGCCTTGTCGCCGACCTTGAACGCGACCGGCTTGAACGGCGCCATGGGGGGCGGGGTGTAGCCGTTGTTGTGCGCGTAGCCGTTGTTGCCGTGGCGGTTGCCGTTCGACGACGGGAAGGAGTGGCCGTTCGTGCGCGCCGGAGCGGGCGGAGGCGACGACGCCATCGATGGAGGCGAGGACGGCATCGGCGGGCGCGCGGACGGCGGGATCGGCGCCGGGGGGGCGAGCGACACGACCGGTGCGGGGACGACCGGCGCGACGGCTTTCGGCGCTTTCGCTTTGGAGGACGCCTTCGCGGGCGCAGCGGCCTTCTTCGACGCGCCTGAGGCGGAGCGGCGAGCCACGGGACGAGCGGCGGGCCGGTCGACGGGTAGCGCGGAGCTTTTCGCGGACTTTTGCGCCGCTTTCGCGGGTGTCTTCACGGCGGGAGCTGCGAGGCGTGCGGCGGCGGGCGTAGGGTGGGGGCGGCTGTGCATCTCGTTCGCGGGGGAGGCGGGGAGGGCGGGGAGGCCCGCGGGGCAGCACGTCCGCGGCAGGGCCGTGGCGTGATCGAAACTGGAGTGAGCGGGCTCGCGTAGCACCGCTGCGACCCCGGCGTCAATACGACATGATCTCCTCGACCGTCGCCTCGGTCGCCGCGCGCAAACCGCGAGCGATTTCGAGGCCATCGAGACCGACTTCGAGCGTGAGAGCGTCCGCTGCTCCGCGCGTGCGCGGCGCGTCGATCGGGTGGTTCAGGCCGCACAGCTTACCGAGAGGATCGTCCGCGAGCCGGCCGTACGCCGCGGCGAGGCGCGCCGAAGCTGCGGCCGAATCGTCGCCCCACGCGCCCGTGAGGACGAGCGTCACGTCGACGCGGCCCTTCGCGGCTCCGGCGTCACTCCGCGCGCGCGCCGCCACCGCCGCTGCGGTGCTCACCTTGAGCAGCCCGCCGAGCCCCGCCGCCCACTCCCCTTCGAACGGCCCCGGCGCGAACGCCCGCAGCGGCGCGTCCCCCACGAGCTCCGCCGCACGCGCGAGCGGCACGTCACGAAGCGCCGGCTTCGCGCGCTTCAACTTTCCCTGCGCGAACGCTTCCGTTGCGCGGAGCGGCCCGAAGCGCCCGCGCTCG
>JBBQXV010000054.1:0-38536 GCA_038209335.1 Polyangiales bacterium | reverse complement strand
AAGGTGCGCGCGATTCGCGAGATGATCGACGCGACGCGACGCGCGATCGATCTCGAGATCGACGGCGGCATCTCCGAGGAGACCGCGGCGCTCGCGACGGCCGCCGGTGCGCGCGCGCTCGTCGCGGGCAACGCGGTGTTCACAAAGGCGAGCTACGCCGATGCGATCGCGACGTTGCGACGCGAAGGTGAGCGCGGAGCGAAGGGGCTGACGAAGTGAATCGCGCGCCGGCCTTGCTCGCGCTCGGCGCGTGGGCGATCGCGATGGGGTGCGGACCTGCGGCGGTCGGTCCTGCAGGGCCAAGAACGGTGACGGTCGGCCCCGCGACGCCCGCGTCCATCGCGGCGCCCGGACCCGGCGAGCCGCGCGAGGCGCCTTCGCCCGACACGGGACGCGGAGAGAAGCTCATCGCGCGCACGCTTCGTCGCGTTTCGAAAGCGCGCGGCATCGACGCGACCAAACCGGTGCCGGGCGTCGTCTTGTCGCGCGCGGCGCTGATCGCGCGCGTGAAAGAGCACGTCGCGAAAGAAGTGCCGGCCGACGCGATTCGAAACGAAGGGCTCGTGTTGCAGCTCTTCGGCTTCATCCCGACGAGCTTCGACTACGAGAAGGCGGAGTTCGCGCTGCTCGAGGCGCAGCTCGCGGGGTACTACGAGCCGGCTGACGGGACGATGTACCTCGCGGGCGATCTGCAAGACGCCGACGCCGAAGCGACGCTCGCGCACGAGCTCGTGCACGCGCTGCAGGACCAGAAATGGGATCTCAAGGCGCGATCGAAATATCGGCGCGGTCAGTCGGATCTCTCGACCGCGGTGTCGGCGCTCGCCGAAGGAGACGCGACGAGCGCGATGTTCGACGTGATGTTCGCGCAGGGCGGGCGCACGGCGCTCGATCTGCCGGACGAGCTCTACGCCGAACAGATCCGCGGCAGCATGCTGAGCGGCCCGACGGCGACGGCGCCGCAGATCATGCGAAGCTCGCTGGGTGCGCCGTACATTTACGGCACGGTGTTCGTGCACGCGATGCGGCGCCGCGGCGGGTGGCGCGAAGTGAACCGCGCGTGGGACGATCCGCCGACGACGAGCGAGCAGATCCTCCATGTCGACAAATACGACGCCCACGAAAAGCCGATCGACGTGCCCGCACCCAAGGCCGACTCGCTCGGCGCGGGGTGGAAGTCGGTCGACGACGACGCGTTCGGCGAGCTCGGCGTGCGGCTGTCGTTCGAGGAGTGGATGCCGCCTGCCGACGCGGCCGATGCGGCGTCGGGATGGGGCGGAGATCGTGGCGCGCTCTTCAAGAACGGCGAGCTCGTCGCGTTCGCGTGGCGACTTCGCTACGACGACGGCGCTCCGCAGGTCGACGCGCTCGCGCGACGCTCGTTCGCGATGGTGCGCGCCGGCGTCGCGAAAAAGCTCGGCGCGGCCAAAGTGACCGACCCGACGTTCATCTGCTTCGATCGCGGCGACCGCGGGCCGTTCGCGATCGCGCGCTTCGGAAAAGAGATCGTCTTCGTCGCGGGTCCGGCGAACGCTTCGGGCCCGACGTGGAAATCGACGGGCTCGTGCGCGGTTGCCAAGACGTGGGCGGCAGAGATCGTCAAAGCTCGCTGAGCGAGATCACGCCGACGTCGCTTCGCGCACCAGCTGAAGCCCCGCGTACGCCGCGAGCGTTTGGATCTGGTGACGGTCGCCGTGAAAAAAGCGCTCTTTGACGGTGGTGCCCCCGGGACCGGCCGTCGAGAGGAACACGGTGCCGACGGGCTTCGCGTCGGTCCCGCCGCTCGGTCCGGCGACGCCGGTCAACGCGAGCGCGACGTCGGCGCCGGAGACGCGCTTCACGCCTTCGGCCATCGCGGCCGCGACCTCGGGGCTCACCGCGCCGTGCCAGCGAATCGTCTCTTCATCGATCCCGAGGATGCGCGACTTCGCGCTGTTCGCGTACGTCACCGCGTCCACGACCAAGTAATCGCTCGCGCCGGGCTCGCGCGTCAGCAAGTGGCCGACGAGACCGCCGGTGCACGACTCCGCGATCGCGAGCGTGTACCCCTTCGCGCGGAGCGCGCGACCGACGACCCCCGCGAACGTCTCGTCGGCTTCGCCGTAGACGATGGCGCCGAGTCGCTGCTTCACGTCGGCCGTTGCTCGCTCGCACATCTCGCGTGCTGCCGCGAGCGACGACGCGCGCGCGAGCACCTTCACTTCGATCTCCGGGAAGTGCGCGCGGTATCCGACGGTCACGCCGGGATAACCGCTCTCGACTCCCGCGAGCTTCTCGCCGACGGCGCTCTCCGGCATTCCGAAGGTGCGCAGTCGCGTTTGGTATGCGTCGTTCGGTGCGAGTCCGCGGATGCGCGGCGTGACTTGCTCGTCGAACATCCGCTCCATTTCGCGCGGCACGCCCGGCATGAAGAACGTGAGCGCCTCGCCGATGCGCATGCCGAAGCCGGGCGCGGTGCCAATCGGATTCGGGAGGATGTCCGCGCCCTCGGGAAAATCGGCCTGCTTCGAGTTCGATTCGGTAAGCGTCCGTCCGTATTTTTCGACGCGACGACGAATGTGATCGAGCGACGAGTCGTCGCGAACGAGGCGCTTGCCGAGCGCGTCGGCGACGGCCTCGGTGGTCAAGTCGTCGGTCGTCGGACCGAGACCGCCCGTGCAGACGACGACGCGCACGCTCCGGCTGAGGCGATTGAGCGCGTCGATGATGCGCCCTTTGTGATCGTCGATGACGGTGTCCTCGACGACCTCGAAGCCGAGATCGGTGAGCGCGGCAGAGAGCCATCGCGCGTTCGTGTTGACGAGCTCACCGCGAGTGAGCTCCGTCCCGATGCAGAGCACGGCGCATGTCATGGGACGGATCAGCGTAGCCTAAAAGTGGAGCGCTACGGTGGTGCGTCGTACGCGCACCTCACCCCGACGCGCGCGTCCTTTGCGGCGGGCGAGAGCTCGAGGCGAGACCACGTGCGGAGCTCCGTCGCGAGCTCCGTCGACCACGATCCGCCGCGCGCGATGCCGAGCGCAGGGCGCGAAGGGTCGACGACCCACTCGGCGACGTTGCCTGCCATGTCGTGGACGCCGAGCGCGGTGTCACCGGTTGGGTGAGCGCCGACGGTGTCCGCGCCCGCGCCGCGTTCGGAGCACGGTCCGCGCGCGAGGCCCCACGCCGCGCGACGGCACACCGCGCCTGTGTCGCCCCAGGGATAGCGCGAGGCCGAACCGTGGGGCGCGCCGTTCGACGCGCCCATCGACGCGGCCGCGAGCCACTCGTCGTCCGTCGGCAATCGACCGCCACGTGACGCGCAGTGCGCCATCGCTTCGTCGCGGTTCAACGCGCTGGCCGCGCGCGCGCCGTCCGCGGATGCGCGTGTACCGAGCTTCGCGACGGTGGCCTCGAACGCATCGATGTAGAACGCACGCGTTTCGATCACTCGCGGTGGCACACGACCTTCGGCTTCCCAGTCCGATGGGCCGATCGTGAGCTTCGACGCGGGGATGCGAACGCGAACGTCGGGCGCGTCGCATCCGTCGTCGATGCGCACGAGCGGCGCCGGGCACGCGCCAGGCGGCGCCATGCATCGCGAGCCGGTCGCGACGAATCCGCCGCCGCACTGCGCGTCGTTCGTGCGCCAACGCGCCGCGACGATCGCCGCGCCCACCAGCGTCGCGCCGACGATCATCCACGGCGCCGCGCGCTTCGCTCTACCTTTCCACACGCACGCTCAAGACACCGATGCGATCGATGTCGATCTCGAGCTGATCGCCGGCGACCAGCGGACCGACCCCCTCGGGAGTTCCGGTCGCGATGAGATCGCCCGGCTCGAGCGTCATCATGCGGCTCGCGTACGCGACGAGGGTCGGCACGTCGAAGATCATGTTCGACGTGGAGCCGTCTTGCTTCGTCGCGCCGTTGACGCGGCAGCGCACGCCGAGCTTCGAGAAATCGAGCTCCGTTTCGATCCACGGGCCGACGGGGCAGAACGTATCGAAGCCCTTCGCGCGCGTGAACTGCACGTCCTTGCGTTGGAGATCGCGCGCCGTGATGTCGCCGACGCACGTGTAACCGAACACGTACGCGAGCGCGTCGTCGCGCGACACCGAGCGACAGCGCTTGCCGATCACGACGCCGAGCTCCGCTTCGTGCTCGACGCGCGCGCTCTCCGGCGGAATGCGGATCGCGCCGCCCGGATCGAGGAGCGACGACGGCGGCTTCAAGAAGAGGAGCGGCTCCGTGGGCACTTCGTTGCCGAGCTCCTTCGCGTGCGCGGCGTAGTTGCGGCCGATGCAGAGGATCTTCGATGGTGCGACGGGGCAACGGAGATCGCGATCGGTCCACGCGATCTCCGCGTCGCCGAGGCGCGCGTCGAGCCAAGGCGCTCCGTCGTAGAGCCTCGCTACGCCGGCATCGAGGCGCGCAAAACGGGCGCCGTTGAGGGAGGGGGTATCGATACGTGCAATGCGCATCGGTCGCGACCGTAGCGCACCTTGAGCGACGCGCGAAGAGACCCTACTGTCCGCGCGCGATGCCCACCCCGATCCGATTGGCGTTCTCTCCGGACAGCGACGACATCTTCATGTTCTGGGCGCTGCTCAACGGAAAGGTCGATCCCGAGGGGGTCGTCTTTTCGCACGAGCGCGCGGACACCGAGACGCTCAACGAGCGCGCGGCGCGCGGCGACGTCGACGTCATCGCGGTGTCGATGGCCAGGTACGCGGCGATCGCCGACGACTACCTCTTCCTTCCGCACGGCGCTTCGGTCGGTCGCAACTACGGACCGGTCGTCGTCGCTACGAAGGCGCGGTCGCTGCCTTCGCTCGACGGCGCGCGCATCGGCGTGCCGGGGCTGCGAACGACGGCGTACCTCACGCTGCGCCTGCTCCTTCCGCGCTTCGAGGCGATCGTTCTTCCGATCAGTCCGTACGCGCGCGTGTTCGAAGCGTTGCGCGCGGGCGAAGTCGACGCCGCGCTCCTCATCCACGAAGGGCGGCTGACGTACGAGAAGGAAGGTTTCGCGCGCGTCGCGGACATCGGAGAAGGTTGGAGCGCGCTCACGGGAGGGCTTCCGCTGCCGCTCGGCGGCAATGCGATCCGCCGCGGCTTGGGCGCGGAGCTCGTCGTGAAGGTGTCGCGGTTGTGCAAGGCGTCGATCGCGTGGGCGCTCGCGCATCGCGACGAAGTGATCGACGCGCTCCTCGCCGTGGAGTCGCGCGGAGACGTCGGGCTCGATCGCGCGATGCTCGATCGCTACCTCGCGATGTACGCGAACGACGACACGCTCGATCTTCCGGCCGACGGTCGACGCGCGGTGGGCGAGCTCTTCACGCGCGCGCGCGCGGCGGGGCTCCTCGATCGCGACGTGCGCGTCGAGTGGGCACCGTGAGCTTTGCGACCTCGGTCAGCCCGCGTCGGGGACGCCCGCGCCGGAATCGCGTCCACCGCCCGGCTGCGGTTGGGGATCGGGCGGCGGCTGCTCGGTGAGCGGAGCGTCCGTCGGCGTACAGACGATGCAATCGCCTTTCGCGCAGAGAACGAACCCTTCGCCCAGCGACGTCCACGTTCCGAGCGTGGTCACCGTCTCGCCTTTGGTGTCCCCGCCATTTTGCGTCGAACCGACGCCAACGACCTGACCATCGCAGCGAAGGCGCAGCCCGGATGCTTTGCACTCGCCGTTCTTCGACGACGACGTGGCGACGACGACGTCGACCGGAACGCCTTCGAACGTTCCGATGCAGTGGAGTCGCCCTCCGCAAATCGCGCAGCCGGTCGAATCGCCCGACGCTGTCGACGGATCGCGTTCGAACGCGTGTTGCTGCGCGAGCGGAGCGCTCCCGCTCGAGCACGCGGCGATCGCGATCGCGAAAGCCACGCCGCTCAGAAACCGTGTCGATGGCATCGGCGCACCTCGCCCGCTGATTGTAGCTCTAAAAGTAATAGATGGCCGAGACCTGGTTCAGGAAGATCGCCCAGGGATTTCCCTGGAGCGACGTCGTGAAGCTGCTCGTTCCGTCGGACGTCGAGTTCGGATCCTGCTTCACCTTGTACGACGTGCGCTGGAAGTAGAGGCCGACGCCGCCTTCGAGCGCGAGCTGCGGAATGCCGATGAAGCCGAAGTGGATCTCCGCGCCGATGCGTGCGCCGAGGTTCCAGAGGAAGCCGCTGTAGTTCGTGTCGGGCGCTGGCGCCGTTCCCTTGAGGGTGCCGCTGGTGAAGCCGAGCGTCGTCTCCGGGATGAGCAAGAATGTGTAGTGTTTGCCGTGCGCGAACGCGATCGGCACGCCGAGATGGAACGCGAAGCCGGTCGCGCTTTGCTTGTCGGTGGTGGTCGTGGTCGCGCCCGCGACGTTCTCGCGCGAGCCTCCCGCGGTCGCGAAGCCGAAGCCCACGTCGATTCCGAAGTTGCGTTGGATCCAGTAGCGCGCGCCGATGACGGGCGCGTCGACGGTCTGCGGATTCGCGGGGAGCGCACCGGGCGCGCCGCTTCCGATCGGGAGCTGGCGGATCCCGAAGAAGCCGACGCCGACATGACCGACGACGGTGTCGTGATCCGTCTCGCCGCTCTCTTCTTTCTTTGCGGGCGCCGCAGGTGCACCGCCGGCCGTTGCGGTTGCCGTTGCGGTTCCGGTCGCGCCTCCCGTCGCCGGCGGATCGTCCGCCGCGCGCGCCTCGCTCGCGAAGAAGAAACCCGAAGCGCCGAGCACCACCACGCACGTCGTCTTCCAGCTCATGACCTGCCTCCTCGTTTGCGCGGCGATCAGGCCATGCCGAGTCGAAAACGGGCAACTTCCCGCTGCACGGTTTTGGAACACTCCAACGCCTGCGCAGGAATGCTGCACGCTCGCTGCACGCTCGTCGCACGCGTCGCGCGATCGACGCAGGGCGACGTTGCTTCTTCGTTGCGGCGCGTTTCACCGCCGCTACATTGCATTCGCGCGGTTGCAGACTTGGCTTGATGCCCCCGTCGCGGAGGGTTCGAGGATGGCATCGAGGTTCTTCGGCATGAGTGCGCTCGTCGCGCTCGTCGGCGTCGGCAACGCGATCGGATGTGGGACGTCGAACGGCGGGGACGAAGGGACGCGCAGCGCTGCCCAGCCCATCCAAGGCGGCATGCCCGACTCGACCCACACCTTCGAAGTCGGCGTCTGCGGAGGAAGCCCCGGCAACTGCAACCTCCTCTGCACGGGAACGCTCATCGCGCCGAACCTCGTCGTCACCGCGCGCCATTGCGTCTCGCAAACGCCGATGGGCAACGTCGACTGCGCGGCAACGAACTTCGGCGGTCAGTACAACCCGTCCAGCTACTACATCACGACGAGCTCGACGATGCTCTCGAGCGCCGGCACGTGGGTGCGCGCGTCGCAGTTCGTCACGCCCACGCCGACGGCGCTATGCGGCAACGACATCGCGCTCATCATCCTCGCGAGCAACGTCCCCGCGAGCGCGGCGACGCCGGCGATCCCGAATGTCATGTACGATCTCCGCGATCGCTCGCACATCAGCAAGCTCGCCGACACCGCGATCGGCTACGGGCTCACGTCGCCGGCGAACATGAATTCTGCGGGGACGCGGCACATTCGCGAGAACATCGGGTTCAACTGCATCCCGAGCGATGTCTCGAAGTTCACCGACTGCTGGGCGCACGGCTACCAGAACGACATGCGCGAGCAGGAGTTCTTCTCGGGCGACGGTCCGTGCGAGGGCGACTCGGGATCGGGCGCGTTCTCGCAGGCGCAGTTCGACACCGGGGTGTTCCTGTCGCTCGGTGTGTTGTCGCGCGGCGGAGTCACACCCGACGGGCAGACGTGCACGGGATCGTTTTACACGCGCCTCGATTCGTACCGCGATCTCATCATCACGACCGCAAATCGCGCGGCGACGCTCGGTGGGTACACGGCCCCGAGTTGGGTGAGCTCGCCGCCGATTCCGCCGATCGGCGACGGGGGAACCAAGCCGCCGGCGGACGGTGGCTCGTCCGGCGACGGCGGATCGACTCCGGCACCGGGTGAGCTCGGCGCGCCGTGCGCGAACGACGACGAGTGCAACACCAAGAGCTGCTCCGCGATCGACGGCAAGACGTTCGTGTGCACGCAGTCGTGCGACGCGACGAACGTGTGCCCCGACGGCTTCTCCTGCAAATCGGGATTCTGCTTCGTCACGCCAGCGCCCCCGAAGAACACGACGCAATCGTCCGGCAGCAGCGGCGGATGCGCGATCGCCGCGCCGGCGAAGGACCCGTCCAAGCCGATTCCGTGGCTCATTGGGATCGCGGGAATTGCGCTCGCCGGCGCCGCGTTGCGGCGAAAGCGCTGAGGGACGCGGAGTGCGTGCCTCACCGGCACCTGTCGCCCCTCCGACAGGCCCTCTTCGGCGAGGGCCCGGAACAATCCATGCATTTTCCACGGATCGCGAGACAGTTGCGCGCGCATGGACTTTGCTGAACGCTTCACGAGCATGTCCGCTGTAGCCACCGCCGACCAAGAGCAGACGCGCCAGCGCGCGCGGTTCGACGCGGTTCGCCGCCGCATCTTCGGCGAGATGTCGCAGTCCGCGGCGCGCTGGCGACTCGTGTGGCTCTTGCCGTTTCATCTCGCGGTGCTCGCGCTGCTCGTCGCACGCGGGTTCGAGCCGTGGCGCGCGTGGCTGTTGCTCGCGACGTTCTCGCTCAGCGGCGTTCTATTCGTGATGAAGAGCGTCCGGCCGGGCGTGGCGGTGGGGACGCTCAGCCTCTTCATCGGCGCCGCGTGTTGCACGATCGCGCTCGCGGCGACGGGCGGCATCGCGAGCCCGCTGCTCATGACGACCGCGCAGATCCTCATGGGCGCGTCGATCGTCATCACCGAACCGAAGGGGCTGAAGACGATCTTCTTCGGGTTCTACTTCGTGCTCATGCTCGCGCTCGTGCTGCTCTCGCGCACGGTGATCGGCGAGCTTCCCGCGCCGCTCGCACCGGTCAACGGTTGGCCGTCGCCCGAGTACGTCACGATCACGCTGTCGTCGATCGCCTTCGTCGGCTTCGGGATGTACCGCATGGGTTGCACCGTCTCGAAGGCATACGAGCGCGTCGCCCTCGAGCTCGCCGAACGTCGCGAAGAGCTCTGCAGCGAGAACGAAGATCGCACACGCGCGCTCGAAGGCATCGCCGCGCGGCTCGCGCACGAAGTGAAGAATCCGCTCGCCGCGATCAAGGGACTATCGACGCACATGGCGCGCAGCTCGAGCGATCCGAAGGTCGCCGAGCGTCTCGCGATCGTGGCGGCCGAGGCCGATCGCCTGCAAGGGATCGTCGACGGATTCCTCTCGTTCTCGCGCGGCTTCGACGACTTGAAGGTCGCACCGACCAACCTCCACGACATCGCGCACGAGCTCGCGCTTCTTCTCGAGACGCGCGCCGGCGATCACGGCGTCGTGCTCGAGGTCAGCGGCAAGAAGGACGTCGTCGTCAACGCCGACGGACGCAAGCTTCGCCAGGCGCTCCTCAACGTCGTGCTCAACGCGATGCAGGCATCGCCCGACGGCGGCACCGTTCGCATCGACGTGGCGCGCGCGGGTTGCGTCGACGGCGGCGCTCGCGTGAAGGTCACGGACGACGGACCGGGCATGACGCGCGAGGTCCTCGAACGCATTCGCAAGCCGTACTTCACGACGAAAGAGGGCGGGACCGGGCTCGGGGTCGCCGTCGCGCGCGGGCTCATCGAGCAGCACGGCGGATCGCTCTTGTTCGACAGCGCGCCGGGTCGCGGCACGAGCGTGACGATCGAGATGCCCATCTGCGCGCTGAAGATGTGCAAAGGCGCGTTGCCCAACCCGTTCAAGAAGTCCGCGAGCACCGACGGCGCACCGGCCGAGGTTTCTTCCGAAGCGCCGGCGCGCTAGAGACGTCTCCATGAACCGCGTCCTCGTTATCGACGACGATGCGTCGCTGCGCTTCACGCTCGAAGCCGTGCTGAGCGACGCGGGCCTCCACGTCGAGACGGCAGACGGCGGTGAAGCCGGGCTCGCGGCGTTCGAGGCGCGCGGCGCCGACGTCGTGCTTACGGATCTCGCGATGCCGGGCATCGATGGGATGGGCGTGCTCGAGCGGATGCGCGCGCAGGATCCGAGTGTGCCGGTGTTGATGTTGACGGCGCATGGGTCCGAGCGCGTCGCGGTCGCGGCGATGAAGGCGGGCGCGCAGGATTACATTCCGAAGCCGTTCGACCCGGACGAGCTCGTCCTCGCGGTGAAGCGCGCGATCGAAACGCGCGAGCTTCGCTTGCAGAATGCACGTTTGCGCGCGGGCACGCAGCTTGGACGGACGATCGTCGCGGAGAGCCCGGCGATGACGCGCGTGCTCGACATGGTCGCGCGCGTCGCGCCGAAGGACGTGACGATCCTTTTGACCGGTGAGAGCGGCGCGGGCAAAGACGTCGTCGCCAGCGCCGTGCACGCGCACTCGCGACGCGCGGACAAACCGTTCGTGCGATTCAACGCGGCGGCGATCCCGGCCGAGCTCGCGGAGGCCGAGCTGTTCGGGCACACGAAGGGCGCGTTTACCGGCGCGGTCGCGGCGCGCGCCGGGTACTTTCAACAAGCGCACAAGGGCACGTTGTTCATCGACGAGATCGGCGAGCTCCCGCTCGCGATCCAAGCGAAGATCCTCCGCGCGCTCCAGTCGGGCGAAGTTCAGCAGGTCGGCGGACGCGCCGAGAACGTCGACGCACGCCTCATCGCCGCGACCAACCGCGATCTCACCGCCGAGGTGAAGACCGGACGCTTCCGCGAGGATCTCTTTTATCGCCTCAACGTCGTGCCGATTCGCGTGCCGTCGCTCCGCGAGCGGCCCGAGGACATCGAGCCGCTCATTCGTACGTTCGTTCGGCAGTACGCGGATCGTTACGGCATGGGTCAGGTCGACGTCGAGCCGGCTCTCGTCGAGGCGATGCGCGCGCACACGTGGCCGGGCAACGTTCGCGATCTCGAGAACACCGTCGCGCGTCTCCTCGCGCTCGCGCCCGACGATCGGATCACGCTCGCGCTTTGGCGTTCGCTCGCCGAGCCGCGCGCTCCGACATCGGCGCAATCGTCGTCGGGCGATCCCGGACCGAGCCATCCATTGCGCGCGCGCGTCGAGGCGTTCGAGCGTGCGATCATCGCCGACCAGTTCGACTCATCGAGCAAGAACCAGAGCGAGACCGCGCGGCGACTCGGCGTGTCGCGACCGGCGCTCATCGAGAAGCTGCACAAGTACGGGCTCATCGAACGATGACGCGCGCGTCCTGGACGCGATGCGCGCTCCTTGCGCTCGTCGTCCTCGTGTCGTGCTCGCGAAGTCGCGCGACGCCTTCGGGACCGGCGGCGCGCGTCGTCTCGCTCTCGCCGTCGACGAGCGAGACGATCTACGCGGTCGGCGCAGAGGCCGCGCTCGTTGGGCGATCGAAGTTCTGCGACTACCCGCCTGCGATCACGAAGCTCCCGCAAGTCGGCGGCTACGTCGACGCGAGCCTCGAAGCGATCCTCGTGCTCCGCCCCGATCTCGTCATCGGCGCGCGCGGTCCATCCGGTCCCGGGCTCACGGAGAAGCTCGGCGCGCGCGGCATCGCGACGTATTTTCCGGAGACCGAGTCGTTCGCGCAGATCGACGAGATGATCCTCGGCGTCGGCGCGCGCACCGGGCACGACGCGGACGCGCGGCGGGTGGTCGTCGATCTCGACGCGCGTGTCGCCGGGATCGAGCGCGCCGTCGCAGGCAAGGCGCGGCCGCGCGTGCTCCTCGTCTACGGCATCGAGCCGATCGTCGCCGCGGGGCCGCATACGTTCGCCGACGAGATGGTGAGGCGCGCCGGCGGTGACAACGTCGTCGCGAACGGCACGGGGTATCCGACGCTCGGGCTCGAAAGCGTCATCGCGCTCGATCCCGATGTCGTACTCAACGCGGCGATGGGCGAGGCGAACGCGGCCGAGGCGATCTCGAAAGACGCGCCCGGATGGTCGAGCGTGCGCGCGGTCAAGGCGGGACGGGTCGTGTCGCTCCCCGACGCGGTCGTGATGCGGCCGGGACCGCGCGTCGCCGAGGGACTTCGCGTCGTCGCGCGCGCGCTCCACCCCGACGTCGCGCTACCGTGATCGTGTGGCCAAGGTCCGGATCGATCAGCTCCTCGTGACGCTCGGGCATGCGCCGACGCGCGCGCGTGCGCAGGCGATGCTCCTCGCGGGGAACGTCTTCGTCGGCGATGCGCGCGTCGACAAAGCGGGAACGCTCGTCGCCGAAGACGCCGCGCTCGACGTCCGCGGCGCCGACCACCCTTACGTCTCGCGCGGGGGCGTGAAGCTCGCGGGCGCGCTCGACGGATTCGCGATCGACGTCACGGGGCTCGCGTGCCTCGATCTCGGCGCGTCGACCGGCGGCTTCACCGATTGCCTCTTGCAGCGTGGCGCCGCGCGCGTCGTCGCCGTCGACGTCGGCTACGGACAGCTCGCGCACAAACTCCGCGTCGATCCGCGCGTCGTCGTCATGGAGCGCACGAACGCGCGCACGCTCACGCCCGAGGCGATCGGCGGCGCCGCGGATCTCACGGTCGTCGACGCCTCGTTCATCGGACTCGCGAAGCTCGCCGATGCGATCGCGCGATGCACGCGCGCCGGGGGCGAGGTCGTCGCGCTCGTCAAACCGCAGTTCGAGGTCGGGCGCGAAGAAGCGTCTCGCGGCAAAGGGGTCGTGCGCGATCCCGAGGTACGTGCGCACGCGATCGACGACGCGGTCGAAGCGCTCCGCGCCGCCGGACTCGAACCGATCGAGCAACACGACGCCGTCATCGCCGGTCCAAAGGGGAACCTCGAAGCGTTCGTCCGCGCGCGACGCCGGTGATAGGACTTCGCCCGACCTCCGTGCGCCGTCCGTCCCTCGCTTCGATTTTCCTGACCGTCTTCCTCGATCTCCTCGGGTTCGGGCTGGTGCTCCCGTTCCTCGCGAAAGAGGCGCGCGACACGTTCGGCGTGCCGGAGCTCGTGGGCACGCTGCTCGGCTCGGTCTACTCGCTCATGCAGTTCTTGTTCGTGCCGGTGTGGGGGCGACTTTCGGATCGCGTCGGTCGACGCCCTGTTCTGCTGTGGTCGATCGCGGGAACGTCGCTCTCGATGGCGGGACTCGGTTTGGGTCTCGCGTACGGATCGAGCGTCGCGTGGCTCTTCGCCGCGCGCATCTTCAGCGGGATCGCGACGGCGAACCTGGGCACCGCGAGCGCGTACATCGCCGACATCACCAAGCCCGAAGAGCGCGCGAAGGGCATGGGGATGATCGGCATGGCGTTCGGTCTCGGCTTCATCCTCGGACCGGGCGTCGGCGGCGCGCTGGCGAAGTTCGAGATCAACGGACACCACGGCTCTCTTCCGTGCTTCGTCGCCGCCGGACTCAGCCTCGTCAACCTCGTGTGGGCTGCGCTGGGCCTCGGCGAGTCGTTGCCTCCCGAGAAGCGCGCGACGCGCGCGAAGCGATCGCTCGCGCCGATGGACGTCAGCGCGATGAAGCGCGCGTTCGCGCGTCCCGGCTTCGCGCTCGCGGTGCTCGTGAACTTCGTCGTCATCGCGTCGTTCACGAACCTCGATCAGACGTTCACGTTCTTCTGCAACGATCTGTTTCGAATCGATGAGCAAGGCACCGGTCTCCTCCTCGCGTTCATCGGGATCGTCGCCGCCGCGGTTCAAGGAGGGCTCATCCGCAAGCTGTCGGGGCGCGTGCCCGACGCGGCGCTCGTCCGCGCCGGTGTCGCGATCCAAGCGATCGCGTTCGCAGCCTTCGTCGTCGCCGGCGGCCTGGCCAACCGCACCATTCTCTACGGAGCCGGGATGCTCCTCGCGCTCGGAAACGGACTCTCGCAGCCCGGCACGTCGGCGTACGTGTCGAAGAGCGCGCCCGCGTCCGAGCAGGGCGGCGCGCTCGGAACCAACCAAGCGTTCTCGAGCCTCGGTCGCACCATCGGCCCGGCTGCAGGCGGCTATTTGTACGGAGCGATCGGGCCGCGCGCGCCGTACGTCGCGGGCGCGATCGGGATGATGATTGCGCTCGCTTTCGCGCTGGGGTTGAAACGCGATCCACGAGGAGGCGAAGAGTGAGCACCGGCGTGCGCAACTACGACGTCATCGTGATCGGCGGAGGCCACAACGGGCTCGTCGCCGCGGGCCTTCTCGCGAAGCGCGGTCGGCGCGTCGTCGTTCTCGAGCGTCGCGACGTCGTCGGCGGCGCCGCGATCACCGAGCAGCCGTGGGGCCCCGACTTCAAGATGACGGCGCTCTCGTACGTCGTCAGCTTGATGCCGCCGACGGTGCTCCGCGAGCTCGAGCTCGTGAAGCACGGTTACCGCGTCTATCCGCAGCACGGTTACTTCGTTCCGCATCGCGACGGACGCTCTCTTCAGATGCACGCCGATCCGGGTCGCAAGCGCGACGCGATCGCGAAGTTCTCGAAGCGCGACGCCGACGCGATCGGAAAATGGGACGCATGGCTGGGCGAGCTCGGCGCCATCCTCGGACCGCTGCTCCGCGCGGTTCCTCCCAAAGTCGGATCGAAAGAGATCGGCGATCTCTGGCAACAGGCGAGCCTCGCATGGAAGCTGCGCGCGCTCGACGCGAAGCACGTCGGCGATCTCACGAGGCTCATGACGATGAGCATCGCCGATCTCCTCGACGACAACTTCGAGTCGCCCGTCGTGAAGGCCGTCCTCGCGGTGAGCGGCATCATCGGCACGTGGGCCGGACCGCGCTCGCCCGGCACGGCGTACGTGATGGCGCATCACAACATCGGCGATCTCGGCGACGGGCAGATCGGGCAGTGGGGATTTCCCGAAGGCGGAATGGGCGGCGTGACGCAGGCGATGTGCCGCGCGGCCGAATCGTTCGGCGCGACGATCCGCACGAACGCGACCGTCGAGCGGATTGTCGTTCACGCAGGACGCGCGACCGGCGTCGTCCTCGAAGGCGGCGAAGAGCTCACGGCCGACAGCGTCGTCACGACGACGCACCCGAAGATCGCGTTCCTCCGTCACATCGAGAAAAAGCATCTCCCCGACGATTTCGTCACCGCGATCGAGCGATGGAAGACCCGAAGCGGAACGGTCAAGGTCAACCTCGCGATCGATCGCCTCCCCGACTTCACGTGCAAGCCCGGCTTCGATCCCGAGGTGCACGGAGGAACGATCGTCCTCGCCGAGTCACTCGACGATCTCGAAGGCGCGTTCCAAGACGCGGTCGGGGGACGCGCCGCGAAGACGCCGTTCGCCGACATCTGCATCCCATCCGTGTTCGATCCGACGCTCGCGCCCAAGGGGAAGCACGTCATGTCGATGTTCACGCAGTGGGTTCCGCACGAGTGGGCGACCGCGCCGAACGCGACGGAGCTCGAGGCGTACGCCGATCGCGTCATCGATCGCGTCGAAGATCTCGCGCCCGGATTCAAGAGCTCGATCCTGCATCGCCAAGTCATCGGCCCTCACGAGATGGAGACGAAGTACGGCCTCGTCGGCGGCAACATCTTCCACGGCGAGCTCTCGGTGAGTCAGCTCTTCCACATGCGCCCCGCGCCCGGATTCGCGGATTTCCGCACACCGATTCGCGGCTTGTACCAGGCGTCGTCGGCGACGCATGGAGGCGGCGGCGTCACGGGGATTCCGGCGTTGCAAGTCGTGCGACTCATCACCGAAGGGTGAGCAGAGAAAAAGTCGCGCTCAGAGAACGATGACCCAAACGTCGTAGAGCATGTGCGCCCATACGGCCGCCGCGAAGCCGCGCGTCGCGTAGATGAGCGTGAGGATCACGCCGAGGACGAATCGAAACGTGAACGTCGTGAGCTTGAAGGCGTCGCCGTACGTGCCGATGTAGTGGACGCCGCTGAAGACCGCGGCGACGACGATGCACCAACCGAGCATGATGAGCATCGATCGCATCGAGAGCTTGGACACCGTGCCCGCGACGACGCCGACCTTTTGATGTGCGAAGAGCCAGACGAGCGCCTTTGCGCCGAGTCCGAACAACACGACGCGGAACGCGAGCTCTTCGTAAAATCCCGCGCCGCACGACTGCACGACGCCGCCGAGCGGACCGCCGTCTTCCTTCACGCCGCCCGCGAAGATGTTTCCGACGACGTACGCAGCGCCGATGCGCATGACGACCGCGTAGACGATCCCTTCGATCGCGATCTGCGCGAACTTGGTCGGGCGAAAGGTCTGCCCGCGTCCGAGGATCGCGAAGACGCCGGCGAACACGACCCCGATCGCCGCCGTGATGAGCAGGTACATCCCGCGGTTGCCTTCCGCGAGCTGCATGAGCGGTGCGGTCAGCAGATCCGTCCCGTTGCGCAGGTGCAAGAAGACGACGCCGAAGTGGTAGACGAGGAACACTGGCAGCGTGAGCCCGAGATCGACCCACGGTCCCGGCTTCGCGAGGAACGATGCGCGTGACGTCGTCGGCGCGGTGGCTAGCGCCGTCGGCATGGCGACCGGGCGACCGAGCTCAAGCGTGCGGACGCAACTGATAGACGATCGCGACGACGACGATGCCCCACAGCACGAGGTTGAGCACGAACGGGACGTCGCGCAACATCTCCTGCGTCGGAGACTCTGCTTTCAGCCCGCGCCCCGCCTTGCCCGAGACGAGCATCAAGAAACGCCCGAGGCCGAAAACGGTGAACGGGATCGTCAGCCAGAGGAAGTCCGACTGGAAGAACGCGCGCGTCGCGGGATCGAGCGTGTACGCGGCGTACGTGACTGCGGTCGAGATGCCGGTGACGATCATCGCGAAGTTGAGCGAGCGCGGTCCGTACGCTTCGAGGGCGGCGCGTTGCTTGCCGGCGTTCTCGAGCGCGAGCTCGTGGCGGCGCTTGCCGAATCCTAGGAAGAGCGCGACGAGCGCGGTGCACGCGAGCATGTACCAGCTGACGTGGACCGACGTCGCTTCGCCGCCCGCGACGACGCGGAGCACGAAGCCGAACGCGATGAGCCCGACGTCGAGGAATGCGATCTTCTTGAGCTTGAAGGTGTAGGCGAGGTTCTCGACGAAGTAGATGCCGGCGACGGCGGCGAAGCTCCAGTTGATCGCGTACGCGACGCCGAGCGACACGACGACGAGCGCCGCGGCGAGCATGCGCGCGATGTTCTCTGGGACTTCGCCGCTTGCGATGGGGCGCGCGCGCTTGACCGGATGAACTCGGTCCGCTTCGACGTCGGCGAGATCGTTGATCGTGTAGACGGCGCCGGCGAGCAGACAGAAGACGAGCGTCGCGATCACCGCGCGCCCCGTCACGGCGAGGTTCAGCGCGGGGACACCGCCGGCGGCCGTCACGAACACGTCCTTGTGGAAGAACATGGGCGCGAGGACGAAGAGGTTCTTCACCCACTGGTGCGGGCGAAGCGTCTTGATGAGGCCGCGGACCATGCTCTGGCCTCGCACTTTATCGATTTTCTCGACCTCAGTAGGGGTGGCGATCACGGCGCTGTTCACGTTGGTTGACCTCGGTCGGAAGGAATTGCAGGAGGCGATCCGTTCGAGCCCGCCCAGAAATAGCGCCTCTTCTAGCCAGCGCCACAAAAAGGCGCAAACGGTGGCGTGTCCAACCAGCCACGCTCGGAGTGGCGAATGCACGCACATGATGAAAGACTGCCGCCGTGAATCGCCCGAAGCTCCTCGCCGTGCTCGCCATCTTTGCCGGCGCGCTCCTCCTCTCCCTCGCCGCGCCCGGCGACGCCTCGGCCGATGTCGGCCAACGCCTCGCGCGCCTCGCCAAGATGCACGATGCGATCGCGCACGCGAAAGGGCCGCTCGTCTACGTCGCGCTGCGGAGGCTCTGGCAGGAGTGGGATCGCGGCGATCCGACGGAGCTCGAAGAGGTCATCCACGAGGTCACGAGCGACACCGCGCAGCCCGCGCACGTTCGCGCGTACGCGGGGCTCCTCGAAGCGTACGCGCGTCGACGACGCGGCGATCTCGACGGCGCGCGCGCTCGCATCGCGCGGCTCGGGTACGTGTCACGGTGGATGATCGTCGGGCCGTTCGACAACGAAGGGAAAGCGGGCCTCCGGTTCGCATACGAGCCGGAGAAGGATCAGACGCTGCCGATCGACGTGACGCGCACGATGGATGGGAAGTCGCACCATCCGGTGAAGTGGCGCGTCGCGCCGGCGGTGTCGCCGTACGGATGGCTCGATTTCGGCGTGTTCGTGCGTCCGTTCGAGAACATCTGCGGGTACTCGGCGACGTTCGTGCGCGACTCGCGCGTGAAGGAGAAGCAGGGGCCGCGGACGATTTCGCTGTGGGCCGGAAGCGCGGGCGCGATGCGCGTGTGGTGGAACGGCGCGCAGGTCATCGAGGACGAGAAGTACCGCGATCTCGACTCGGATCGATTCGCTGCGCAGGTGACGTTGCGTCCGGGATGGAACCGCGTGCTCGTGAAGATGTGCGGCGACTCCGACACGCCGATGGTCTCGCTTCGCGTCGCCGACGCCGAAGGCGGGCCCGACAAGTACCTCGAAGTGGATCCGGATCCGGCGCACAGCACGAAGGCGGGCGGCGCGGTCGAGCAGCTCGGCAAGGGCGTTGCGCCGGGACCGACGGTGCAGAAGCTCGAAGGCGCGCTCCAGGCGTTCGAGCGGATGACCGCGAAGAGCGAGGATCCCGCGCTGCTCGAAGCGTTCGCGCGGTACCTGACGTTGACCGCGTCGGACGACAACGCGGAGCATCGCGCGCGCGAGCTCGCGCGAAAAGCCGCCGAGAAGGCGCCGACGATCGCGCGGCTCATCCTCGCCGGCGACGTGGCGGAGAATCGCAATCAACGAGCGATTTGGCTCGAGCGCGCCGAGGATCTCGCGCGAACGACGAAGCCGAGCGAAGAGGATCGCATCTCCGTGCTCCTCGCGCGCGGCGGGCATGCGCGCGGCGGCGTGAATTGGCGTGACGCGGTTCCGTACTACGAGCGCGTGCTCTCGATCGACGAGGACAACGTGACGGCGACGCTCGCGCGCATCGAGCTCTACGAAGAGGCGGGGCTGCGCGAGACGGCGTTGGCGCTGCTCGAACGCGCGGTGGCGCGGCGGCCGCGGAGCGTCGCGCTCTTGCGTGCGCTCGTGGCGGCGCTGAGGCAACAGGCGCGCACGACGGAGGCCGAAGAAGCGGCCGAACGGTACGCGCAGCTTCGTTTCGACGATCCGTCTTTCGCGCGCTCGTACATCGAGCTCGCGGTCGCGCGTCGCGATCGCGCCGCCGCGTCGCGCTGGATCGATCGCCTCGTCGCGACGAACCCCGACAGCGCGCCTTCGCTCTACTCGGCCGCGCGTACGTACACCGCGCTCGGCGATCGTCCCAAGGCGATCGCGACGTACCGACGCATCCTCGATCTCGCGCCCGAAGACACCGACACGATGCGCGAGCTCGCGGACGTGTACGCGCTCGGCGGGCAACGCGAAGAGCAGTTCAAGCTCCTCAAGCGCGTCCTCGAGCTCAAGCCGCAAGCCAAAGAAGTCCGCGACTACCTCGCGCACAGCGAGCCCGCGCGACCGAAGACCGACGAAGTCTACGCGCGCCCGTCCGCAGAATTCCTCAAGCTGCGCGGCGCGCCGGCCGAAGGCAAAGGGCGACGCACGCTCGTCGACCTGCAAGTCACCACCGTGTTCCCGAACGGGCTCGCGAGTCGCTTTCATCAGATCGTCTATCAACCGCTGACCGACGCCGAGGCCGCGAGCGGACGCGAGTACGCGTTCGGCTACGAAGCCGACAGCGAGACGGTGCAGCTCCGCGGCGCGAAGGTGTACCGCGCCGACGGCAAGGTCGAGGAGGCCGTCGAGAGCGGAGAAGGCAACGCCGACGATCCGTCGATGAGCATGTACACGAGCATGCGCGTCTATTACGTGCGCTTCCCGCGATTGAATCCCGGCGACGTCGTCGAGCTTCAATACCGCGTCGAAGACGTCGCTCAGCGCAACGCGTTCGCCGACTACTTCGGCGAGGTCGTCTACATGCAATCGAACGAATCGATCGCGCGCGCCGAGTACGTCCTCATCACGCCGAAGAGCCGATCGTTTTACTTCAACAAGCCGAACGTCCCCGGCATCACGCAGAGCGTCGAAGAGAAAGGCGATCAGCGCCTGTACAAATTCCTCGCGCTCAACATCGCCGCCGTCGAGCCCGAAGCGAGCCAGCCGCCATTCAGTGAGCTCCTCGGTCACGTCCACGTGTCGACGTACAAATCGTGGGACGAGATGGGCAAGTGGTACTGGGGCCTCGTCAAAGATCAGTTCATCCCCGACGACGAAGTGCGCCGACGCACCGCCGAGATCACCAAGGGGCTCAAGGACGAGCGCGCGAAGGTGAAGGCCGTCTACGACTACGTCGTCCAGAAGACGCGCTACGTCGCGCTCGAGTTCGGCATCCACGGATTCAAGCCGTATCGATGCGCGCAGATTTTCGCGCGCGGGTTTGGCGACTGCAAAGACAAGGCGACGCTCATCGTCACGATGCTGAAGGAGCTCGGCATCCCCGCGACGATCGTCATCGTTCGCAGCGGGATGCGCGGGCAGTTCGATACCGAGCCGGCGAGCCTCGCGCCCTTCGATCACGCGATCGCGTACGTGCCGTCGCTCGACATTTATTTGGACGGCACGGCGGAGTACACGGGCTCGAGCGAGCTCCCATCGATGGATCGCGGCGCGATGGCGCTTCAGGTCAACGAGGGGAGCGCGAAGCTCGTGAAGCTGCCGGATTTCCCGGCGACCGAGAGCGTCACGGCGCAGAAGATCGACGCGACGATCGGCGCGGACGCGAGCGCACAGCTCGATTGGCGCGTCGAGGTGACGGGCGTCGACGCTTCGCGATGGCGCGTGCAGTTTCACGCGGACGCGACGCGAAAGCAGCGTGTACAGACGTTGATGGCGTCGCAGCTCTCGGGCGCGGAACTACAAACGCTCGACGCGGGGAACTTCGAGGACGTGGAGCAGAAGGTGACGCTCCATGCGAAGGGGAAGGCGGCGCAGTTCGCGCGCAAGGACGGCGACACGCTGAGCATTCCCGCGGGGCCGCGCGAATATTTCGTTCGTGACTTCGCGCCGCTCGCGACGCGAAAGCTGGATTTGCGATTTCACGCGCAGTGGACGCTCGATCAAGACTGGACGGTGCGCTTGCCCGGCGGCTCCAAGATGAAGAGCGGACCGACGGCGGGGAGCGCGCAGTCTGTGTTCGGCTCGGCGAAGGTCGACGTCGAGACGACCGGAAACGTCGTGCACGTTCACACGCGACTCGCCTCGTCGCGAACGCGCGTGACCGCGGCGGAGTATCCGGATTTCAAGAAGTGGTGCGAGACGGTGGATCGACTGCTCGGACAGAAGGTCGTGATCACGGTGACGAAATGAGTCCGTTGCGTTCGGCGCGTTCGGCGGTGCTGATCGGTCTCGTCGCGGCGGCGGCGGCTTGTGGTGCGACCCCTACGCCCAAAGTCGGGACGACGCCGTTCACTACGCTTCGCATGGATGGCCGAAGCTCGAGCGACGGAGAGTACGTCGGCAAGTGGGCGCTCGCGGAGATGGTGGCGCCCGGCGGCGACGCGCAACAAGGCGGGATCGCGCGCGATCGGCTCGCGCACATCAAGCACGACGGACTCTACGGAAGTCTTGCGCGTGCGATCGCAGATCAAGTGCACGGCGAGCCGAAGACGGCGGCCGAGGCGTACGTGTCGACGCTCGCAGCGGCGAAGTCGAGCCGCGATCCCGACGCGCAGCTCGTCGCGTGGTTCGCCGCGCACAACCTGCGGAGCCTTCGCGGCTCGGTGAGCGATCTCTATGCGGCGCATCGCGCGACGCTCGACGAGGTGCTCGCGCGACCGGGTGGGCTCGGTTGGCGCGCGATCGCGGAGATCGAAGAGTGGCGCGCGGCCGAGGTGTTCGACAAGGCCGAGGCGACGGGCGAAGCGTACGACGCGATGGTGACGAAGAGGCTCGGCTGCGCCAGGCCGTTGCGCGTCGCGGGACCGTTCGGGCACGGCACGCCCGCGGATCGTCGTCGGTCGTTCGACGCGGAAAAGCCGGGGCCGTGGCCGGTGACGTGGCCGGTGGATCCGATCCGCGGCAGCGTCGCGCGTCAGCTGAAGATCGAGCAGCACCGTTGCCTCGCGACGAGCACCGAAGCGACCGCGGACGGCGTCTTCTACGTCGAGACGTTCTTCACGACGAAGGGCGATCGCGATCTTTTGGTGGCGGTGCAGTCGTCGGTCAAAGTCTGGATCGACGACGTGCCGGTGCTGACGCGTGATCCGCGCGACTGGGGATCGTGGCAGCGATTCGGCGCGGCGGTGTCCGTGCGCGAAGGGCGACATCGCGTGCTCGCGCGCGTCCTAGGGCCGGCGACGAGCATGCGCATTCTCAATCCCGACGGAACGTCCGCCGGCATCGAGACCGACGGCGACGCGACGCAGCCGTACTCTCTCGACGCGCCGCGCGTTCTCGCGAGCCCGAACCCGATCGACGCGATCGTGACGGCGCGCGCGACGAATTCGCCGCTGCAGGCGCTCCTCGCGTCGTACGCCGCGCACGCCGAGGCGCTCGACGACGTCGCGAGCTTGCTCGCCGATCCGATCGTGACGCCGAAGGACGCGGCCGCCGTCGCGCTCCTGCACGGCGCCGACGTCGTGACGAACGATCCGGCACTCCCGGGCGACGCACGCCAACGCGAAGCCAAAGCGATGCGCGAGCGCGCCGCGCAGCGCGATCCCAAGCTGTGGTTTGCGCGCCTCGCGCTCATCATCGACGACGGCGAGCAGCGCGGTGTCGCGGAGACCGTCGTGCCGCTGCGCGCGCTCGCCGACGAGTTCAAGAACGTCCCGCAGATCCTCGAGCAGCTCGCGCGCGTGTACACGCGGCTCGGTTGGCGCGGAGAGCGAATGCGCGCGCTCGCCGAGCTTGCGGCGCGATTCCCGGACGCGGTCGGCGCGCTGCGCATGTACCTCGGCGCGATCGAAGAAGACGGCGCGGTCGACGACGCCGACAAGATCGCCGAGCGGATCAAGAAGCTCGATCCCGACTCGGAGGTCGATCTCGATCGCGCCGTCGCGCGACACGATTGGAAGGCGGCGATCGTCGAGCTGCAGCGTCTCGCGAAGCGACGCCCGGAGCGCAAAGAGATCGCGACGCGCATCGCCGACGTCCTCGCGCGCTCCGGCGATCCGAGCGCGGCCGCGGAGCAGATCACGAAGGCCCTCGCGAAGCACCCGCTCGACGCTGCGGCGCGCTTTCGCATGGCCGACCGTGCGTATGCAAAGGGAGATACGGGCGCGTTGCGAACCGCGCTCGCCGAGGCGTTGCAAGTCGGCGCGAGCGGCGCGGAGATCCGCGCGGCGATCGATCTCCTCGAGGGCGCGACGGATCTCGAGCCGTATCGCTTCGACGGACGCGCGGTCATTCGCGACTTCGAGGCGTGGCGCAAAGCGGGAAACAAGATGGATGGCACCGCCGCGCGCATTCTCGACTACGCGGCGACGTGGATTCATCCCGACGGATCGAGCGAGATGCTCGAGCACGAGATCCAACGCATCCAATCGCAAGAGGCCATCAACAAGGAAGCGGAGGTGCCGCCTCCGACGGGCCTCGTCCTCCGACTCCGCGTCATCAAGCCGGACGGATCGACGCTCGAGCCGGAGCAGGTCGCCGGCAAGCCGACGCTCACGATGCCGCACCTCGAGGTCGGCGACTACATCGAGATGGAGCACATCACCGCGCAAGCCGGCGACGGACAACGCGGCAAGCGCTATCGCGGTCCGCACTGGTTCTTCCGTGAGCCGGAGAAGGGATACTGGCGAAGCGCGTTCGTCGTGATCGCTCCGAAGGACAAGGAGCTTCAGATCGAGACGTACGGCAACGTTGGTCAGGACTCGATGAAGGAGATCGGCACATTCGTTCAACATCGATGGCAGGTCGATCAGAGCCCGCCCGCGATCGTCGAACCGGACTCGCCGCCCGCGAACGAGTTCTTGCCGAGCGTGCGCGTCGGTTGGGGAATCGCGCTCGACGATTGGGTCGCGCGCCTCGTCGAGGCGGCGGTCGACGAGACGCCGCTCGATCCGCGCCTCGTGACGAAGGCGCTCGACATCGTGAAGGGCACGACCGCGAAGGCACGCGACGAGCGCGCGCGCATTCTCTATCGCTACGTGCTCGACAACGTGCAGGACGGAAAGGAGACCGACGGTCGCCGCGTCCTCACCGGGCGCGCGGGCTCGCGTCAGTCCGCCTACCACTATCTCTTGCGATTGCTCGACATCCCTAGCGAGCTCGCGGTCGTGAAGAGCCGCATCGCGTCGCCGCCGATCGGCAAGATGAGCGAGGTCGAGACGTACGACGGCCTCGTCTTACGCGTCGAGACCGACCACGGCGTGCGCTGGCTGCTCGTGCGCGACAAGTTCGCGCCGTACGGCTACGTCCCGGCCGACATGCGCGGGCAGCCGTGCTTCCGCCTGATTCCGGGCAACCCGAAGGACACCGTGACCGCGAGCGGTGCGGTCGACGGCGTTCTCTACGCAGGACGCGCCGACGTGCGCGAGAACGGATCCGCGACGATCGATCTCGCGCTGACGTTCAGCGGCAACCGCGGGATCGCGGCGCGCGGTCAGCTCGATCAGATTCCCGAAGGGCGGCTCCTCGAGTTCGTCGAGAAGGAGGTCGTCGCGACGACGTTCGACGGCGGACACGCACGCGACCTCAAGGTCGAGAATCGAAACTCGGTCGATCAGCCGCTCACGCTTCGGATGCGGATCGAAGTCCCGCAGCTCGCGAAGGTCGTGAACACGTTCCTGTCGTTGAAGTCGGTGTTCCCGCTCGACTTGAGCGAGCTCGCGGCGCTACCGCAGCGGCAGACGCCACTCTTGCGGCGCGGCTCGTACCACACCGAGGTTCACTTCGAGGTCGTGTTCCCCGAGTCGATGAAGATGCCGTCGACGCTCCCGGCGGGCGAAGTTCGGCACGGCGACGCGGTCGTCGTCGTGAAGGACGCCGTCCAGGGGCACGCGATCCGTCTCGATCGCGTCGTCGATCTTCCGGCCGGCCGCGTGCAGCCGGGCGCGGACTACGCGCGCTACCGACAGTTCGCCCGCGACGCCGACGCGCTCCTCGAGCGCGAGATCCTCATCGGTCGGTGAGTGCGAACGATCAACCGCGCCCGGCGTCGCCCGTCACGGTCGTGAAGACGCCGCCGTCGGCAGTCTCTTTGATCCGCTGCTTGACCTGGTCGGCCTCGGCATTGCGCTTCGTCATCGTCTCGATGGCTTGCACGCGTGATGCTCCGGTCGCGCCGAACCCGACGCCCGCGTCGGCGTACCGCCCAACCCATTCGTTGTAGTTCTGCCAACCCGTCTTCGCTTCGTCCCACTTCTTCTGTCGCTCTTTGACGTCGGCGAGAACGAAGAGGACGCGCGCGCGAAGGATCGGATCGGTCGCGTCCGAGACGAGGCCAGCTTGGTTCCACGACGCTTCGGCTTCGGGGAGGTTGTTCGCGGCGAGCTGCGCTTCGCCGAGCAGGTAGTGCCCGAGCGGGTGCTTCGGCGAGAGCTTGATCGCTTCGCGGTACGAAGCGATCGCCGCGGGGAAATCGCGCGCCATGTATTGGCCGTTGCCCGCGACGCACGTCTCCATGAACTTGCTGATGCCGGTGATGTTCGCCGGATCGGTCCGCTTGCCGCCGCTCCCAGACGCAGACGCCGACCCACCCGGTTTGGCGTCGCCCTTCGCATCGCCCGCGGCGACCGCGACGAGCGGAACGAATGCGACCGCCGGAGCGGCGAGCGCGAAGAGAATGGCGACGAGCGACCGCTTGCGCATGCGGCATCGAGCTTACCAGAACGAATGGGGGAAACGCGATGCCCCTTGCGCCGTCGCCGTTCGCGCGCGAAAAGAGCCATTGAGCCATGGATTTGCGTACCGCCGCGAACGGTCACCTCACGCGGACTCTCGAGCCCGAGGTGATGGATACGGAGGAGGAGGCGCGCGACTACGACGCGATGGATCACCGCGACGTGAACGCGCGGTTTTGCGACGACCTCTTGCGGTTCGTCGACTCGCGCGGTGTTCGCGTCGGCCGGGTGCTCGACGTCGGCACCGGCACGGCGCTCATTCCGATCGAGCTGTGCAAGCGCGCGGCGGGCGCGACGGTCGATGCGCTCGATCTCGCCGAGCACATGCTCACGGTAGGGCGACGCAACGTCGATCGCGCCGGTCTCGCGTCGCGCATCACGCTCCACCACCTCGACGCGAAGAAGACGACGTTCGGCCATGGTGCGTTCACCGTCGTCGTGTCGAACAGCATCGTTCACCACATCCCCGATCCGGCCGACATTCTCGGTGAGATTGCCCGACTGACGGCGCGCGGCGGAGCGCTCTTCGTGCGCGATCTCGCGCGACCCGACACGAACGCGGCGGTCGACGCGCTCGTCGCGACGTACGCGCCATTGCCGACGAACGTCACGCGCGACGTGCTCGCAATGCACGAACGGCAGCGCGCGCTGCTTGCGATGTCGCTTCACGCCGCGCTCACCGTCGACGAAGTGCGGGCGATGGTGACGCCGCTCGGTGTTCCGGCGAGCGACGTCCAGATGACGAGCGATCGCCACTGGACCCTCGCGCACGTGCGACCGTGATCGCCGAGCGAGCGCGACCGTTTCCGTGGGGAGCGCTCGACGCGACGTCGCGCGCGGAGGTCGCGGCGTTGCGCGCGCTGCGCGATTGGAGCGCGGGGCACGTGCGCGTGGCCGACATCGCGAGAACGCTGGCGACGCTCCTCGACGCGCGCGTCGAGGTCATCGTGCGTCGCGCCGGAACGTCGGCGAGCGTGAAGGCGTTCGACGGCGGCGTCGCGGTCGTGCTCGCGCCTGCGGACGCCGCGCGGATCGAGCGAGGGATCGTCGTCGAAGCCGACGGTGCGCTCGTGGCCGCGATGATCGCGCGCGCGGTGCGGCGACCCATCGGCGCGATCGTCGACAGCTCGAAGACGGCGACGTCCAGTGTCGCGGGAGCCTTCGCCGCGATCGTCGCCGCCACCGCGCGCCGCGCACACTCGGGCAGCGCACTGCGCGTTCTCGCCGCCGGACCGTCGAGCTCGATCGTTCGCGACGTCGCGCGAGTCGAACCCGAGCTCGTCGCGGTCGAGGTCACGATCGTCTTCGACGACGAAGCGCATCTCGCGCGCGTACTCCTCCCGCGAAGCGCCGCGCTCGTCTCGCCGCCGCCCCGATGGAACGCCGGACGACTCGCCGCGATGGGCGACATCGAGCTTTCGCTTCAGGTTGTTGCGTGCGCGTCGGCCGCGAGCGCGGCGGAGGTCGCGCTCCTCGCCCGCGGCGATGCTTGGGTCCCGGGCGCGCGGTCACTCGTTCGCGCGCGAGGCGACGCATGGAGCGGCCCGGTTTGCCTCGCGGCGCCGACGCTCGACTTCGGGATCTCCGCAGATCTCGTCGACGACGGCACGCTCGTGCTACGGGGCGAGGTGAGGGATATCGGGGGGACGCCCGAGCCCGTCGCGGGAGCACACATGAACGATTCGAATGACACGGACGCATTGATCGAAGCCGTCGGCGAGGTCCCCGTCGTCGTGCGCGTCGAGATCGGCACCGCGCAAATGCGCGCGCGCGAATGGGCCGCGCTGTCGAAAGGCGACGTCGTCGCCCTCGGTCGAAAGATCGCCGATCCGGTGGTTCTCCGCGTCGGCGGCATCGAGGTCGCGCGCGGCGAGCTCGTCGAGCTCGATGGTGAAGTCGCGGTACGCATCGTCGACCGCCTCGATGGCAAGGAGACTCGATCGTGAAGAGATTGTTCCGAACGTTGCTCGTCGTCAGTGGGCTCCTCGCGCTCGCGGCATGCGAAAACAAGTCCTCCGGCGGCGCTCCCCCCGTGGCCTCCGCAACGGCGACGCCTTCTGCCGCAACGTCGGCGAGCGCTGTCCCCGCCGCATCCGCCGCAGCGTCCGGCTCCGCGTCGGCGAATCCCGTGGGCGCGAGCGCGGGCTCGTGGAGCGGCAACTACAAGAGCGCCGCGCTACCGTTGTCGCTTCCGACCGGCAAAGGGTACGAGGACGTGAAGTGGCAAGGCGACGACTCGGGCGTCGGCCTCGGCGACGGCGCGCTCTCCATTGCCGTCGACGGCGCGACCGGCGTCGTCGCGGGCACGGCCGACGGCGCGCTCGGGAACATCGTCCTCGACGGCGTCGTCGTCGACGGCCAGATGACCGCGTCGATCACGCGAAAAGATCCTGCCGACCGCGGGCTCACCGGCACGGCGATCGGCAAGGTCGTCGGCGACAAGATCGAAGGCACGATGAACCTGTCGCTCCCGGAGGCGAACGTCATCCGGAAGGCGACGTTCACGCTGACGAAGAAGAGCTGATGTTTCGCCCGACGCAGTACCTGCGCTGGGCGCGGCGATTCTACGGAAAGGTGCCGTTCGATCTCGCGTCGAGCGGGATGACGACGGCGGCGCACGAGGAGCTCGGCGCGCCGCCAACGTCGCTCGACGATCCGACGGGATGGGAGCGACTCCGAGAAGCGATCGCGCACTACAACGCGGTGCCGACGGATGAAGCGATCGCGGCGCTCGGAACGACGCACGCGCTGTGGCTTGCGTACGCGACGCTCCTCTCGCCGGGCGACGACGTGCTGATCGAGAGGCCCGGCTACGAACCACTCGAACGGATCGCCGAGGGCATCGGCGCGCGCATCGTCAAGTTCGAGCGCGTCGCGGCCGATCGCTGGGCCCTCGATCCCGCCCGCGTCGCGCGCGCTCTTACGCCGCGAACGCGCGTCATCTCCGTCACCAACCTGCACAACCCGACCGGCGTCCGCGCGAGCGACGACGCGCTCCGCGAGATCGCGCGCCTCGCCGAATCGCGCGGCGCGTTCCTCCTCGTCGACGAGGTCTATGCACCGTTCGACGATCTCGTCGACGCGAGCGGTGTCTTCCGCGGCAGCGCGCGCCACCTCGGGGGCAACGTCGTCACCGTCTCGAGCCTCACCAAGTGCTACGGCCTCGGCCCCGATCGCTTCGGATGGCTGCTCGCGCCGCGCGACATCATCGAGCGCGCCGAGGACACGATCACCGCGAGCTCGGGAATGCTCCCGCTATCGCACGCGCACCTCGGAGCCCACGCCTTCGATTGCATCGTCCCGCTCGCCGAACGCGCGCGCGCGCTCCTCGCCGGAAAACGCGACACCGTCGAAAAGTGGATCGCGACGCGCCCCGATCTCTCGTGGAGCGCGCCGACCGCGGGCCTCTACGGATTCGCCGTGTCCTCGCGCAGCGGCGATCTCACGAGCGCGATCGAGCACGCCGCGGAGACGAAAGGCGTCCTCGTCGCCGCGGGATCGTTCTTCGGTGTCCCGAACGGATTCCGACTCGCGTGGTCGATCCCTCGCGACAAGCTCGCCGAAGCGCTCGCACGCCTCGGCGAGGTGCTCCCCCGCGCCTGAATCGCCGCTACGGCGTCGCCGCCGGCGTCGACTCGATGTGGAACTCGACGCGGCGGTTGTTCTTCCGTCCGTTGACGGTCTTGTTGTCGTCGATCGGCTTCTCCATCCCAAAGCCCTGCGACGACAATCGGCTCTTGTCGATCCCGTGCTTCACGAGCCACGTCATGACGCTCGTCGCGCGCTGCCCGCTGAGCGTCTTGTTGTAACCGGCGGGCCCGACGTTATCGGTGTGCCCTTCGACCCGCACCTGTTTGATCTCGGGATGATCGGTGAGGATCTTGAGCACCGCGTTGAGGATCGTCTCGCTCTCCTTGAGGATGACGGCGCTCGCGGTCGCGAACTTCACCTGGTCCATGATCTTGATCTGATCGCCGACGATCGCCGCGGCGGGGCAACCGTTCTTTTTCGGATCGGGATCCTTCGGGCCGGCCGCGTCGGGGCATGCGTCGTCTTCGTTCGGGATGCCGTCGCCGTCGCGATCCGGATTGGGCGGGCATCCGTTCGTCTTCGGATCGTCGGTCTTCACGCCCTTGACCTCGGGGCACGCGTCGACGTCGTCGAGGATGCCGTCGCCGTCCTTGTCGGGCGGGCAACCGTTCGTCTTCGGATCGTTCGTCCTCACGCCCTTCACGTCGATGCAGGCGTCTTCTTCGTCGAAGACACCATCGCCATCGCGATCCGGCTTCGGCGGCGGCGGTGCAACGGGCGTGGCGACGGCAGGAGGACATCCGTGACCGCGCGCGTCCTTGTCCGCAGGACCCGGGTGATCCGGACAGGCGTCGCGGTTGTCGGCGATCCTGTCGCCGTCGCGATCACCGACGACCTCCTTCGGCGGCGGCGGACGATAGCCGGGGACCCACTCGACCGACGCGAGCACGCGCACCGCCGGCTCGCCGAGCCCGCGCGTGAGCCCGGGACCGATGCCCGCGCCGACACGCCAGTCGGTTCCGATCGTGTAGTGACCGCCGAGGATCACCTCGAGCGGTGTCGCGCGCTTCGTGAAGACGACGTCACTCGAGCTGACGCCGGTCGATCCGTAGAGCTCGGGCCCGATGAGCAACTTGCGATCGAGGACGCGCACGCCGGCGGACACGCCGAAGATGAGCTCGCTCGCGATCGGGCTGCCGTCGAACGACTGGTTCAAATCGCGGAAGTGAACGCCGATCTTTCCGCCGTAGACGATCATGCCGATCTCACCCGCCGCGAGCACGTGGAGGATGCCGCGCGCGTGCTCGTCGCCGGTGTACGCGTTGCGCTCGCCGGTCGGCATGAACACCTGACCGCCCGCGGCGATCGTGAACGGCGAGCCGTACGTTCCGAACAGTCGAAGGTCGGCCGAGAAGCGCAGGTCGCCGAGCGCCGCACGATCCGGCCCCGACAGACGCTGCCCGTTGACGACCGCGTTGTTGCCGTTGTTCGCGAGGGCCATCGGCAGGTTGAACGCAACACGGAGCCGATCGCCCAACACGAGGCTGCCGCCCGCGTGCAAGTAGAACTGACTCGACACGATCGCGACGCGCTCGTTGCCGTCCGCTCCGTAGAAGACGAGCGGCTTGTGCGCGTACTCACCTACGACGCCGAGCGCGGGACGAACGCCGCCGCGAAGGTCGAGCGAGTCGAGTACGAACCACTCGCTCCCTCGCTCCGACGGATTGAAGCGATCGACGCCGAAGCCGGGCGTGACCGCTTGCGCCGATGCGATCTGCGGGAGCGCGCTCAGCGAAAGTGCGAACAGCGAACACAGCAGGGCCTTTTGCATGGGCGCCATCCGAGCGGACAACTACAGGTCGCGTCAAGTGCCTCGCGCATCGAACGACGGCGCGACGGTCGCCCGACGTGAGGCGACGACGCCGACGCCGACGAGGATAAGCGCCGCCGCGACGAGCATCCGCCCACTGAGCCCTTCGCCGAGCTGCGCCCACTGAAGGAGGCCCGTCAGCAGCGGCTGCAGATAAATGTAGATCGTCACGAGGCTCGGCGTGGAGCGCCCCAGCGCCCAAGCGTTCGTGATGTACGCGATGACCGTCGGCACCGCGACGATGAACGCGACGAGCACCCACGCGCGCGGCGACCACGCGGCGACTCCGACGACGAGCGCGCGAGCGCCGACGGGCGCGAAGAGGAGCGAGCCCCACGTGAAGAGCCACGTGATGACCGTGATCGCGCCGAGCCGCTGAATGAGACGCCGCGCGAAGATCAAGTAGAGCGAATACGCGACGCAGTTGATCGCGATCACGAGAGCGCCGATGTCGAGCGCGCGAATTCCGGTGAGCCAAAGCACGCCGCCCAACGCGAGCGCCAACCCGATCGCGGTGCGAACGTTCGCTCGCTCGTGCCGAAACGCCACGGAGAGCGCGGCGGTGAACACCGGAATGGTCGCCGTGAGCAGCGCCGCCGAAAACGCCGCCGTGAGCTTGAGCCCATAGAGAAAGAGCGCCTGGTTCAGCACGATGCCGATCGCAGACAGCCCGGCGAACTGAAGCTGATCGCGCAGCGTCGTCCGCACGCGCGTACCGGTGAGGGCTGCGAACCCGTGGAAGAAGGCCGCGGCCCCCACCATGCGCACCATCGCGAGCGCTGCGGGCTCGACACCGCCGCCGCCCGACTCTACCGGAGACATCGCGAGCTTCCCCTCGACCGCACCCGCGGCGAAGGACACCTGCACCACCACGAGCGCGACGTGGGTCGTCCACTCCCGCCTCACGGACGACGCTGGCACGCACCTTCCTTGCCCGGTACCGAGCCCCTGATGCAAGCGCGATCCACTCGAAAAGAAATGCAACGCCGCAGCGCGATAGATCACGCGCGCTGCTAAGCTTCGCCAGGTTCAAAACCATGTCGAGCATCCTCTCGTCTCTCCTCGGTGCGACCTTCCCGCTGTTCGGAAGCACGCTGCTGCTCGCGGTGATGGTCGTCGCGGGTTACACGTTTGCCGTCGCGGTCGCCGCGGGCGCCAACGGAAAAGCGCGAACGCTGCAAGCTGCACGCTTCGGCGCGTACGGCACGGTCGTGCTCGTCGGCGTGACGGTTCTCTGCCTCGCCTACGCTTTCGTCAGCCACGACTTTCGCATCCGCTACGTCGCGCACTACTCCGATCGATCGATGGCGCTCGGCTATTTGCTGACAGCGCTATGGGGCGGCCAAGACGGCTCGCTCTTGTGGTGGCTCTTCCTGCTCAGCATCTACATCGGCCTCTGCGTGCGATGGCTCGGCAAGCGACACCTCGAGCTGCAGCCGTACGTCATCGCGACGCTGATGGCGGTCGTCCTCTTCTTCTGCGTCTTGATGGCGTTCGCGGCCAATCCGTTCTCGACCAGCGTCGCCGGCGCGCGCGCGGACGGCGAAGGATTGAACCCGCTCCTCCAGAATTTCTACATGATCATCCACCCGCCGAGCCTCTACGTCGGCTTCGTCGGGTGCACGATCCCGTTCGCGTTCGCCGTCGGTGCGCTCATCACCGGGCGACTCGATCACGAGTGGATCGTCGCGAGTCGCAAGTGGATGCTCTTCGCGTGGATGTTCCTCGGGATCGGCAACACGCTCGGCATGCTCTGGGCGTACGAAGAGCTCGGCTGGGGCGGGTACTGGGCGTGGGATCCCGTCGAGAACGCCGCGTTCATGCCGTTCATCACGGCGAGCGCGTACATCCACTCGGTCATGATCCAAGAGCGTCGCGGGATGCTCAAGGTGTGGAACGTCTTCCTCATCTGCCTCACGTTCTTCATGACGATCTTCGGGACGTTCCTCACGCGCTCGGGCGCCATCGCGAGCGTCCACTCGTTCGCGCAGTCGTCGATCGGGACGTACTTCGTCTACTTCCTCGTGCTGCTCGCCGGGTTCGCGCTCACGCTCGTCCTCTATCGTTGGCCCGAGCTCCGCGATCTCCCGCCGACGGCGCGATTGCGTCGCGCCGCGATCGTCACCGGATGGGTCGTCGTCCTCGCGTTCGCGCCCGGGCTCGTTCTCCTTCTCGGGAAGATCGCGATGCCCGCGACCGCGAAGGTCGGCGTGTTCGCGCTCAGCACCGGTCTCGTCGTCTACGTCGGGATCGAAGTCGTCTTCCGTCGCATGACCGCCGGCCTCGTCCTCAAGTCGCGGCGTCCGGCGTTCGAGTCGGTCTTCTCGCGCGAGTTCACCTTCATGCTCAACAACTGGGGGCTCTTGAGCTTCCTCTTGTTCGTCCTCGTCGCGACGACGTTCCCGATGATCACCGAAGCCGTCTCGGGCGAAAAGGTGTCGGTTGGTCCGCCCTACTACAACGCTTGGGTGCAGCCGATCGGGCTGACGATCTTCTCGCTGATGGGCATCGGCACGCTCTTCGGCTGGAAGAAGACGAGCGAGGGCGCGCTCAAGCGGGCGTTCTTCTGGCCAACGCTCCTGCTCGTGCTCACGGCGGCGCTCCACTTCGCGATTGGTCGCCGCATCGGATACCCCGCGGTCATCTGGAGCGACGCGGTCTACGGCGGTGCGCTCGGCACGGCGCTCCGCGCGTTCAACGCATTCACGCCCGTCATCGGCGTCTCGATGTGCGTCTTCAACACGGCGATCATCGTTCAAGAGTTCGTCATGCTCTTCCGGTCGCGCGCGAAGACTGGCGCCGGCAAAGGAACGCCGTCGATCCTCTGGTGGATCGGGGGGCTCCCCGGATTCCTCTATTCGATCGTCACGCTCGCTCCGGCATCGCGACGACGCTACGGCGGGTACATCGTCCACTTCGGCATCGTCTGCATGTTCCTCGGCTTCACCGGGAAATCGTGGACGATCGACAAAGAAGCGACGCTGCAACAAGGCCAGTCGGTCGAGGTCGGCGACTACAAGCTGCAGTACGTCGGCCCGCGCATGGAGCTCGACAACACGAAGCGCATGGTCTTCGCCGACATGAACGTCCTCGACAAGACGGGACGCATTCTCGGCAAGCTCGCGCCGGCAAAGTTCATCTTCAAGCGAATGCCTGAGTCGCCGACCACCGAAGTCGCGATGCTCCACACGCTGAAGGACGACGTCTACGTCGTCGTCGGCACGATGAACCCGCAGACGAAGACCGCGTCGCTTCAGTTTCACATCAACCCGCTCGTCAGCCTCATCTGGCTCGGCTGCATCATCCTCATCGGCGGCAGCATCATCTGCATGTGGCCTCAGCTCGAGCCGAGCGAGTCGCGCGTGTGGGCCTTCGCGAAAGGAGGCGCGTCGGTCGCGGCGAGCGTCTGCCTCGGCGTGATCCTCGCGATGACACCTGCGAGAGCGTTCGCGCAAGGCACGTCGAGCCTCCACGCCGGGACGGTGCACATCGAGGATGACCGCGAGCGCGCGCTCTTCGGTGGGCTGAGATGCACGTGCGGTGGCTGCGCGCGCGATCTCTTGTCGACGTGCGCCTGCAGCTACGCGGACGACGCGCGCGATCTGATTCGAAAGAAGATCTCCGCGGGTATGACGCACGATCAGATCATCGCGGAGTACGCCGCGAAGTGGGGCACCGAGTTCCTCGCCGTGCCGCCGGACCGCGGAGCGCTTCGCGCGATCTACGCCGTCCCGCTCGCCGTGATCGCGGCGGGCGCGGTAGGTCTCGTCGTCGTTGTTCGCCGATGGCGACGGCGCGGCGACGGCGACGACGCTACGCCGGGCGACGCAAAGAAGCTCGCCGGCGGCAAGTCGACCGGACGCGACGCCTACGACACGCGCATCGATGACGAGCTCAAGGATCTCGATGGCTAAGACGGCAAGCGCCGCACGCACGAAAGCGAAGTCGGCGAAAGTACTCGAACGCGAGGCGCCGTCACCGGAAGAGACCGAGCGATCGCTGGGACGTTGGGTCGCGAGAGGTCTTCCGATCGTCACGGTAGCGATCGCCTTCGTGGTCGGTTTCGCGGCGAGCCTCGGGCCCGCGTTGCTCGTTCTCGCGGCGGGCGCGCTCCTCGGGACAATCTCACTCCTGTGGGCCAGCGTGCGCACGCTCGGCGGCGACGCTCCGCTCCCCGAAGATCTCGAAGCACTCGCCGCGCGTCGACACGGTGTCGATGGTCTCGCTGAGAAGAAGCGACGCATCTTGCGCGCGCTGAAGGATCTCGAGCACGAGCACGAGGTCGGCAAGATCGAGGACGCCGACTACGAGGAGATCGCAGCATCGTATCGAGAGCAAGCCAAGGACGTGATGCGCGACATGGACGCGGACATCGAGCCGCTCCGAGAGCGTGCGGAGCAGATCGCGACGCAGCACTTGAAGAAGCTCGGGCTCGACAAACCGGCGGTGGTCGACACGAGTAACGAGGCGGACGAAGAAGACGACCACGACGACCCCGTTTCGAAGCCCGAAGTCGCTCCTGCGCGACGCGAATGCAGCGAGTGCACGACGTCGAACGAGGCGGACGCGACCTTTTGCAAGAAGTGCGGCGCGTCGCTCGTCGAGAAGGACGACGATGCGACGTAAGGAGATCTCGTCCGCGATCCTCCTCGGCGTGCTGACGCTGAGTGGCGTCGCACTTTCGCAAGCTCCGTCGGCGTCGACGCGCGTTGCACCACGCGCGAGCGCATCGGCAAGCGCGTCCGCGATGGAATCGGCGAGCGCGCCGTCTAGCTCGCCCGCGCCCGTCGCGCTCCCCGCCGGACATCCGCCGATGGACGACGATGAGGGCGAGCCCGCGAACCCGCACGGCCGCGGAGGCGGCGGCGCGCCCCCTGGAATGCCGCGCGCGCTCGAAGACTCCGAGGTCGAAGATCCTCAACTCCCTCCCGGATCGATCGCCGTCGACGTCCGCGATGCCGACGACAACCCGATCCCGCGCGAGGCGGTGTCGCTCGGCATCCTCGTGCAGTCGGTCGCGAAGGGCGAAGGACGAACGCACCGCGCGCAGACGGGCGACGACGCGGGACGCGCCCTCTTCTCCGATCTCGAAACGGGCAGCGGCATCGCGTACCGCGTCACCGTTCCGAAAGACGGAGCCGTGTTCGCTGCCGCCCCGTTTCAGATCCCGCAGGGAAAGGCGATGCGCGTCGTCCTCCACGTCTATCCGGTGTCGCACGACATCCGGCAAGCGCTCATCGGATTCGAGGCGATCGTCTACGCCGAGATCCGCGACGATCGGATTCAGTTTCAGCAAGCTCTCCGCGTCTACAACGTCGGCAAGGTCGCGTGGGTCCCCGAGAACGTCGTCATGGCGCTCCCCGAAGGATTCAACGCACTCACTGCGAACCAATCGATGAGCGATCAGAGCGTCGAGACCGTCGACAAACGCGGCGCGCGTTTGAAGGGGACATTCCCTCCCGGTCAGCACGTGATCGAGTACCGATGGCAGCTCCCGTGGTCGGGAGAGAAGGACGTCTCGATCGATGTCGGCCTCCCTCCACAATCCGCCGTCGTTCGCGTCATGGCGGCCGCGTCGCAAGAGATGCGACTCGAAGTCGACGGCTTCCCGCGCGCAGAGAGCCGCGCCGACAACCAAGGACAAAACGTCCTCATCACGGAGCGACGAATGAACCGCGGCGAGGACGCGCTCACGCACGTGCGCGTCAACCTGCGCGACCTCCCGACGGCCGGCAACTCGAAGTACTACGCGAGCGGCGCTGCCGGGATCGCCGTCTTCGCCGGGCTCTTCTTCGCGTTCACCAACGCGAGGCAACGCACGCCCGCCTCGCGCAGTGGCGACGCGAAGTCCGCCCGCAGACAGCTCCTCGCCGATCTCGAAGGCCTCGAACGCGCGCGCGTCGCCGGCGACGTCGGTCCCAAAACGTATGAACGCGCGCGCCGCGAGATCATCGACGCCATTGCGCGCACGCTCGCGGCGAGCGCCCCGAGCAGCTCCACAAAAAGCGCCGACTGAAGAAAGATCCGATATCGCTCTCCCTCCGCAGCTGTGGGCAACCTGACCACAACACTGTGGGACGGCCTCCGGACAGCCCTGCGGACAGTTGTCCCCCCCTCGGTACTCCCCACTCCTCCCCGCCGAGCCCACCGTCGCGCCCACAGCGATTTTCACCCGAATCGCGATTCGTCTTCGCGAGTTACTGCGTTTCCCCCAGTTCCCACAGGCCCTATCGACACCACTAGAGATCTAATCTAATGAGGTCTCAGGAAGAGGTAGATGGAACTCACGGTCGCAAAAAAGGATCTGCTGAAGCTCGTCACGCGGATGCAGGGGGTCGCCGAGCGCAAGAGCACGATGCCCGTGCTTTCGAATGTGCTGCTCGCAGTCGACGGTCCCAACGCGCTTCGCCTCTCGGCGACTGATCTGTACTTGGCGATCACCGGCCGCGTCCCGGCCGAGGTGGCCAAGGGCGGAAGCGTCGCCATACCTGCCAAGGACTTCCTAGAGCGCGTCAGGATGATGCCGGACGGTCCGATCCACATCGTCACGCAAGACAACTCGACGACGACGCTGAAGGCCGCAGGGAGCGCGCGTAGGTACACGTTGCGCGGGATGCCCGGTGACGACTTCCCGCCGTTGCCTGCGCCGGCCGAGGGAGCGCCGACGTTGGCGCTCGACGTAGAGGTGCTGCAGCAGCTCATCGGAAAAACCCATTTCTCGATCTCGACGGACGAGACGCGCGCGCATTTGAACTCGGCGCTCTTCGAGTGGGAGGGCGATCTCGTTCGGATGGTGACGACCGACGGTCATCGCCTCTCGAAGATGGAGGTCAAGGTCACGGGCCGTCAGGCATCAGCGACCATGCTCATCCCGCTCAAGGCGATCCAAGAGCTGCGACGGCTCTGCGACGAAGCGGCCGCCGACGCGAAAGAATCGAAGGACGCCCCCAAGCCTCAAGTGCAGATTACACAGAGCGGATCGAGCGCGTTTTTCCAGGGCGCCGGCATGGCGTTCAGCGTCAAGCTCGTCGACGCGCAGTTTCCGCCCTACGCGCAGGTCATCCCGCAGAACAGCGACAAGCAGATCCGCGCGCCGCGCGCGACGTTCTCCGATGCGCTCAAGGCGGTGTCGATCGCCGCGAGCGAGCGCACCGGCGGAGTGAAGCTCGCGTTCCAAAAAGGGACGATGCGGATATCTACCGAGTCGCCCGAGAGCGGAGACGGCTTCGACGAAGTTCCCGTCGAGTACGCCGGCGCGCCCATCACGATCGGATTCAACGCGAGGTACTTCCTCG
>JBBQXV010000053.1:0-39026 GCA_038209335.1 Polyangiales bacterium | reverse complement strand
ACTACGTCGTGCTCGATCTCGATCCGGGCGACAAGACGAGCTGGGCCGAGGTGATCGAGGTCGCGCACGCGGTGCGGACACTCCTCGACGCGCTCGGCATGCGCAGCGCCGTCAAGACCAGCGGCAAGCGTGGCCTCCATGTCTTCGTCCCGATCCGGCGCGGCCCATCGCACGACGAGGCGACCGCGTTCGGCGAGCAGATCGCGCGCGCGATCGCGAAGGTGCTGCCGAAGACAGCGACCATCGAGCGGATGCGAGAGAAGCGCGGCGGCAAGCTCTATGTCGACTACTTGCAGAACGGGCACGGCAAGACCGTCGTGTCGCCGTACACGATCCGCGCGGTCGACGGCGCGTGCGTGTCGGCGCCGATCACGTGGGACGAGGTCACCGTCGATCTCGATCCGCGCGCGCTCACGATTCGCACGGTGCCGGCGCGCGTCGCTGAGCGAGGCGATCTGTTCGCGGCCGCGCTCGGTGAAGGCTCGGCGATTCCCGCGCTCGGCGGTTGATCGTCAGTGTCCGGAGGCGACGCGGGCACCCTCGTCTTCGTCGTCGCGCGCCTCGTCCGCGGCGATGACGTCGCGGAGCGCGGCGAGGGCTTCGGCCGGCGTCGAGCCGTCGGCGCGCCAGCGACGATCGTTCGACATCGGCGCGCTCGCCTCCCACGACGTGGCGCCGAACATCGTCCGCGTTCGCCGCAGTCGCACGTCGTCGCCGATCTCCTCGATGATCGCGCCGACGTCGGCGGTGATCGGACGTCGCGCCTTTTGCAACCCGGGACCGCCGAGGCGCGCGCCCGCGAGATCTAGACGCAAACCACGAATCTCTCCGCGGTAACGCCCGACGGCGTCGAGGCACTCGCGCTCGCGACGTCCGCTCGTTCCGGGCTCGGCGCGGTACGTGCGCGCGAGCGCCACCGCGCGACGACACGCTTCGTAGTACCCCGCGATCGACTCGCGCGATCGACGCCGCGCGCTCTGCTCGCGCCAGCGCACCTGCATCTCTTCGTCGGCGACGCAGTCTTCGCAGAGCGCGTCGCTCGCGTCGACCGGCGCTTCGCACAGTTGACAGCGACCCGGCTGCGGCGCGAGCTCCTTCGCGGCGAGCCGCACGGCCTCTGCGAAATACGAATCGAGCGTGAGCTGAACGTCGGTCGGCATTGCATGCGTAGTGTACGAGACCGCGCGCGCCGCGGCCCAACATCAGCGCGCTGCTCGGAGGTTCAGCGTCCGCGGCGTGCTACCTTCTGCGGACATGCGCGCCCGCTTCGCGATCGCTTCGGTCGCCGTCTTCGCTTCCGCCACCTTCGCCTCCGCAGCCGCCCGCGCGTACTGCCAGACCACGACCGAGAAGGAGACCGCCGGATACGATCCGTCGGTCAGCGGCTGTTGGACCAAGGGCGCGCTCCTCAAATGGAACGCGCGCGACGTCAACTACAGCCTCGACGTCGGCGCGAGCACGCAAGTGTCGCTCTCTCAAGCGACAGCGGTCGTTCGCGACGCGTTCGCGAAGTGGAGCAACGCCGTGTGCGCGACCGCCGACGGCGGCGAGAAGCACCCGAGCATCACGCTCCACGACGTAGGCCCCACCGACGCGGCCGCGACCGACTGCGGGCTCGTCGAGTGCGACCCGACCGTGCACGACACGCATCACGACATCGTCTTCCGCGACGGCGTCTGGCCGCACAACGATCCGAACAACACGCTCGCGCTGACGACGGTGACGTACGGCATCAACAGCGGCGAGATCTTCGACGCGGACATGGAAGTAAACTCGCACGATCACGTCCTCTCGGTCGCGTCGCCGACGCCCGCGGGCGCGTTCGATCTCGGGACGATCCTGACGCACGAGACGGGGCACTTCATCGGGATGGCGCACTCGGATCAGAAGTCGGCGGTGATGTTCGTTCGCTACGTGGCCGGCCGGATGGATCTCTCCGCCGACGACGTGACCGGCGTTTGCACGATCTATCCGCCGGACTCCGGAGCAAGCTCGGCAACGACGACGACGGCCGGCTGCGCCTGCACAGCGGTGCAGGCCGACAACGCGAGCGGCGCGGGTGCGCTCGGCGGCACGGCGACGCTCGTCATCGCGGCGACGCTACGCGCGAGGCGAAGGCGCCGCGCTCGCTGATTTTCGTCGTCGTTTCGCGTTTGGCGAGCGCAGCGACTCGACGCTATTTCTTGGCGCGGCACGCCATCAGGCACATGAGATCGCCGTTGCAACCGCAGTCGCCACCCGGCTTCGGCGGCGGCGGCTTCGGCGGAGCGGGCGGATCACCCGGTCCGGGCGGCGGCTTCGGCGGCTGCTGCGTTCCCGGCGGCGGTTTGACGCCCGGCACGGGGGGCTTCTTCGCCGCGGCGACAGTAGCGGAGGTCGACGCCGCGGGCGGCGGTGTGGGGTCCGCGGTCGGTGCAGACGAGGCGACAGGCTCGGCCGTCACCGTCGGAGTCGCGGCGGCAGCGGCGCTCGCCGACGCAGCAGCAGCGGCGGCAGCGGAGTCGCGATCGCGCCCCGACTTCACCACGATCGCGACGGCGATGATCGCGGCGAGCGCGACGACGGTCGCGGCGATCACGAGGATCACCGCCATGTTCTTCTTCTGCGCGGGCGGCGCGATCGATCCGGCCGGAACCTGCGGCGCATCGAAGCTGCCGAGCGGCGCGCCGAACGGCGACGCGAAAGGCGAGCCGACCGTCGACGGGAACAGCGCGGCAGGCGCGTCCTCGTTGTGGCCCCGCGGCGACATCGCCGCCGCGCTCTCGGTGAGCGCTTTGAGATCGATGAGCCCCGAGTCTTCCTTGCGCGCGCCGCCGCCCGTCACCGCGACTGGCGCGGGCGTCTCTGTGCGCGTCAGCGCGGAGAGCGAGAACAAGACCGACGTCTCGTTGCGCTGGCCCGTCGCGCCGCCCGCGGCCGGCGACGCGTTCATCGGCATCGCGCCACTGCCGTCGAACGCAGGCGCGCTCGACGCGACCTCTTCCATCCCCGCCGCACCACCGCCACCGAACAGATCGCGGGTGCCACGTGATCCTTCGCGCTTCACCACGGCCGCGCGTCGCTCTTCCGCGGCAGGCGCCGCATATGCCGCGGGCGGCGGATCGTACGCGGGCTGCTCGTAGGCCGGCGCCGCCTGCTCGTGCGACGACGGCGCGTTGAGCGCCATCACGATCGACTCGACCTGGCCGAGCGGCTGCCAGTCGCCCATCCCGTCGGTCCACACGAACGTCTCTTGATCGATGACGCGCTCGTTGTACGCCGCCACGATCTCCGCCATCGACATCGTCCGCTGGTCGCCGTCGGCAACGTTGACGGTGAAGCTCGCGTCGGCCCCGCCTCCGGGCGGAACGTCGGCCCCGGCCGCCGAATGCGCGCCGGCGCCGTTCACGATGAGGGTCGCGCCGCACTTCTTGCAGCGGATCTTGACCGTCTTGCCTTGGACCTTCTCGTCCGAGACGTTGTACTTGGACTGACAGGAGTCGCAGGTGATCTTCATGTGGTCATTGCCCGTGTTTCAGCAACATAGCGTAGCAAGTCGCCGCGCATGTCGCTCCTTTTAGACGTAGCAAACGTGCTCCTGGTCTCCGCGTCTCCGTCGGCGCGTCTTCGGCGGCACGTACTCCGACACGGTTCGGGTCGATTCCGGGGGAAGAAACCGGAGGCGACGCCGTAAGCCTGCTTGCATCGCCCACATCGGGCCAGACAGGGAGCCTGCCGTGCTTACGACCAAGAAAATCCTCGCTTTCGTGTTCTTCGCATCCACCGCGGTCGGTCTCACGCTCATCGGCTGCAAGAGCAGCGACTCGACGACGGTGCGCCACTCCGCGCGCGGCGAAGAGTGCGCGACGACGAACGACTGCGCCGACGGGCTCTCGTGCGTACCGCGCGCCGGCGCCGGCGGCGGCGTTTGCGTGCAGGGCGATTTCAAGGTGGCGCCAACCGCGAAGGAGTGCGCCGTCATCCAATGCGCGACGGCGACCGACTGCTGCCCGAAGACGTTCCCGACGAATTGCGCGTCCGAGCAGCAGAGCTGCGCGCAAGGCGTCACGAGCGCATGCACCTATTATGACAGGTACTGCAAATGCGACGGCACGAAGTTCTCGTGCGACAACAGCGCGTGCCGTAGCCGTTGCACGACGACCACCGACTGCGGCGGGATCGGCACCTGCACGAACGGCCAATGCGTGCAGTGCACAGACGATTCGCAGTGCACCGGCGGCACCGTCTGCAACAACAACGTCTGCACGCCGCCGTGCACGACCGACACCGACTGTTCGTCGTTCAACCGCTGCACCGACGGTCGCTGCACGGCGTCGGGCTGCGAGACCGACCGCGAGTGCATCGCCGCGACGAAGAACGTGACCGCGGTCTGCAAGAGCAACGCCTGCCTCGTGCCCTGCCAGACGGATCTCGAGTGCGGCAACCCGCAGGACTACCACTTCTACTCGTGCATCAAGAGCCAGTGCATCTACGTCGGCTGCCAGAGCGACAAGGAATGCCAGCTCTACCTCGGTCAGGCCGGCGGCACGCACACGGGGCAGATCGTCTGCCGCGACACAGCGAAGTAAGCGCGCCACCGACGAATCGGTTCGTCGCAAGGCTCCGCGGATGCTCCGGCGTCCGCGGAGTTTTCGCGTTTGTTTTGACGCGCCGCACTTGACATCGTAACGCGTCGCGTTATCTGAAGAGAATGCGTCCGTTTGTCGGGCGCATCAACTCTGAAGGAGGCTCGCGTGGAACCCATCGTCACGATGATTCAGGAAACGGGACAGCACGTGTCGAAGCAGAGCACGGCGCTCGTCGCGCGCACGCGCGATGCCGGCGCGACGTTCGTGGAAGAGACGCGCGAAGCGGGACGCGAGCTCGTTCACTTCGTCCAGACCGAGGCGAAGCGATGGAAGCGCTACGTGCGCCTTCGCGTCGTGACGCTCGAGAAGGACGCGCGCGCCGCCCTCACGCCCGTCGGGCTCGAGAAGCGGGTGCTCGTCGGCGTCGACGGAACGCTCCGCGCCCTCGACGCGCGCGTGCGAAGCCGCATCACCGCGCTCGAGAAGATCGCGACGAAGAAGCCGGCCGCGCGCCGAGCTCGATCTCTCCCGCGCAAGAAATCACTCGCGGGGAAATCGAACGGCGCGCATGCCCACGCGGCGCACTGAGATACTGAGACTCAGGCGAGCTTCAGACACACCGCGAGCCACGCGACGAGGGCGAGGCCCGGAACGACACCCGACGCGACCAGGTACATCAGGTTCGCGCGGTTCTCGTTCTTGGCCTCGTCGGCGCGGACGATCGCGACGTTGAAGCCGATGTGGACGAGGATCACCAGGTACGTGACGATCATGAACTTATCGAGGCGCGTGAGGTAACCGACGGTCGGCAAGCTCACGAGTTGCCCGACGTGGAACATGACGGCCGCCGATAGCGTTGCGGTCGATCCCGCGAGGCGCCCTGCCGCCCCTTTCGGCTTCAAGAGAAGCTGAAACCCCGCGACGAGAAGCATGATGAGGATCGGGATGAGCCCCTTCGCGAACGCCGCGAGCGCGGGGCTTCTTGAAGAGCTTTTCGTCGTGGAGCTTCTCGGGCTTGCCGGTGAGTTTGCCGTTCATCACGTCGATGTTCGGCTTGCACGGCTCGCGATCGCACCGGACGCTGATCGCGAACTCGGCGTTGAACGTGCCGACGGCGATGTCGAGCTTCTCCATGCCGGTGACCGCGATGCCGATCGTCATCTTGACCGGCTCGTGGTGCACCGGCATCGGCTCGTCGCCGTCGTCCGCGGGCTTCGGATGCTCTTCGGGCTTTGCCGGAGGCTCGTCCTTCTTGGGCTCGGGCTTCGCGTGAGGATCGGGGTGAAGCGGATCCGGTGCGGCGCCGGCGCCGGTCGTCAGCGTGAACAGCGCGAGGAACAGTGCGAAGACGTCGTCAAACCCCGCATGCGCGGTCAGCCTTCGTCCGAGAAGAACTTCTGATCGATCGCGATCGCGGCGAGCAGCGCGACGTCGCGCGGAAGGACGCCGTTCGTGGTGACGGCAAACTTGTCGCGGAGCGCGAGCTGCTTCGCGATGACGAGGACGACGTTGCCCTGCGCGTCGCTGCACTTGAACTCGCCGCCGAAGAACCCGCCGTCGGCCTTGTACTCGCTCGAGCCGACCGAGAGCGTGAAGCCCTTCTTGAAGGCGAACATCGGAAACGCGAGGGTGCCGAGGAGCTTCTTCTGCGCGTCGAAGCACTCGAACTTCGTCTTCATGAAGTTGCCGGCCATCGACGCGACCTCGGCGCCCTCTTTTCCTTGGACCATGTTCAGCTTCGGCGTCGCCGTGAGGACCTTGCCTTTGACGGTCGCGAGGACGACGGGCGATCCCTGCGTCGTGACTTCGTACTGCGGCCCAAAGCTGAGGAGCTTCTGGGTGACTTCGTAGGTTTCCATCGCGACTCGTCCCCTTCCGGTTTTCGCGCAGCCGCGATCGACGGCCTCCGCGCGGGTATGTTCTACCGCCCCTCGCCCCGAACCTCCCCGGCGTTCGGGTCTGCGGTGGCGGCGCGACGTTCCCATGTTCCGGCCAAGTGCGCTAGGGTCGCGGCCGTGCGCTACTACGTCACGCTCGATCCGGATCCCGCGCAGCCCCCTCTCCTCGTCGACGTCGTCGAGCTTCCGAGCGGCGGGCTCGAAGTGCGCGTCGACGGAGAGGTCGTCGATGTCGACGTGCTCCCCGTTCGCGGGCAGCTTTCGATTCGCGTCGGCGGGCGCGTCGTCGACCTCACGATGGAGGGCGTTCCGCCCGAGGTCGGCGCGGTCGCGAGCGGGCACCGATCGTACGTTCGCGTCGAGAGCGAGCGCATGCGCTCAGCCGAGCACGCGCGGAAAGGGCGCGGCGGCGACGGCGAGAAGGTCGTGAAATCGCCGATGCCCGGCCGCGTGATCCGCGTGCTCGTCGCGAAGGGCGACGAGGTCGCTGCGGGGCAGCCGCTCATCGTCGTCGAGGCGATGAAGATGGAGAACGAGATTCGCGCGAAGGCGGCGTGCACGGTGGCCGAAGTGCACGTCGCGGTCGGCGCCACCGTCGAAGGCAACGCGAAGCTGGTGACGCTCGCGTGATGCGTGAAGGATGATCCTTCCGCGCCTTCACCTCTTGCACGCGCCGACGCCGCTCGTGAAGCGCGCGCGGCTCGACGAGCTCCTCGGCGTCGACCTGTGGATCAAGCGCGACGACGCGACAGGCGGGGCGGCCGAGGCGGGGAACAAGCTTCGGAAGCTCGAATTTCTGCTGGCGGACGCGCGCGCGAAGGGCGCGGACACCGTGCTGACGTGCGGCGGGATCCAGTCGAACCACGCGCGCGCGACGGCGCTCTCGTGCGCGACCGTCGGAATGGCGTGTGTTCTCTTCTTGCGCGTCGACGGCGACGCGAGCGGGCCTGACGTCGCGGCTCCGCGTAGCGCGCTGCCGCGCGGCGGGAACGTGCTGCTCGATCGGCTCGCGGGCGCCGAGGTCCGCCTGGTGTCACACGCCGACTACGCGCAGCGGGACGCGATGATGGACGCTGCTGCGGTGCGGCTTGCCAAAGCGGGGAAGCGACCGTACGTGGTTCCGGAGGGGGGCTCGAACGGTCTCGGGTCGCTGGGCTACGTCGACGCGATGCGCGAGACGGCGGAGCAGATGGCGTCGGGGCTCGGCGGGCGAGTGAAGTACGACGAGATCGTGCACGCATGCGGCTCGGGCGGCACGGCGGCGGGCATCGCGCTCGGCGCGGCGCGGTACCGCGTGGGCACGCGCGTGCGCGCCGTCGCGGTGTGCGACGACGCAGCGTACTTAACGCGCGTCGTCGCGAGGATCACCGCCGAAGCGCGCGCGTTCGACGACTCGCTCGGTGACGCTGCGCCCCTCGTGATCGACGAGGCCGCGCGTGGTCCGCGCTACGCGGTGATGAGCGCGGAGCAGCGAACCTTCGTCGTCGAGGTCGCCCGAGCGAGCGGGATCGTTCTCGACCCGGTGTACACGGGCAAGGCGCTGTTCGGACTGAAGCTCGCCATCGAGCGCGGCGACGTGAAGCACGGCGCGCGCGTCCTCTTCGTGCACACCGGCGGATTGCCCGGCCTCCTCGCGCAAGGCGACGCCTTCGAGGCGGAGCTATGACCGACGAGCGCGCGACCGACGGCGCACGCGACAGCGAGCGCGCACGCGACAGCGAGCGCGCACCCGAACCGCGGCGCGATGCCGTGCGCGAAGTGATGCGCATCGTCGTGTGGGGTCTCGTCTTCTATGCGGCCGTGCAGCTCGCCGGCGCGTGGCTCGTGAAGAGCAAGCTCGGCGCCGCCGCCGTGCAAGCCGCACTGGCGGAGTGGGGCGCGGGCCGTGTGGGGATCGCGTGGAGCGACGCGGACGCACCGCCCGCCGAGTGGACGGCGATCCTGCGACGCGCAGCACGAGGCGCAGCGCTCGGTTTCGCCGCCGCGGTGCTGGTCGTGACGTTTGCGTTGCTGACGCGCGCGGCGAAGCTCGCGCCCAACGCGCCCGTCGTCGGACAACTGCTCCTCGGTCTGCTCGCGAGCGGTCTCGGCGCGGTGCGCGACGAGCTGCTCTTGCGTGGTCTGGTGCTCCGCGCGCTTCGCGGCAGCGTGCCCCCGGTCGTCGTCACGCTGGTGTGCGGAGTGGCCGCGGCAGCCGCCGCGTTCGGCGCGGGTCACGCGTCGCCCGTCGAGCTCGCGATCGCCGCGACGGGCGGCGTCGTCTTCGCAGCCTTGTGGCAACGCGATCGCGGCGCATGGCTCGCCGTTGGCGCGCACACCGCGTGGGCGTGGACGACCGGATCGATGTTGCGCGGCGGCGTGCTCGACGTTCGTTCGGTCGCCGGAAGGTGGGGCGGTGGCGACGCGGGGTTCGAGGGGAGCATCGCGACCCTGGTCGTGCTCGTTCCCCTCGCTGCCGTTGCGATCGCGTGGGCGCGCCGGGCGCCCGACCCCGTGGCGTGACGGGCCGCCCGACGCGATTCTCCCTCGGTCGAATTCAGCTGGCCATGCGTCCCCCATGCTCGAGCGTGCGGAGCACCGCCATGACCTCGACCGAAAGCTCGTCGCACAGCTCGACGCGCTCGATCGCATCGAGGATGTCGCGCGGCGCGACGTCGGCGAGCTCACGCGCGAGCGTGCGGTCGATCGCGCCGCCGCTGCGCGCCGCCCGCTTCAGCGCCGCGCGATCCGTCGGACGCAAGCGGCGAACGAGCGCGACGAGCGGCAGCCGCCGGTCCGTGCGATCCATGAGCCCTGGCAGCAGCGCTTCGGTCGCGTCGAGCGCGGCGTCGAGCTGCGCGAGCCCGCCGACCGCGCCGAGGCGACGGCGCGCGGCGCGCAAGATGCCGCGCACCTCGAGGGCGCGCTGGCGAAGCGTGGAGAGCGGAAGGACGTCGATGGTCGGCGGGATCGTGACGATGGTCGGCGGGGGCGTGACGCGCATGGGGGGTTCTCCGTTCGGGTTCGCACCGGACGACTGCAGCGCCCGTGCCGCGGACAAATCGCGGTTTTCTCCGAGCGAACGCGTAGCCAGGGGGTGTCCCGGACAGATCCGCGCCTGTCCCTGGACAGCGGAAAACGCGCCGCCTCGTTCCGCGCCCGGTACACTTCCCTCAGATGCCTCGCTCCATACGACCCGAGCGCGACAGCGTCCCGCCTCGCGGCGAGGAGCGCTCGACCGAACGCAAGCTCACGGCGGCGCCGCCGGCGAGCGCGGCCGACTCGTCGCGCATCGACGCCGCGCAGGAAGATTTTCTCTTCCATCTCTATCGCGGCAGCGAGCTCCTCCAAGACAACCGCGTCCACGAAGCGAAAGAAGAGCTCGAGCATGCGCTCATGCTCCAACCGAGCGATTCGAAGGGGCAGGATCTCCTTGCGGCCGTCTATTTCCGTCTCGGCGTCTTTCCTCGCGCGATCACGATCTACGAGAACCTCGCGCGCGCGTTCCCGCGCGATCTCTCGCTGAAGATCAACCTCGCGCTTTGTTACCTCAAGACCGGGCAGCCCGAGCCCGCGCGCGCCGAGCTCCTCGAGGTCGTCGGAATGAATCCGTCGCATCGACGCGCGTGGGCCTACTTGGGGATCGCGCACGAGAAGCTCGGCGACGTCGAGCAGGCGCAGCTCGCGTTCGAGCGCGGCGGTCATCCGATGATGGCGAAGCGGATGACCGAGCATCGCGGGCGCGTGACCGTACCGGCGCCGGCGAACTCGCCCGATCTGGTGCCGGGTGGATCGCCGCGCGTGCTGGGCGAGCCAAAGGTCGCGACCGCGTTCGAAGAGCTCGACGCCGGCGAGATCAACTTCGCCCTCGCGGAGACCGGGACGTCCCAGGACAAGGACGGATGGGAGACCGTCGAGCCTGGCATCGTTTCGGCGAACACGCCGGCGAAGAGCCCGTACCTGAAGACGCTCAGCCCGCCGTCGGTCGTGCGTCGCGAGGCGCTCACGGCGCCGCCTCCATCGGGGCGCTACGGGCCCGCGGTCGTCATCGGACCCGAGTCGACGCCCCCCGCAGAGATCGTGCGCGCCGCGCGCGAGTCGCTGCTCGCGTTTCCTCGTGAGAGCGCGGTCGTGCTGCATCCGAGCGGCGTCGCGCTCGTCCAGACGAACAGCGGCGTTGGCGAAAAGGTCGCGCGCTCGTTCGCAGCACGGCTCGAGTCGATGCGCGCGGTGAAGGGGACGATGACGACGAACGTCATGCAGCGTCGCAATCGCGACAAAGAGAGCGACGAGGTCCTCGGCGGACTCGTGAGCCCGCTCGCGCGCATCGACGGCGACGCCGAGCTCGTCCTCGGTCCGCGCCCCGCGCATCACCTCGTCCCGCTTCAGCTCGACGACGATCTCGCGTTCGTACGCGAGGACCTCCTGCTCGGATTCGAGCTCACGCTCGCGTACGAGAACGGTCGCCTCTCGCTCGACGAGGCGGATCCGATGCCGATCCTCCAGCTCCGCGGGACAGGCACGATCATCCTCGAGCTCCTCGCCGGCTTCACGACCATCGACGCGACCGCGGGCAGCCAAGTGCTCGTGCGTCGCGATTGGATCGTCGGTTGGATCGGCCGCCTCATCCCGCGCGTCATCCCCGCCGGCGAAGCGCCCGCCGGCCAACGCGGCCTCGTCGGCTTCCGCGGCGATGGGACCGTGATGCTCGCCGGACGCTAGTTTAGCGCGAGCGGATCGCCCTCTCAGGCGTGCCGCTGCCACAGTAGCGTCAACACCGTTTCGTACTCCGGCAGCGCCATCGGGTGCTCCCACAGCTCGAATTTCCCCGCGCGATCGCGCGGCGTCCCAGGCCTCGCCCACGCGTCCGCCTCGACGCCCGGCGGCGGGCTCATGATGCACGCGACGTGGTGACTCGGCGGCTTCGTCGGTGACGGCGACGGAGCAGCGACACCACGAGCGCCGTCACCCACGCCGTCGCGCTCGGCGCGAGGGGCGTTCCGCGCGCGCTCGCCACGGCGCAGCCGCCGCCGACGCTCACCGCGGACGCCGACGCGCTCCCGCTCGGTGACGGTGGCACCGGCGCGCCCGCGCATGGCGTCGCGCACGCACACGCATCGGATCCCGTCGGCCAGAGGCGCGCGCAGCTCGCGCCCGCACCGCACTCGGCGTCCCGCGCGCACGACGCACCGAACGCGCTCGGTGGCGCGCCGAGGAGACCGCACGTCCCTCCATGGAATCCCGCAATGCATGCGAGCGCGGCCGGACAATCCGCGGACGTCGCGCACGACGCCGTACAAAGAGCGGCGAGCGCGATGACGCCGTTCGGCCGTCCGCTCGGCGACGCCGCCGTCGCGTTCACGAACGGCGTGACGAACGCGGAGAGCTCGACGTCGACGCGCGCGTTGGTTGCATTCTGCATGCATGCGCGATCGCCCTTCGACGTGACGCCGACGAGCTCCTCCGCCCCGCCATCGCCACCGCCGACGAGGACCGGTCCTCCGCTGTCTCCGACGCACGTCATCGATGGCGACGGGACCGTGCGGAACGTGGTCGCGTCGATCGCATCGACCTTGGTCGTCCCCGTTCGCTTCGTCCCCGGCACGCTCGCGGCGTCTCCGTCGACGCCGAAGCCGACGACGCGCGCGGTCGCGCCGACGGTAACGGCACCGAAGCTCGCGGCGACGGGGATCGGCGCGACGCCCGGATCCTCCGCGAGCCGCAGGAGCGCGACGTCGTGCGCGTTCGTCGCGGGATCGAAGCTCGGATGAAGCGCGACGTACGTGACGACGACGAAGCGCGCGCGGGGATCGTCGTCACCGCGACCGAGCATCACTTCGAGCGCCACGCCGGCTTGCGCGTCTTGCACGCAATGCGCGGCCGTGAGCACGACCCGCGGCGCGACGAGCGTCCCCGAGCAGAACGGAGTCGGCGGCGCCTCGTCGCATCGCTTTCGACGCCCGACGATCGCGACGACGGCGGGATCGTCCGAGTCGAGCGCGCCGCCGACGATCGCCGCGGGCGCGTGGTTCGTCCGTTCGTCGATCGGATCACCCTTCGCCGCACACGCGACGACGAACGCAGAAATCGCGGCGACCCCGGCGACGCTCCGCAGCCGTCGCGCGCGCGCCCGATCAGTCATTGACCTTCCAAGCGTCCGCGTCGTGCGTGACGCGAAGGAGCACCGCGTGCGACTTTCCCGAGTACGCGACTGTCGCCGTGACGAGCGCGACGCTGCGATCGCGCGCGTCGACCTTCGCGTCCGCGATTGCTTCGAACCGCGCGCCGCGTTTCTGCGCGTCGTCGAACGTCGTCTGGCACTGCTCGGGCGTCGTAGGCTTCGCACGAACCCTCGTCAGCGCCGCGCAGTCCCGAGCGATCGTCGCCTCGAAGTAGCGCGTGACGGCGTCGCGCGCCGCTTCGAGATCCGCGTCCGGTCCCTTCGCCGCCGACGCAGAGGGCGCAGGCGCGGGCGGCGACGCGCGTCCGTCGCACCCCGCGAGCGCGAGCGCGACGGCACACACGCCGCCGACGAACCATCGATCGACCATCGACCCCATCGTACGCGAGCGCGACGCCATCGCGCGCACTCGTGTGCTTGGTGGCGTCCTCAGTAACAGTTGCCCGCGAACGTCGCGTCGTCGGTCGTCGAAGCGAACTGATCGTTGCAGTAGTAATCGGTCGTGGTGTGGCCGTTGTTACGGACACAAGCGTCGTGGTTCGTGCAGTCCTGCGTGTAGACGTGCACGCCGCCCGAGGTCCACCCGGTGCATCCGCCGCCGCAGCGGCCGAAGCACGAGCCGTACTCGTAGACCGGCGAAGCGTGAATGATGTTCGACGTGAGCCAGGACGTACCGTTCGACCAATACGTCGGCCCGTCGCCGTTGTAGTCGCCGATGTACGGATACACCGTCGTGTTCGACGCCCACCATCCGCCGTACTGATCGTCCCAGCTCGCGGCGACCGCGGTGTACATGCTCCCGCAGAGGCTCGTCCACCCGCGGCTCTGCTCGGCGGAAAGCTCGTGCTGCAGCTTCATCGTCGTCGGCCAATCACCCCAGACCGTCGCCGCGCGCAGCATGCGATCCGCGGCGCCGTTTCCGGCCTTCACGGCGTCGGCGAGTTGCGGGACGAGCGCCCTCTCGAACTGCACGAGCAACGCGTGGTCCGCATCGGCGAGCGCGGTCTCCCCGCCGCCATCCGTCGCGAGTCCCTGGAACGAAGCGGTCTTCGCTTGGTCGTCGACAAGGGTCGTCAGCGTGATGCCGCGCGCGACGATCTTCGTCGCGTACGCGCCGCCGGCGCTCTTCGCCGATTCGAACGTGAGCAAGTCTTGCCCGAGCTGGTACGTGCCCGTGACGATCCTATCGCTAGTGTTCACGGTCAGAGTCCCTTGGACACTGCTCGCGCTACCGCCCGACGCCGGTGTCGGAGTCGGAGCAGGTGCGGACGATTCCGCGGCACATCCCATCAGACTTCCACCGACGAGAACTGCACACGCCATCGCACTCAGCTTGATCATGTCGTCGCCTCCGGTTCCCCCCGTTGGCGACAGGGGGCATTGCAACCGGAGGCCCAATCGAGAATTCGGCTGCGAAGCCGATCCGCGAGTGCTCACGCGTTTGGAAACTGAACCTCCGCTCGTTCAGAAGACGAACTTGGGTTCAGGAAGCTTACCGACGCGCGATCAGAATGATTGCCGAACGCCATCTTCTTGGCGGCGTCGAGCTCCGCGGAGCGCATGTCACCGGTCGTCGAGCAGCTTGAAGGTTTGAACCACGACGAGAGCTTCTTCGCGGTCGGCGCCCGAACGGTAAACCCAGCCCCGCCGAGCGCTTTCCGTCGCAGTCCTTCCTCAGCTGTGGCATTCCAAGAACGCCGTGACCGCGCACGATCCAACCGTCCCCGCAACGAGCCCGAGCGAACGCCTCGAGCGGCGCCGCTCGATGGCCGAGGACGCGCTCAACATCCCGAACCTGCTGACGATGGCGCGGGTCGTGATGATCCCCGTGTTCTTGTGGTTCCTCGACAAGGACACACCGAAGGACGGCTTCTGGGCTGCGCTCGTCTTCACGGTCGCCGCGATCACCGACATGCTCGACGGCTACCTCGCGAGAAAGCTCGACATCGTCAGCGTGCTCGGCAAATTCCTCGACCCGCTCGCCGACAAGCTCATCGTGATGGCCGCGCTCGTCTGGATGGTGCCGATGGGGCGCATCTCGGCGTGGGTCGTCGTCGTCCTCCTCGCGCGCGAGATCAGCGTGACCGCGCTTCGCAGCGTCGCGTCGAGCGAAGGCGTCGTCATCAGCGCCGGCCAAGAGGGCAAGACGAAGACGGCCCTGCAGATGATCGGCATCATCGCGCTCGTCCTCGGCTACCCGTACCACCTGTCGTACATCGGCATCGATCTGGGCGTCGTCGACATGATCAAGGTCGGGCAGATGCTCGTCTACCTGTCGCTCATTTTCTCGGTGGCGAGCGCGGCGCAATACCTCCGGCTCGTCACCGCCGCCGTCGAGGCCAAAGAGGAGAAGTTGAAAGAGAAAGACCACTGAATGTTCGCCCTGCGGGCGAGCACCCATTCGCTTGGAGAAAATGCTAAGACCGCTCGCCGTGGGACCGTCCAACAAGAAAAAGGCGTCGTTCTTTCGCTCCGCCATCGTCGGCGCCGCGCTCGCGGCAGGCTTCGTGGTCGTCTTGCCGACGGCGGGTTGCGCCAATCAGCCAGAGGGCGAGCGCTGCGATCAGAACGCGGCCAACGGCGGAAACGACGACTGCAACGACGGGTTCGCTTGCACGAGCAAGACGGATCTCGGGTCGAACTCCGACATCTGCTGCCCGCTCGATCGCACAACCGCGACCACCGCCGTCTGCGCGGTGAAGCACGCGCCGGTCGGCGGCAATCCCGGACCGCCCGATTCGGGCGCGGATGCATCGACGGCCGACACGTCGACGTCCGACTCGTCGTCAGCCGACGCGACCGTCGACGGCGGCTGAGCGTCGCAGACATGCCGACGGGGGAGCTCGTTCAGCACGCGCAAGAGGCGCTCCTTCTCATGGCGGCGGTGACGCTGCCGGTGCTCGCGGTGGCGGCGGTGGTCGGGCTCGTGGTGGCGGCGCTCCAGGCGGCGACGCAGGTTCAAGATCCGACGATCGCGCATTTGCCGCGCCTGCTCGCGGTGATCGCGGCGCTCGTCGTCGCGGGACCGTGGATGGCGCACCAGATCGGCGCGTTCGCCGAGCGCATGTTCGTGATGGCGGCGCGCTGAGCAGGCCCGTTTGCTCGCAGCAATGCTGGGCACGTTGACCTGCACGCGCCAGCTTGCTACTTCCTGATGAATGAGTGAACCCTCACTCAGTTCCCGACCGAAGGCCCGCGTCGCGCAGAAGCGGCCACGCACTCGCGCGACCGGAGACAAGCGCGAGCGCATCCTCGACGCCGCGGTGCGTGTCTTCGCGAAGAAGGGCTTCTACGCCACGCGCGTGAGCGAGGTCGCGAAGGCGGCGGGCGTCGCCGACGGGACGATCTACCTCTATTTCAAATCGAAGGACGAGCTCCTCGTCTCGCTCTTCGAGGACCGCGTCGCCAAGCTCCTCCAATACATGAAGGACGAGCTGCCGAAAGAGCAGACCGCCGCGGCCAAGCTACGTCGCGTGATCGAGCTGCAGCTCGGCCTCCTCGAAGGCGAGCGCGATCTCGCCGAGGTGATCACGGTCATCATTCGTCAGTCGAGCAAGCTGTTGAAGGAGTACGCAGCGCCGCGCTTCGTCGCGTACCTCGACGCGATCGCGAAGGTCGTCGCCGAGGGGCAAGCGGCGGGCGAGTTTCGCAAGGACGTGTCGGCGAGCCTCGCGGCGCGCGTGACGTTCGGCGCGCTCGACGGCGTCGCGCTCACCTGGGCGCTCGGCAAGGCCGAGAAGGGCGCGCTCGCGCGTTCGGCAGGGCAGCTCGCGCAGATCGTCCTGCGCGGTCTCTCGCCGTGAAGCACCTCGCGGAGCGCGCGGCGATCGTCCGGCGCATACGCCGCTTCTTCGAGGAGAAGGATTTTCTCGAGGTCGAGACACCGGTCCTCGTTCCCTCGCCCGGGCTCGACGTGCACCTCGACGCGTTCGGCGTCGGCGACGGGCTCGCGCGCTACCTGACGACGTCGCCCGAGTACCAGATGAAGCGGCTCCTCGCGGACGGGCACGCGCGGATCTTTCAGATGTCGAAGTGTTTTCGGCGCGGCGAGGTTGGTTCACGTCACAACTCGGAGTTCACGATGCTCGAGTGGTACCGCGCGCACGCGGGCGTCGACGACGTGATGCGCGACACCGAAGAGCTCGTCGACGCGGTGACGTCGGGCGAGGTCAAGCTCGATGCGCGGGTCGTGCGGACGACGGCGCCGTTCGCGCGAATGACGGTGTGCGACGCGTTCGAGCGCTTCGCCGGGATGACGCGCGACGAGACGCTCGATGCGGCGGCTCGCAACGAGGATCGATTTTTTCGCGCGCTCGTCGACCGCGTCGAGCCGGCGTTGGCGGCGCTCGATCACGCTGTGTTCCTCACGGAGTATCCCGCGACGCAGGCGTCGCTCGCGCGGAAGAAACCGGGCGATCCGGCGGTGGCGGAGCGCTTCGAGCTCTACGTCGCCGGCGTCGAGCTGTGCAACGGATTCGGCGAGCTCGTCGATCCGATCGAGCAACGCGCACGCTTCGAGCGCGATCAGGAAGAGCGAATGAAGCGTGGGCTCCCGGTTTATCCGGTCGACCGAAAATTCCTCGCCGCGCTCGAACGGGGGATCCCGGAGAGCGGCGGGAACGCGCTCGGCGTCGATCGGCTCGTCGCGCTCGCGTGCGGGACGACCGAGATCGCCCGTGTCATGGCATTCACCGACGGCGAGCTCTGAAGTACGCTGCTCTCGTGCGCGTCGTCCTCGCTGTCGCCGTCATTTCGATCTTCGTCGCGTGCAACGCGTCGGCGCCCCCCTCCGGCACGACGTCACCGACGTCCGGGACCGCGGGCAGTGCGCCAAATCATCAGCTCGAGCTCACGCAGCGACGCGCACGCGTGATCCGTTCGGCGGTGACCGATTGGCGCGCGCAGCACATCGCTGGCGCGTGTCCTACGGTCGCGACGCTCAAGGCGGACCGAAACCTCGACGCGCTCGCCGACGATCTCGATGCGTGGGGGCACGAGTTCATCATTCGATGCACGGAGACCGAGACGCGCATATCGTCGCTCGGGCCCGACGGCAGCCACGCGGGCGGCGACGACATCGAAATCGAGCCCGCTCCCGCGCCGCTCTCGAAGGCGCCGCCGGCTCCCGCCGCCGCGCACACCGCGCCGGTGGGCGACGCGCCGGTTGCCCAGGGTGCGGTCGCTGCCGCGATGGACCGCGTGCTGCGCGTGCAGATCGATCCGCGCGTCCGCGATTGCTACGCGAAGATCCTTGGTCGCGATCCGAAGCCCGAAGAGCGCGTCGAGGGGACGATCACCGTCGCGGCGGACGGCACCGTCAAGAAAGCGAGCCTCAGCACGGCTGCGCTACAGGACAAACTCGTGAAGTGCGTTGGAGAGGCGATTGAGAAGGCGAAGTTCGAGCCCGCGTCCGACGGCGCCGATCGCACGGTTCGTTATCCGTAACCGACGCCGCGACGTACGCGCGCGCTAACCGCCCGCGGAGCCGCACGCGTCGAAGAACCTCCCGACCGTGTCCGCGACGCGCGCCGGATCCTCGACCTGCGGGTAGTGCCCGAGATCGTCCCACACCTCGAGCTTCGCACCCGGGATCTCGCCGGCGAGCTTCTCGGCGATCGCCATCACCGCGACGGGATCGCGTCGACCCCAGGCGATGAGCGCCGGCAAATCGCAGCGCTCGAGCGCGCCGATCCATCGGCGCCGAAATCGCGCGCGCTCTTCGGTGTAGCGGATGATGCTCGCGAGGCGCGCCGCGCCGTCGTCGCGAGCGACGAGCTCCCACATTCCGTCGAGCTCTTCGTCGGCGGGCGGGCGCGCGAAGATCCGGCGCATCTGCGCCTTGAACGTCGTGCGCGAGTTGAGCCTTGCGAAGAGCGGACCGAGCGGGCTCTTGAGGACCTTTTGTCCGACGGTGAGGTGCGCGAGCTCGATGTGGACGCTGCCGTTCATCAACACGAAGCTCGTCAGCTCGAACGGAAGAAGGCCGCGCTCACGACGCGCGAGCAACTCGGTTGCGACGCTCGTCCCCATGTCGTGCGCCCACAGATGCACCCGCGTGAGCCCGTGCTCGCGCGCGACGTGAATCGCGATGTCGGCTTGTTCGAAGAGCGAGTAGCCGTGCGACGCCGGCTTGTCGGAGAGGCCCATTCCGATGAAGTCGAACGCGACGACGCGGCGCCGCGCGGCGAGCTTCTCGATCGTGGCGGCGAAGTCCCACGACGACGTCGGAAATCCGTGGAGGACGAGGACCGGGACCGGCGCGCTCCCTCCCGGAATGTCGATCGCGAAGATGCGACCGTCCGGCGTCTCGAGGTACCGCCCGCGCTCTCGCCACGAATCGATCGAAATCATCGGTCGACGAGGGTATCAAAGGCGGACGACATGCGGCGGACGATGGCACATGCAGGGGCGATGATCTCGCTCGCGATCGGCGCGTCCTCATGCGTGAAGAGCTGCTCCGACGACTCGCCGCTCGCGACGTTCGATGCCCGCGCGATCACCCGCGTCGACGTCTACGCGCTCGACGAAGAGACGCGCGCGTTCGCCGGGCGCGAGCGCGATGTGCCCTTTCCGGCTCTCCCCGACGGCGCGAGCCTCCGGACACCGCGCGAGCACGACGCGCCGCTCGCTCGCTTCGTCGCCACCGTCACCCCTCCGGACGGACGGCGCTTGCTGCTCGGCGTGCGCGACGTGGCCGACTCGTTCGTCTGGACGTTCCTCGTCGTCGTACCCGCGGCGATCGGCGGCGAGCACGTCGCGCACATCGAGGCGCGACGCGACGGCGTCTTCGTCACGTTCGATTCGCAAGGACGCGCGGCGCTCGCCGAAATCGCGCGCTCCGGAAAACGCGTCGCGTTCGCAATCGACGATCGCGTCGTCGCTGCACCCGTTCTGAGGCCCGACGACGAGAGCGGCGTGCTCGTCGTGCTCGCGAAGAGCGGCGGCGATCGCTAGCGCTACGGCCCGATCTTCGGGACCTTCGCCGAGAGCGAATTGACGAGGAACAGATCGACGTCCTTCTTCGCGCTCGCGTCCTTGAACGAGACGAAGTGCCCGTCGAAGCCCGACGCGGCGTACTCGCGGACGATCGCCGTGAACGACGTCGTCATGACGGTGACGTTGCCCCCCGCCGGAACGGGAAGGAGCATCGCGTCGTTGATCTTGTCGCCCATCACGCCGACCGGCGGCGTCGCCACGCCGAGCCCCGCTGCGATCGCGAACACGCGTTCACTCGCGGGCGGCGCGAACGTATCGCCGAGGCCATACGGTTGAAAGACGTGCTTCAGGTTCGCGGGCGCGATCGGCGCAGCAAAGAACGCACCGGCGTGATTCAGCGGATCCGCGACGTCGATCGCGTTTTGCAAAATCGAGAGCACCGGATGGAACACGTCGACACCGCCCGGCTCGACGAGCACGACGGGGAGCGCGTCGGCAATGTCGACCGGGCTCTTCTTACCGAGAAGCGCGTCGATGAGGCTCGCGCCTTGACCGCTCATGACCGCGCCCGCGACGCCGGTCGCGTACGGCATCGCGATCCCCCCCTCGGTCGCGCCTTGCGAGTGCCCCCAATACGCGATCGGTCCGAATTTTATCTCGGCCATGGTCGGCGACGCGCCGCTCATCAGGTCGAACCCCTTCGCGAAGCGCACGAGCGACAGCTGATCCGCCGCGCCTTGCAGCGGATTGCCGCGCGCCGCCGACGGGTTCGCGAAATTGAAGAAGAGATTGTTCGGCGAGTCCATCGAGCTGCCGCGACGCGGGCCGTGCTGCACCTGATCGATCCCGAGCACCGCCGCGTGAAACTGTCCGCCGTTGCCGTCGCTGGCGTTCGCGAGTCGCGCCGCGACCCCTTCCGTCACGTGGCTGCGGAAGCTACCGCCGGTGCCGTGCGCGTAGATGACGAGCGGCCATCCCGTCGCCGGCATCGTGACCCCTTTGGGAATCGTGAGCGCCATGCACACCTGCTCGGTGCGCTGCACTTGCGGCGTGCCGTCCGCCGCGAGCTCGAAATCGCCGCCGTCGAGCGGCGCGAAATACGGCGCGCTCCCCTTCTGGAAAATCGGCAAGCTCACGAGCGCGTGAAGCTCGTCGAACGCGGGATCCGCGGAGCCGCACGCGCGATCGCCCGTCGCTTGCGGACACGGCGACGCGCCCGATCCACACTTCACCCAGCCTGTCGCCGCCGGTGACGCGGCCGCAGCGACCGCCGCCGGAAGCTTCGACGGCGCGCGCGTCGGCTGGCCGACCGTGAACACCGTCGCGTTCAAGATCGAGCCGAGCGCGTAGCTCTTCGCCGCCGCCCAGTCGCGAAGCGGCTTGTACGCGGCGTAGGCAGTCGCGAGCGCGGCGTCCGTCGGCGCCGATGCACCGAGGAGCGCCGTGAGATCGTCGGACACCTTGACCGCCGCTTGCTTCGCGTCGACGACCACGTTCGTCATGATCATGGCGTACGTGTGCCCCGGCTTCAGCGGCTCGCCGACGGACGGACGGATCGAAACGAAGTTATTGCAGACGTAGGACGTGCGCCCGGTCGTCGCCGACCAATAAAATCCGAGATCGTTCCCCGCGCCGGTCGTCACGTCCACGAACTTGAGCGCGCCCGCCTTCTTCATCGACTCGAAGTCGACCGAGGCGCTGAAGCGGAAGAACATCGTCGGGTACGTCGTGAAGCCGTCGGTGTTCTTCTCGACGTCGCGGAGATAGCGATCGACCGGATCGAACCCGAGGAGCTCGGTGCCGGGCGACGGGTGTCCGGAGAGATCGGGATGGCCCGCCTTCAGGCGGACGTCGTTCGGGAACGGGAGGCGGTAGAAGTCGCCGTCGTCCATTCCGCGCGGGACGCGGAAATACGCGGCCGTTTGGCCCATCACATCTGTGCAGTCTGCACCCTTCCACGTCGGGAGACCGATGGGCGGAAGACCGCCGGGGCCAGGCGGCAGCGGCGCGCACGTCTTGTTCGCGCACGCGAGCCCGCCGAAGCAGTCGGCGCTCGACACGCATGCGCCGCCGACGTCGACCATCCCTTCGGCCTTGCACGCGAGCGAGAAGCCGACGATGTCGCAACGGAAGCCCGACTGGCAGTCGCCGTCGCTCTTGCACGCCGCGCCGTCGCCGCCCATCCCGGCGGGGACGCACGTCCGCATCGCGCCGCAGTAGTCGCCCATCTTGCACTCTGCACTGATCACGCACGGCGTTCCGTCGGCGCCGGCGTGGCTCGGCGCGCACTTTCCACCGGTGCACGTGAGGCCCGGTCGGCACGCCGTCTTGTCATCGCAGGTTTGTCCGACGCCGGCGCCCGACGGGAGCCCGCCCTCACCGAGCGTCCCGCCGTCGAAGCCGTTCCCGAATGTCACCGCTCCGTTGTCCGAGCACGCGGCGATGGTCCCCGCCGTCACTCCGACCAACACGACCGCACCCAGCCAGCTCGGACGATGGTTCATTGGCAAGCTCCGCGGCGAAAAGTCCCCAGCGGAGAAGATACAACGTTCTCCGCCGCTGTGCGCGCCCGCGCGTTACCTGGGCGGAACGGGACGGCCGTACGCGAGCGCTATCGCCTCAGTGAGCACCGGCGCGATCAGGAGCTCGGTCGCGATTCGCACATCCTCCGACGTCCCCGTGAGCGCGAAGACGACGCACTGATTGAACACACCCGCGATCCCGCGCGAGAGGAGCGAGTGCACGCCGTGCTCATTCCGCAAGAGGCGCCGATACGCTTCGGCGAACCCTTCGATGTGCTTCTCGAAGAACGGCGCGAGCGCTTCGCACGTTTCGTCCTTCGGTCCGAAGCCGGTGCCGCCGATGAGGATCAGCGCGTCGGTCTCGTTGTCGTTCGAGACGTTTTGTACGAGCGCCTGCAGGTGCTGCGCCTCGCCTTTGACGACGACGCTGCGCACGAGCGTGAACTCCGCACGTACGATCACCTCGCCTACCGACCGCGCGCTTGCTTCGTCGCCCGAACGAGGGCGCCCGTGGCTCACCAGCCCGGTCATCACTCGCCCTTTCGTCTTCGCCACCTCGTTCATAGGTGGATGCTACGCGTCGGGCGAGACGACGTCGATCCCAACGAGCTTCATCAGGCGCAGCGCGTTCGAGCTCTGCACGATCCCTTCGCGCAACTGATAGTCGAACGTCATCTTCTCGCCCTCGACCTGCTCCTGAAAATGCACGTTGCGGAGGACGCTCGCACCGCCCGCATCCGCGAGCTCGCGATCGAGATCGCTGATGCCGAGATCGTGCGTCGACACGGCGCCCATCGCGCCGCGCGCGAGGAGCTCGCGGATGATCGCGCGCGCGCCGAGGATCCGCTCGCGCGAGTTCGTCCCGTGGAGGATCTCGTCGAGCAAGAAGAAGACGGTACCTTCGTCCTTCTTGCGCGCGAGATCGACGACGCGCTTCAGCTTCTGCAGCTCGGCGTAGAAATGCGACACGCCGTCCTCCAGCGAGTCGCGCACGCGCATGCTGCTGACGACGCGCACGGGGCCGATGCGGAGCGAGCGCGCGCACGCGGGCGCACCTGCGAGCGCGAGGACGGCGTTGGCGCCCATCGCGCGGAGGAGCGTGCTCTTGCCCGACATGTTCGAGCCGGTGACGATGAGGCCGTACCCGGGACCGGCGAGGCCGACGTCGTTGGCGACGCGGCGATCGTCGCGGAGCAGCGGATGCCCGAGTCCGCGCGCCTCGAACGTCGGCGCCTCGCAGAGCTCGGGCATCGTGTCGTCTCTTCGCTCGAAGGCGTAGCCGGCGAGGCTGGCGAGCGCTTCGATCTCTCCGAGCACCACGAACCAATCACGCGCGCGTTTGCCGGCGCGCTCACGCCATCGCTCGAGGAAGATGACGCAGTTGAGATCCCAGAGCAGCGCAGGCCCGATGAAAAATCGCCAGATCTCGTTGTTCCGCGCCTCGAGGAAACCGAGGATCCGTCCGAGCGATCGCATCTCGGCGGTGGCGCTCGCGCCGGATGCGCGAAGGCGCGTTTGGAGCTCGAGGAGGAGCGGCGATTCGAATTTTTCTTTCTCGAGGATCGCGAGCATGTCGGCGTAGCTCGCGACGCCGGCTTCGCGCGCGGCGACGATGGCCGCGATGCGAACGACCTTGCCACGGACGGCGAGCCCGACGAGGAGCTCGAGCACGAGAACGCCGACGAGCGGTCCGCGTCCGAGCGAGAGCGCGGACCCGAACGCGAGGAGCGCCACGACGACGATCGGCAAGACGCGCGCGACGAACGCGAGCGCGGCGTTGTGCGGAAACGGGAGCGAGCCCTCGGCCCAATCGAGGAACGGACGCGGATCCGGCTTTTCGGTCGAGAGGATCGCGCCCAGCGCGGAGAGCTGTTCACGAAACGCGACGCGCGGCGCGAGCTCGGTGACCGCGCGCTGGCGCTCGCGAACGTCGTTCGGAAAATTCTTGGTCACGCCGTCGTGCGCGAGGAGCGCGGCGAGTCGCTCTTCGCCGAAGCGCGTCTCGGTGGCGTCGAGTCGCTGGAAGAGCGACGCGCGACCGAAGACGTCGAGATCGTCCGTGAACGGATGATCGACGGTGCGGAAACGTTCGCCGGTCGACGGGAGATCGTTCCACTTTCCTTCGAGGCGAGCGATGCCGCGCTCGTAGAAGCGTAGCGCGGCGATCGCGCGCTCTTTTCCTCGCTCGGTGCGCGCGTGGACGACGACGAGCGCGGCGAAGACGGCGACGCACGCGACCGCGCCGGCCCACGCCTCGGTCGGCAACGGCACCCAGATGATCGCGCCGACGACGACGAAGAACGCCGCGGCCACCACGAGACGCGCCGCTCCGACGGTTCGCGACCGCGCCTCCTCGGCCGCCGCTTCACGAGTGCGCTTCGCTTTGCCGTCGTCGTATGTCGCACGCGCGTCCACCGGCGCGAGGTTACTCTGCGCGTCATGGACTTGCGAACGATGACGTACGAAACATCGGGCCGTATCGCGCGCATCACGTTGAACCGGCCGGCGCGCGGCAACGGGATCACGCTCGAGATGCCGCAAGAGCTCGCCGCGTGCGTCGAGCGCGCGAACCTCGATCCGTCGGTGCACGTCATCGCGCTCGCGGGAAACGGAAAAGGATTCTGCGGCGGGTACGATCTCGTCGCGTCCGCCGAGCAGCGCGCGGACGGGCTCGAAGAGAACGAAGCCCCGCCCGGCTCACCGCTCGATCCGATCGTCCTCGCGCAGAATCACGATCCGTCGTCGACGTGGGATCCGATGGTCGACTTCGCGATGATGAGCCGCAACGTGCGCGGCTTCATGTCGCTGTTCCACGGCGAGAAGCCGGTCGTGTGCAAAGTGCACGGGTTTTGCGTGGCCGGCGGAACCGACATGGCGCTGTGCTCGGATCTCCTCGTCATCGAAGAGACGGCGAAGATCGGCTATCCGCCGGCGCGCGTGTGGGGCGTGCCGACGACGTCGCTGTGGGCGTATCGGTTGGGCGCGCAGCGCGCGAAGCGGCTGCTGTTCACGGGCGACTGCCTCTCGGGAAAGGAAGCCGTCGAGTGGGGGCTCGCGATCGAAGCGCCGCCCGCGAATCGACTGGACGAGCGCTTCGAGGCGTTGCTCGATCGGATCGCGCGCGTGCCGATCAATCAACTGGTCATGATGAAGCTTCACACGAACCAAGTGACGCTCGCGCAAGGGCTCGCGATGTCGCAGCTGGTCGGGACCGTGTTCGACGGTGTCGCGCGGCACACCGCCGAGGGGTACGCGTTTCAGCGGCGCGCGATGGAGGCGGGGTTTCGGCAGGCGGTGCGCGAGCGGGATGATCCGTTCGGCGACGCGGGGCCTTCGACGTTCAAAGGGTGACGTCACGCCGCGCGGATGCGCCGGCGCGTGCGGACAGCGCGCTTCGCCTTCGCTGCGATCGCGACGGGAGCGGCGGCCGCGCTCGCGGAAACGGGGACGCGGAGCTTCGCGGTCGCGACGGCGACGGCGAACCCGGCGAGAGTGAGCCGCGCATGCGTCGCGTCGATCCGGTCGACGAGGTCTTGTCTTTCGAGTCGCCGGAGCGCCGTCCGAAGCTCGGCCGCCGTCCCTCCTACGCGGACGAGCAGTGCCGCCTCGTCTGCCGCCTCGCGCTTCCTCGCCAACCGCAACATCGCCCGGAGAACTTGGATTTCGTAGCTCATGGAGGCACCATAGCTGAACAGATGCCCATCGCCAAAATAGCTGATCGCATTTTCAGTGCTTATTTTGCCTACAGCATCTCCAACTCCCGAAGCAGGAATGCCAGCTCCTCGGTCGCTTCGTCGATGAGTTGCGTCGTTGGTTTCCCTGCTCCGTGGCCCGCCTTCGATTCGACGCGAAGGACGATTGGTCGTTCGGAGTCACATCCCGCGATCGCCTGCGCCTCCTGCAACCGCGCCGCCATCTTTCGCGCGTGCATCGGATCGACGCGCGAGTCGCCCTCTGCGGTCGTGAGCATCACGGACGGGTAGCGCGTGCCGTCGACGACGCGATGGTACGGCGAGTACGCGTAGAGAAACGGAAACTGCGCGGGCTCGTCGGCGCTTCCGTACTCCGGGATCCAGAGGCTGCCGATTCGGAAGCGGTGGTAGCGCAGCATGTCGGTGAGCGGGACGAAGCTCATGCCGACGCGGAAGAGATCCGGACGCTGCGTGATCGCGGCCGCGACGAGGAGCCCGCCGTTCGAGCCGCCCATGATCGCGAGGCGCGACGCCGACGTGATGCCGCGCGTGACGAGCTCTTCCGCGCACGCGACGACGTCGTCGAAGACGTTCTGTTTCTTCTCGAGCATCCCGCCGCGGTGCCACCCTTCGCCGAGCTCGCCTCCGCCTCGCAAGACGGCGTTGATCCACACGCCGCCGCGTTCGACGAAGAGGAGCGTGCGCGCGCTGAACGCCGGCGTCATCGACAGGTTGAATCCGCCGTAGCCGTAGAGGACGGCGGGACGCGGCGCGCTGGTCGATGCGCCCGCTCGTTCGATCACGAACATCGGGACGCGCGTTCCGTCCTTCGACGTCGCGTGCATCACGCGAACGCTGACGTCGGGCGGCGCGAAGCCCACGCCGACCTTCTCCCAAAGCTCGAGCCGCGGCGACGGCGACGTCGTGTCGAGGCGATGCACTTCGTACGGCGTCGTGTAGCTCGTGTAGCCGACGAAGACTTCGTCTTGCCCCGGCTCGGCGTGCACGGTCGCGCTTCCGATCGACGGCAGCGCGATCTCGCCGAGCGATGTTCCGTTCGTGTCGAAGCGCTCGAGACGCGTCGCCGCTTCGTGGAGGAACGCGGCGACGATCGATCCGCGAGCGATCGCGACGTCACCGAGCACGTCGTCCCGCTCCGCGAGGATCTCGCGCCACGCCGCGCGCTCGGGCCGCGCGTAGTCGACCTCGACCAGCTTGTAACGAGGCGCGCCGTCGTTCGTGAGGACGAGCATGCGATCGTCGAGCGCGATCGGCTCGAAGAGTGCGTCGATCCCTTCGACGACGGCGATCCACGGAGCGTCGTCGCCCACGGCGAGATCGCGCACGTACACTTCGCTCCGCTCCCAACCGCGGTGCACGCGCGCGACGAGCCAGCGACCGCCAGGCGCGATGTCGATCGACGGCATGTCGAGCTTGTCGCGCCCTTCGCCGAAGACCAGGACGTCGTGCGCGGGATCGTCGCCGAGGGTGTGACGGTAGACGCGCGCGATGTACTTCTCGTCGCCGGGCGGGACGGTGCCGGGTGTGGCGTGGCGCGTGTAGTAGAAGGCGCGGCCTCCGGGGAGCCACGCGACGGACGCGTGCTGCGTGTACGCGATGCGGTCGTCGAGATCCGCGCCGGTGGCGACGTCGCGGATGCGAAGCGTGCTCTCTTCCGTGCCCCCTTCGCTCGATCCCCACGCGACGAGCGCGCCGTCGCGCGACGGGTACCACCAATCGACCGCGGTCGCGCCGTCAGCGGAGAGCGTCGCGGGATCGAGGAGCGCGCGATCTTCGCCGTCGACGCCGTCGCGCACGTAGAGGATCGGATGGATCTCGCGACCGACGCGCCGCTGATGAAAATAGCGACGACCCGCGCCGAACGCGCGCACGGCCGGCGGCGACGTGAATCCGATCTCCAGGAGCGCTTCGATGCGCGCGCGAAGCTCGTCGCGTCCGGGGATCTCCGCGATGAGCGCTCGCGTCCGTGCGTTCTGCGCGTCGGTCCACGCGCGAACCTCGTCCGCCTCGCCGTCCTCGAGCCAGCGATAAGGATCGGCGACCTTGACCGTACCGGCCGGACCGTGGAAATCGTCGATGACGTCGACCTTGCGCGTCTTCACGACGGGCGAGGATAGCTGCTACCGTCGCCGGCTCCCATGGCCGATCGCCCGCTCGTGCTCCTCTCCAACGACGATGGCTACGCGAGCCGTGGAATCAGCGCGCTTCGCGCCGCGCTCTCCGAGCACGCCGAGGTGATCGTCGCCGCGCCGGAGTCCGAGCAGAGCGCGAGCAGCCACGCACTGAGCCTTCATCGCCCGATGCGCCTTCGCCAGGTCGAGCCCGGCGTCTTCGCGCTCGACGGTACACCTGCAGACTGCATCTATGTCGCGCTGCACGCCGGGCAGCGCGTCGTCCCGCGCCGGCCGGATCTCGTCGTGTCGGGGATCAACCACGGCATGAACCTCGGGCAGGACGTCTTCTACTCGGGCACGGTCGCGGCCGCGCGCGAGGCGGCGCTGCGCAGGATTCCCGCGGTCGCGACGAGCGCGTTTCACGGTTTGGATTTCGCCAACGTCGCGAAGGCGAGCACGCGCATCGCGATCGATCTGCTGAAGCGCGCGCCGTATGCATCCGGACGGACGCCGCTCCTCAACTTGAACTTCCCGAAGGCGTGGGCAGGGAAGATCCGCGCGACGCACCTCGGTGCGCGAATCTACGAAGAGGCGGTCGACTTCCGAAAAGATCCGCGCGGGCGCGAGTACCTGTGGCTCGGCGGGCCCGGCGTGCGTCACGAGTCGAATCCGGGGAGCGACACGGACGCGTACGACGAAGGCGTCGCGTCGATCACGCCGCTCATGCTCGATCTCACGTCGACGGAAGACGCGGACGTCGCGCGCGCGCTCGCGGCGGCAACGGAGACAACGGGGGACTAGGAGACCGACGAATGGCGGCGAAGAAGACGAAGAAGAAAACCAGGACGACCGTCCCCCCGACGACGCTGCGCACGAGCGCTGCGCGTCCGACGAAATCGTCGCTACCGCCGAGCTTCTACTCCGCGCGCACCCTGTCGCCTCCGCCACCGCGATCCGCGCCGGGAGGCGACCGCTACGCGTGGGCGCGATCGCTCATCCGCGACGTCCCCGATTTCCCGAAGAAGGGAATCCTCTTCAAGGACATCACGACGCTCCTCGCGGTGCCGCGCGCGTTTCACATGGTGCTCGACGGGATGGCCGAGCGGCTCATCGGCGACCACGTCGACGCGATCGTCGGCATCGAAGCGCGCGGGTTCATCTTCGGCGGCGCGCTGGCGGCGCGGCTCAACGCGAGCTTCGTTCCGGCGCGCAAGCCCGGCAAGCTCCCCGCGGCCGCCGATCGCGTCGCGTACATCACCGAATACAGCACCGCCGAGCTCGAGATGCACCTCGGCGCGATCCGCGAAGGCGCGCGCGTAGTCGTCGTCGACGACGTGCTCGCGACGGGCGGCACCGCCCAGGCCGCGGGCGAGCTCGTACGCAGGCAAGGCGGCGAGCTCGTCGCGTACGCATTCGTCGTCGAGCTCGGCTTCCTCGGCGGTCGCGAAAAGCTCGCGCCGACGACCGTCGAGAGCGTCATCACCTATTGAGCGTCAGCTCCAACGCTTGCGGAACGCGCCGAGCAATCGAAAGAACGCGCTCACCTTCGCGACGAGGCCCGCGGTCCCGCTTCGTAGAACGGCGAGCGCGAGCGCGACTGTTTTCAGCGCCGGCGTGTACGGGTACCACCAGAGCTCGCGCTTGCCGCGGCTGGTGTCGACGAGCAAAAAGCGCGGCCGCGTCAGCGCGTCGAGCGCGAGCGGCGAGTTGGTGATGCCGTAGCCGGTGTCGCCGTGCCCGCTCCACGGTGCGCTCGGGAGCGCGCCGGTGAATGAGTGGTTGTTGATCGTCACGACGCCCGCGCGGAGACGTCGCGCGATCTTCTCGCCGCGCTTCACGTCCTTGGTCCAGATGCTCGCGGTGAGGCCGTACTTCGACGCGTTCGCCCGCGTGACGGCGTCTTCGGCGTTCGCGACCGTCGCGATCGGGAGGACGGGGCCGAACGTCTCTTCGCGCATGAGATCGCTGTCGTCGTCGCTGACGCTGAGGACGGTCGGCGCGTACGCGTATCCTTTTTCGCCGGCCTCGCCGCCTGCGAGGACTTCAGCGCCCGCTTCTTTCGCGGCGTCGACGTGACGCGCGACGGTCGTTCGCTGCGCGCTCGTCGTGAGCGGACCGACGTCGTCGCCGGCGCGGAGTGCCTTGGTCGCCGCGACGATCTTGTCGGTGAGCGGTTTGACGATCGACGCCTCGGCGTACACGCGCTCGATCGCCGCGCAGTTTTGCCCGGCGTTCATCATCGCGCCCCACACGATTCCGTTCGCCGCGCGATCGAGGTTCGCGTCGGCCAACACGATCGCCGCGTCTTTCCCGCCGAGCTCGAGCGAGCACGGGATCAATTTCTCGGCGCAGGCGTGCGCGACCTTGCGACCGCTCGCGACGCTGCCGGTGAACACGACGAGATCGACGTCGGCCTTCGAGACCGCCGCGCCCGCGTCGCCGCCCCCCTGCACGATGGTGAGGATGCCTTCCGGCAAGAGTCCTTTGAAGATCTCGCCGACGAGCGCCCCGCATCGCGGCGAGATCTCGCTCGGCTTGAACACGACCGCGTTGCCCGCGAGCAGCGCCGGCACGATCGTTCGCAGCGGAAGCGCGAACGGGAAGTTCCACGGCATGATGACGACGACGACGCCGCGCGCGTCGCGGTGGATGACGCCGCGCTTTCCGGGGTACGTCATCCTGTCGAACTCGACCTCGTGCGCTTCGAGGAGCTCTTCGATCGATTCGCTCCAGTAAGAGATCACGTCGGCCGATGCGAGCACTTCGCCGAGGAGCGCTTCGGCCTCGGGCTTGCCGACCTCGTCGTGGATCTGTTTGGCGATCGCTTCGGCGCGATCGAGGATGCGATCCTTCGCGGGGGCCAAGGCGGCGACGCGATCGGCGACGCTCTTCTCGGCCCACGGGCGCTGGGCGCCTCGCGCGCCGGCGACGAGCGCGTCGATTTCGTCGAGAGAGGTCGCGTCGACATCGGAGAGCGCGGAGCCGTCGATCGGGCTCGCGGAGGCGAACGGGGAAGACATTGTGGCGGGAGCATAGTCGAGAGCGCGCGAACGTCAGAAGATGATCAGTCGCTCCCCCTCCTCGCGAGCCGCAACGCCGTCAGAAGCAGCGCGGCGAAGACCATCGGCGGCGACGCGACGACCGTCCCGAACCAAGCGAGGACGTAGAGCGCGCCGAGCGCCGCGCTCTCGCCGCCGCCGGCCGGCATCGTCCCCGAGAGGATCGACACCGAGTCGCGCGCGCCGAAGAGATGAAGCGCCGCGAGCGCGAGCGCGAGGAACGCCGACGCCGCGACGAGCACGCGCGCCGCGCGCGGGACCGTCTTCATTTGCCGCTCTTCACGCGGGCGACGATCGGTCCTTGGAGCATTGCGTAGAGGACGACCGCGTCGCCGACCTGATTGCTCGCCGCATAACGGCGCGCCCCCGCGCGATCGATCGGAAACGCCGCGAGCCCCATCGACGCGAGCAGTCCGCGCAACATCGTTCTATCCTCGAACGTCGCGGCACCGAGCACCGCCATCCCGCTCGCGCCGGCGCTCGCCTCGACGAACGGCACGATCGGCCCCGAGTCGACGTCGACGCCGCGCTTCTTCGCGCGCGCCGGCCACTCGCGCGCCCACGCGAAGCCGAGCGTCTCCTTACCGAGCTCCTTCTTCGCGCGCGCCCATTGATCCTTCGCGAAGTCTTCGTCGACGAGGACGAGATCGTGCGCGGACATGAAGATGCTCGAGCCCTCGGGCCCGTCGAGGTGCGCGCCGTCGTAGCGATAGCTCGACACGAGGAGACCGGTCTGCGGATCGACGAGCCGCCGCTTCGCGATCTCGACCCATCGCTTTCGGAGCGCGGAGTGATCTTCGCCCAGCGCGACGTCGGCGACACGGAGCGCGGCGAGCGCGACGGTGTTGCAGAAGGTCCAGCACTCGTCGGGGTAGCTCTCGGCGGACGCGACGGGCCCTTCGCTCATTCGCTCGACGATCGAATCGATGTGCGCGCGGAGCTGCGGCATCCGCGTCTCGTCGCGCGCGACGAGCTGGCGTGCGGCGTGGATCCACGCGAGCTCGCCGTCGATGAAGATGCTCTTCCGCGGCGTCACCTGCCACGCGCCGCGCAGAGCGTACGGAAGGAGAAAATGCTCCGCGCCGTGCTTCTCGATGAGCGCCTCGGTGTCGTCGACGATGCGATCGACCACCGAAAGATACCGATCCATCGAGGAAGGATCGCGGAGCGCCTCGTTGAGGAGCGCCATCGCGACGAACGTTCGCCCCATGAAATCCCACTCGGGGTTCGTCCGGCGCATCCGCGCGAGGAGCTCGGTGCGGCGCGCGTCGTCTTCCCACACGCCGAGCTGCTCCTTAAACATGCCGCGCGCGACGACCGACTGCGCAGGCTGCGCGACGTCCGACTCGCTCGGCGCGAAGAAGCGATGCAGAAGCGGGAGCCACGCCGCCGCGCCGATCGCCAACGCCACCACGACGACCGCACCGCGACGAACCACCTTCACGCTCGCGCGCACCGCAACGCCGCCGGCCATCAACGCGTCGCGAAGAACGCCTCGGGCGAAATTCCGAACGATCCGATCTTGAGCTTGGCCGCGATGTCCTCGGCGCGCTTCGCGAGCGCGTTGGCCTCGGCCATCACCGCGGGATCCGTCTGCGCTTCGAACGTCGTGCGGAGGAGCTCGGCGTACGCGCGGCAGCTTCGCGCGAGCTCGATCTCGTTTCCGATCTCCTCGAAAATGGCGATCGATCGCTTCAAGTGCTCCGTCGCCTCGCGAAGGCCTTCGCCGCCCGCGCTCGCCGCCGCCGTCACTTCGCCAAGCGATCGCAGCGCGACGCCGAGCTGCACCTTGCTCTGCACCTCGGTGAAAATCTCGACCGCGCGCCCGGTGCACTCGCGCGCCTTGGTGAACTCGCGCTGCGCGAGGTACGCCTTGCCGAGCCCGCGCACCGCTTCAGCGAGCCCGAGCTTGTCGCCGAGCTCGTCGGCGAGGTCTTCGGCCTGCTTCAAGTACGTGATCGCGGTCTTCGCGTCGCCAAGTCGGTTGTGCGTCTCGCCGATGTTCGTGAGGACGAGCGCGATGCGGTTGCGATCGCCGGTGTCCTTCGCGACCTCGTGCGCTTCGGTGAAGAGCTGCAGAGCGCGCGCGTCGTCGCGTTGATCTTGCGCGACCGTGCCGAGGTTGTTGAGCGTGATGCTGACGCCGACGAGATCGCCGATTTCGCGACGAATGCCGAGCGCCTGCTCGAACGCGTCGAGCGCCGGCTTGAACTGCCCGGAGTCTTGGTAGACGAGGCCGAGGTTATTGAGGCTGAGCGCGATCGATCGCCTGTCGCCGATGCGGCGTCGCATCGCGAGCGCGCGCTGCGTGTAGTCGAGCGCGCGCGCGTAGTCGCCGCGGAGCCAGTGGAGCTTCCCGACGTCGTCGAGCGTGCTCGCGATGCCGCGTTCGTCCGCGGACTCTTCGAACAACGCGAGCGCCGCGGACAAGTGCTGCGCCGCCTCGTCGAGTCGCCCCGTCTCGCGGTAAAGGCGCCCGATGCGACTGTGCGCAGCGCCCCCCTTCGCGCGAAGATCGAGCCGGAACGCGTGCGTCAGCATGTCGCGGAACGTCGCCAGCGCCTCTTCGCTCTTCGCGAGCGCCTGCAGCACGTCGCCGTAGTGATGAAGCGCGCGGATGCGCTGCCCTTCGTCCGCCTCGGCGCCCTGTTCGATGAGCTCGAGCCCCTTGCCGTACAGCTCGGCCGCCTTGCCGTTCGCGTATTGCGCGCGTGCGACATCCGCCGCCGCGAGGTACGCCGCCGCCGCTTGCGACTTCGCCAGCGACTTCTCGCGGTGCCGCGCGAGCATCGTCAGGTACTCCTCGCTCGTTCGGACATGCTCCTTGAACGCGAGCCACTCGGCGATCGCTTGATGGTAGCGGCGCGCCGTTCCGGGCGGCGTCAGCTTCACCAACTGCTCGCGCTCGAGGTTGTGCTTGAAGACGAACTCCTCGTCGCCGGGGAACGTGCTGTCGGGCAAGCGCAGCACGTAGTCCCGATCGACGAGCTCCGCGAGAAGATCGCGGATCGCGACGATGTCGGACGCGTCGCCCGCGCTCCACAGCTCCGGCGTCGCCTCGTGGAGACGCTGCACCGCGAGGAGACCGCCCATCCAGAAGACGCCGCCCATCGTCGCGGCGCGTTCGAGCAGCTCGCGCTCCGGCGGCGCGAGCGCGGCGATGCGCGCCTGCACCGCGTCCTCGACGGTGAGCGGCAGACGCACCGACGCGAGTTTGTCGAGGTGGATCGTCCACTTCTCTTCGTCCTCCCACGACTCGTCGGGGTTGGCCGACGCCGACGCGGAGGACGACTCGAGCACGCCCGTATCGAGATAGATGCGCACCATCTGCTCGAGCAGCGCAGGATTTCCCCCTGCGAGCGTGCACGCCGCGTCGATCAGATCCTCGACCGCGGTCGCATCGCCGCACGGCGACAAGAGATCCTGCATCACCGCCGCCGCGTCGTTCTCCGAGAGCGGCGAGAGCTCGACGAGCGAGTGGCGGTCGCCGCCGTGCTTCAGCCAACCGTCGCGACGCGCGAGCATCTCGGGGCGCGCGATGCAGATGATGAGCGCGGGCGCGTGGATGTTCTCGATGAGGTACGCGAGCTTGTCGAGCGAGTCGTCGTTCGCCCACTGCATGTCGTCGAAGACGAGGACGAGCGTCCCCTCGGGACGGCGCGCGTCGGCCTCGAAGAAGCCCTTGATGACGGCGCGACGCATCGATCGCAGCTGCTGCGGATCGCCTTCGATCGCACGGATGAGCGGCGAGTCCATGAACTCGAGATCGAGCAGCTGCCCGAGGAAGTAGATGACGTCGCCGACCTTCTTGTCTTCGAGCACCGTCGCGGCTTGCGCGCGCACTTGCGCCTTGGCTGCCTCGGAGTCCATCCCTTCGAGGATCCCGAAGCGTGCGCGAAGCACGCGCGCGAACGGCTCGAACGTCGCGCCGGTCTCGCGTGCGGCGCCGCGGTAGACGCGCGGCGCTTCGCCTGCGCGCGTCTTCACCAGGAAATCTCGAACGAGGCGCGTCTTGCCGACGCCCGTCGCGCCGACGACCGTTACCGCGTGCGTCTCGCCGCGCTCGCGCGCGAGGCCGTACGCGCGCTCGAGCTGGCGCATCTCCGAGACGCGCCCCATGAGGGTGGCGCGCCTCTCGCTGCCAGCGAAACGTGATGAAGGCGAGAGAAAGCTCAGTCGGTCCGACATCGGGGGACCGCAGCATAGCGCAGTCGCGCTTCAGTCGGCCGGGCCGTCGGCGTCGTCGTACGGAATCATTCCGGGCGGCGCCACGACGTCGTGCTCGTCGGCCTCGCCGCTCCCCTTCACGGGCGGCGGCGGCGGTGCGACGACGGGGCGCGGCGGTGCGGGAGGCGCGACGCGCGGTCGCTGCGTCGGACGTGCGGACGCGGCCGGCGCGACGGGAGCTCCTCCGCGTCGACCGCGAACCACGGCGCGCGGCGCGTGCGCGATCGTCGCGGCCGGCGCGGTCGGATTCTCGACGCACCCTTGCTGCCGCGGCGGGCACGCGATGCGAATGTGAAAGTGATCGTCGTGCGGGAGAGCCCCGCGCGGCTGCACCATCAGCTCGGCCGCGCGCATGCGCACGTTCATCGGCGCGCCGAGATGCTCTGCGATCGCGAGGAGCCGCGCGCGAAGCGGCGCCGCGACGAAGATGTGCGTCACGTGCGCGTGCGGATCGCTCACGATCGAATGCACGAAGACCCAATTTCGCACGTCGTCGAAGTACGCCCCCGGCCAATGCGCGGCGGATCCATCGCCCTTGAACGCGACGAAGCCGTTCGACAGGAGCGGCTTGTTGTTGCGGCCCCGAACGTAAAACTGCACGTCTGCGTCGCGTCCGCTCTCGTGCGAGTGGTGACGATCGATCTCGCCGCCGCCTTGCCGCGAGATGTGGCCGACGGTCGCGACCGCATCCGGAAATTGCCGGCGCACCGCGCGCGCCGCGCGATCGATCGCCGTGACGAGCGGTTCGAGCCCCCAGCGCACGTCACCTCCCGCGTGCGCGGGCGACACGCGAAGGTACGGCGCCTCTTCGAGGTGCGTGCCTCCGACGAGATGCCCTTCGGTCGGCGAGCCGACGCTTCGTCCGAGCCGCAACGCGCCTGTCCCGGCGGTCACGTGCGCGATCGCTTGCGGCTTCTTCGGCGGCGATCCCGGCCACGCACCCATCGAGACGGTGAGCAGGCATGTGACGACGGCGGCGGCGAGAGGACCGCCACGAGCAAAGCGACGGGGGATGATGGGGAGGGCGCGCACGGTGATCGACCAAGAGCACGCGCCACTTCAAAGGGCCAAATTCGCAGGTCCCTCTTGCTTTGTTCAGTAGTGTGTTCAGTATAGAGAGACGATGCTGTTTCGCCTCTCCCGAACGAAGTACGCCGCGTGGTGCGACGCCTGCTTGTGTGGATCGCAAGTCGTCGCGTCGAACGCGCCGCTCGTCGCGCGCTTCCTCGCGATCGACGAGCTGCGAATCGAAGGTTGGATCCACATCGCGCCGCGCGATCTCCCGACGAAGAATGCGCGCGACGCAGCCGAAGGCGCGTGGACGGGCGAGACGTACTGCGTCGACTGCGCGAGCAACCAACGCATGCGTCGCGGCGCCTGATTTCCCCCAGGCGCGGCACGCGTCACGCCGTCACGCGATCACGGACAGAGGCGAAAGTAATTGTGCGGCGGATGAACGCCGCCCGCACCGATGTGCACGAGGTTTGTGTGCGCCGGCTTGCCGTCGATGAACGTATGAAACTTCACGCACTGCGCGCCGCTCGTCCGGAAGTGGAAGCCGTCCTCGTGGCCCTTCGTGTGAAAGTCCCAGTTGATCCCTTTGTCGTTCGCCTTGATGCGATCGCTCCACTCGAGGCGCGACGGCTTCACATCGGTGAACTTGTCCTTGTCGTGCCAAACCCAGCCCTGAAACCGATGGAGCTGGCTGTGCGTCGACGAGAAGACGTGCCACCACTTTCCATGATCGTCGTGCCAGATCCAGTACGACTCGGCGACGCCCGGCTTCAGCCCCGCGGGGCGTCCGTCGGCGACGCTGAACTTCATCTCGTGCGGCTTCTCCGCAGGCGGCGGCGCGGGCGGCTCGGCCGCGGGTGGCTGCGGCGGAATCGGATCGACCGCGGCAGTCGAGCTCGGCGGTGTGGTCGGCGTCGGCGGCGTGGTCGGCGTCGGCGGCGTGGACGTGTCCGGCGTCGCGGGCGTGGAGGGTGTAGCGGGCGTCGTCGGCGTCGCAGGCGTCGTTGGCGTCGTGTTCGCGGCCGTCGTTCCGCCCGGCGGAACTTGGGTCACTGCGCACGCCGCGATCGCAATCAGCCCGGTGGCGATCGCCGCGCGCGCGGCGATGTTCGCAAGTCTCTTCATGATCTGTTTCTCCTCCAAGAGAGCTCCCCTAGAAAACGAAGGCGGAGTGTGTCGCGCCAAAGCGTCCGTTGGCAAGGACAGATGTCGCCGACCGCGACGCTTCCCCCACAGTGGACGTTGCTGGGGGGCGCCTTATTCGACTACGTTCGCGCGCCGAACCCTGTAAGGAGCGACAAGGTGAACAAAGTCATCGGCTCGGCGCGCGAGGCGTGCGCAGACATCCCGGAAGGCGCGACGCTGTTGGCGGGTGGCTTCGGGCTCTGTGGCATTCCCGAGGCGTGCATCCGCGCGCTGCGCGAGCTCGGCACCAAGGGTCTCACGGTCGTGTCGAACAACTGCGGCGTCGACGACTTCGGTCTCGGGATCCTGCTTCGCAACAAGCAGATCGTGAAGATGATCTCGAGCTACGTCGGCGAGAACAAGGAATTCGAGCGCCAGTATCTGTCCGGCGAGCTCGAGGTCGAGCTCACGCCGCAAGGCACGCTCGCCGAGCGCCTCCGCGCGGGCGGCGCCGGAATACCTGCATTCTACACACCGACCGGCGCGGGCACGGCGATCAGCGACGGCGGTCTCCCGCTCCGCTACGCGGCCGACGGATCGATCGCAAAGCTCTCCGAGAAGAAAGAGCTCCGCGAGTTCGGTGGACGCACCTACGTGCTCGAGCCGGCGATCGTCGGCGACTACGCGCTCGTGAAGGCGTGGAAGGGCGATCGCTACGGCAACCTCGTCTATCGAAAGACGGCGATGAACTTCAACCCCATGGTCGCGACCGCGGGGAAGATCACCATCGCGGAGGTCGAAGAGATCGTCGAGGTCGGCGACCTCGATCCCGAGCACATCCACACGCCGGGGATCTTCGTGCAACGAGTCGTGAAGGGCTCGGGCTACGAAAAGCGCATCGAGCGCCGCACCGTGAGGAAAGGCTGACCATGGCGCTCACGAGAGAACAGATCGCGCAGCGCGCGGCGCAAGAGCTCCGCGACGGGTACTACGTGAACCTCGGCATCGGCATGCCGACGCTCGTCGCGAACTACATTCCGCAGGGCGTCGAGGTCGTGCTCCAAAGCGAGAACGGGCTCCTCGGCATCGGGCCGTACCCAACCGAAGCCGACATCGACGCGGACTTGATCAACGCCGGAAAAGAGACGGTCACGATGGCCACCGGCGCGGCGGTGTTCTCGAGCGCCGAGAGCTTCGCGATGATCCGCGGCGGTCACATCGATCTCGCGATCCTCGGCGCGATGCAGGTCTCGGCGCGCGGCGATCTCGCGAACTGGATGATCCCGGGCAAGATGGTCAAGGGGATGGGCGGCGCGATGGATCTCGTCGCGCGCGCGAAGCGGGTCGTCGTGATCATGGATCACGCGGCGAAGGACGGCTCCGCTAAGATCCTCCACGAGTGCAACCTCCCGCTCACCGGGCGCGGCGTCGTTCATCGCATCATCACGGAGATCGCGTGCATCGACGTGACGAAGGACGGGCTGGTGCTCCGCGAGGTCGCGCCCGGCACGAGCGCGCGCGAGGTGCAGGAGCGCACCGAGCCGACCCTCCAGGTACCGAGCGATCTAGCGACGATGCGGGCGTAGGACGCCCCATCGCGAGTCCCATGTCAGGAGTGCCGCCAGCGTGAGACCGGGATCGCTCATCGCGCTGGCTGTCGCGTTGGCGGCGTGCCGCTCGCCGCGCGTCG
>JBBQXV010000052.1:0-39463 GCA_038209335.1 Polyangiales bacterium | reverse complement strand
GCGCTGCGCGCGCCGACCCCGTTCTCCCAGGCGGGCCTCGTTCGCGTTCCGCGCACGCCGTTCACCATTCCGTGCAACCGCCAGAAGTAGACGCCGGGTGCGAGCGCGAGCGACGACTGCGCGCTCGGACCGGAACCGAAGAACACGATGAGCGGCCTCGCGCACAGGCGGTCGAAGCAGATGTCGATCTGCGCGCCGTCCTCCCCGCTCGCGAGCACATAGCGAAAGATCGGCCGTTGTGATGTGGCCGTCGAGGTCGACAGCGGCGCGATCGGGCGCGGCGCGGGGATGTCGCCGGGAGTGCAGTTGATCGTGCAAGCGTCGGAGCTCGCGTCGCGCGTGCCCGCGTCGACCGAGCTCGCGTCGATCGTGCTGGCGTCGATCGCGCTGGCGTCGATCGTCCCGGAGTCGCGCACGCTCGCGTCGAACGAAGCGTCGCCGACACCGGACGCGTCGCCGACGGTTGCTTCGATCCCTCCGTCGTACGACGCGCTGCCGAGTAGATCGGAGCGCGCGCCGCACGCGATGCTCGCGACTGCGATCGAACCGATGAGCGCGGCCCGTGCGCGCACGAAGAGATTCGGCGTACGAATTCCCATTCTCGCATCTCAAGCCTGAACGAGTTCCGTTGGAAATCGACCGCGGATCCCAATCATCATGAAAGCATCATGGCGTAGGCTCGCGACGCGACATGCGTTGGATCCGCCAGAACCCCGTCACCGAAGACTCGTGCGGTCAGTGCTCCGCCGCGATGCTCCTCGCGATCGGCAAGCGCGAGGCGATCGCGCGAGTCGGTCACGTCGAGGGAACGACGACGCGCGAGATGGCGACGGTGCTGAGCGCGGGCGGCCTCCGCGTCGCGCCGCGCCTTCGTCCGTTTCGCGGGTTCGACGCGCTTCCGACGTCGCGCGCGCTGTTGCTCGGCTCGTGGCGGAAATACCCGCACTGGTTCGTGTGGAACGACGGACGGGTCTTCGATCCCGTCGACGGCGTCGTCGACGTGCGCCGTCGGCCTCTCCCGCGCCACCTCAAGGTGACGCACTACCTCTGGGTGAAGTAGCGCGCGCTGCGGCTTCGAGTAGCATCGCGACGCGATGGCTTCGTATCGACGTCCACTGACCGCAGTCGCGATCGGGTTCGCACTCGCGCTCCCCGCGTGCTTCCCCGAGCCGGCGCCGATCAACCCGGCGCGCATCGAGTGCTTCCGTGCGTGCGCGCGCCAGAAAGACGCCTGCGTGCTCGGCGCGACGAACGCTGCCGCGCTGCAAGATTGCGACAACCAAAGCGCGGCATGCGGCAACGCCTGTCCACAATGAGGCCGCGCATCGTCACCGTCATCACCGTCCTCGCGCTCGTCGGCGCGACGTCGTGCGTTCGGATGTATCAACCGCCGATGCCGACCGAGCCTCACGCGACGATCAAGATCCGCCGCAGCTTCGAGACGTCCGCGGGAACGCAGCTGAACGAGAGCGCGTCGGTCAACCAGCACGCCGCGCAACACGCGAGCGCGCCGGTGGCGATGGCGGGAGCTCCGCGCACCAGCGCCATCCTCGTGCATCCCATCCCCGCGCAGCTCGCCGTGGGGGGCGGCTTCTCGCACTTCGAGACGCAGATGGTGACGGAGACCTATTACGTGCAGGTCCCGTACACGGCGATGGAGACGTACAGCTGCGGGACCGGCAAGAGCTACCAGACGTGCACGCGAACGGTGACGCAGTATCGCTCGGAGTCACACACGCGCACGGTGCCGCGCACAGTCGAGGTGAGCGACGGCGCGTGCGCGATGGCGATTCGCTTTTCGCCTCTCCAAGGACACATCTACGTCCTCGACTACACGTACCGGCAGAACGGCGTGTGCAGCCTCACGTGCCTCGAGCAGACGGCGATCATGGAGGATGGATCGTTCCGCAGCGCGCCGTGCCCGGCGGTCACGCCCGCCGAAGCGCACGCGATCGACGAGGCCTTGGAGTAGCTCCGCTCTTCAGCTGCCGATCGCCGCGTCGAACGGTCGAGGCCGCGACACCGGGAGCCGCGCGCTGTCGCGCACACCGAGCGGCCGCGCGATCCGACGGAGCGACGCCGCGAGCGCGCCGGCGTCCGCGAAGCGTTGCATCGGATCGCCTTCCGTCGCGCAGCGAATCACGTCGCGGAGCGACGTCGGGAGCGACGCCATCGCGAACGGATTCTCGCGAACGATCCCCGCGCGCACGCCGCGGAGCGCGTCCGCGGGCGACGAGCACCACGCGAAACGCGGAGCCGCGACGAGCTCGTGCAGCAAGACGCCGAGCGCGAAGACGTCGGCGCGTGCGCTCGGCGACGCACCGGCCGCGATCTCCGGCGCCGTCGCTGCGAGGCGCGGCGAGGACGGATCGACCGTCTTCGCGCGCGACGCTTCGTACGGATCCGACAGCCCGAAGTCCGCGACGGCGACGACTCCGCGCGCGTTGATGAAGACGTCGCGAGCGCAGAGCGCGCCGTGCGCGAGGTGCAGCTTGCCGCCGTCCGGATGGTCGCCGGACCACGCCGCGTCGAGCGCTTCGGCCGCACGGAGCGCGATGAGCACCGCGTGATCGATATCGAGCGCTCCCGACCGCCCCGCCAGGATCCGATCGAGCGACGTCCCGTCGACGCGCTCGGTGACGACGAACGGCGCGCCGTCGCCGACGCGATGATCGTACGTCGCGACGACCCGCGCGTTCACGACGCACGCCGCGCGCGTAGCCGCGACGTCGAAGCGGCGCACGAACGCGGCACGATCGGCTGGCGCGATCCCGTCGAACACTTTGACCGCGACCGGACGACGCGCGTCGTAGCTTTCGAGCGTTCCGCGGTAGACGACCGTGCGGGAGCCGCATCCGATGACGCCGTCGAGCACGACCCGCCGCTCGACGCCGAGATCGAGGATGGTCGTGGGAGTTGGTGAATCGGCGGCGGACGCGCTGGACACTGAAGGTCGCGCCGCTGCAAGTGTCGGGCCTTGTAGGATAGACATCTAAGTGGCGGATTCATGACGCGATCCGCAGCGGCGCGCCACCCCGACTGGATCGGCGCGTCGACGTTCGGGGATCCATCCACCTTCGCGGCGCGGTGCCGCTCCCGGTCAGAGCGTCGTGCTCATGTGCTCGATGTAGATGGCGACGTCGTCCGCGGTGAACCACAGGCCGTCGGGTCCCGCGGTGTACGACGTGCGCGACAAGAGGGCGGCCGAGGTGTCGTACGCGTATCCATAATACGACGAGACCACGTCGTCGTTCGTGAGCCAGACGCCGTCGATGCCCGCGCCGTTGACGATCCGAAATTGCGTCAAAAGCCCTTTGCCGTCGTAGATCCTGGTCCACGCCTGCGTCGTGACGTCGTCGCTCGTGAGGAAGATCCCGTCGGCGCCCTTCCCGCGAAACGTGAGCGCGGTGATGCGTCCGAGCGAATCGAGGACGTAGTCGTTGACGGTGCTGATGACGTCGTCGGCGGTGAGCCAGACTCCGTCCGGTCCCGCCGCGCTGTATTGGATTCGTTGCCCGCTGTTCGCTGTCCAGGTGTCGGCGAAGCGGTACGACATCACGTCGTCGGCGGTGAACGGAACGCCGTCGGGTCCGGGGCCCGCGTAGTCGAGCGCGTGCGCCTCGCGCCCTTCGGGAGACATGACGCTCTCGTAGAACGTGCCGATGACGTCGTCTGCGGTCCCCCACACGCCGTCGACGCCGGAGCCCGAGTGATAGACCGACCGCGTGCGTCCCCACGTCGTCGTGTCGTAGTCGTTGGTGTTGCTGATGACGTCGTCGGCCGTGAACCACACCGCGTCGACGCCGGGTCCGCTGTAGTTGGTGAGGTGTTGCGTTCCTGGTCCGTACGTATACGCGGCGACTTGGGTCGGGACGTCGTCCGCGGTGCCGAAGACCATGTCGGCCCCCTTCGCCATCGTGATGCGTCGCGCGACGCGGCCTTGTGCGTCGAGCGTGTAGCTCGTGTAGCTCGTCAGCGTCGTGCCGTTGAGCGACTCGTAGTCGGTGTAGCTGTTGTACCGGGTGTGGAACGACCTCGTGACGTTGGCGACTGGCGAGTTGTCCGCGGCGAGGAGCGACGTCGTCGTGATGCGGTAGGTGAGATCGGCAGAGAGCGCCGTGAGGGGCTTGAGCGTGATGGTGTGGGTCGTGTCGTCGTACGAAACGCTCGCAGGAAGCGCGACGGTTCCGCCATCCGACACGAGCTTCACGCTCGTCGTGCTCACCGACGAGGACGCGAGCGATCCTGAGTAGTGGAGCGTCACGATCGTCAAGACGCCCACATGGAGCGCGGCGTCGGCCGGCGTCGTATCGACGAGCTGGACCGCTCCGCCTGCTTCGGCCGACGCATCGGGCGCGGCCGAGTCTGCGCCTGCATCAAGGCTCACCGCAGCGTCGGCCGCGGCGCCGCCGTCAGGCGAAGGTGCCGCCGAGGTGCCGTTCGACCCGCTGCACGCCACCGTCGCCCACGTGAGCGCCACGAACGCAAAAGTCGATCGCATTTGAAGATCCTCCTCCACGTACCGTGCGCCATGCAGACGGGGGAGCCGCGAATGATCGCGTGATGATTTCGTTACCAACGTGCGCCGACTCGTCGGGTGCGCTGCGTGCCTCGGATGCGCACGCTCACTCAAACTGCGGGGCTCGACGGTCTGTCTGCGATCGCGTCGCTCAACGCTGGATGCACTGCGTGCCCGAAGCGCAGTACCCGCTCGTGATGTCCAGGCAGTACGCCAGGTTCGTCGTGCAGTACGACGGACATTGCGAGCACTGACAGAGTTGGGCTGGAGCCGTGCACGAAGCGCCGCCGCTGTCGGGCGTCACGCCCGCGTCCGGCGTCGGTTGATCGTCCTCGCAGACGCATCGCAGGACGCCGCGCGCGCCGGGCTCGCAGTACCTCGTCTGGCCCGGCTTGCACGTCAGCGCCGCCGATCCGGAGCCCACGGGCTCGTCGTCGGGCGCCGCGCCGCACGCGCCGAGCGCCACCGCAAGAGAAACGAGCACGGGACCCGCGAGCGGGCGGAGAAACGAGAGATGCGCGATCATGGAAGCCTCCTGGGACGTGCGCGCGATGCACCATGGACGGCGTCGCGCGTGGTTGTCCCCTAGACACCGAGGCTCGCCGACCGTCCCGCGTTTTCTCTTCGGAGTAAGATCATCCGATGCCCGGGCGTGGATACAGCTTGCTCGAGCGCGAGCGGCGGCGCGTTCACGCCGCGCTCGGAGCGGCTCTCCTCGCCGTCGCGGCTCCGACGGCGCTCGTCTCGTGCCGCGAGTCTCTCGGACGCGACGACACCGATGCGTCGGTCGCAGGCGGCGCGTCGGACGGCGGCGCGTCGGTCGACGCCGCGCCCGACTGCGTCGGTGTACCGATTCCCGCGAGCGGATGCGGCGGGAGGTTCGTCCCCGACGCGCGGTACGTCGACGAGCGCGCCGACGCGGAGATATGTCCTCTCGACTTCCCGTGCGGTCTCCCGTCGAGCTACCAGATCGCGGGATGCGAGGTCATCAACAACGACGGTACGCCGTACGGTTGCCGCATCGCCGGTGACGGCGGAGGGTGCGTCGACGGTCGCTTCGCGCCCCAAGCTTGTGGGAGCGTCATGGTCGACTGCCGGTGCGATCTCTTCCCCGGAGGCGGTCGCCGAACACGCGCTCCACGTTCGCGTTCCGGTCGCTCGTCGCGCGACGCCCCGCACTCCTTCTTCGCGCGCATGGCCGACGAAGAGGCGGCATCGGTGGAGGCGTTTCGTCGACTGCGCGACGAGCTCGTCTGGCACGCCGCGCCCGCCGCGCTCGTGCGCGAAGCCGAACGGAGCCAGCGTGACGAAGTCCGCCACGCACGCACGATCGCACGCATCGCCGGCGTACGTGCATCGGTGGTGATGCCGAGATCGCGACGCCCGCGCGATCTCGAGAGCATCGCGCGCGAGAACGAAGTGGAGGGGTGCGTGCGCGAGACGTACGGCGCGCTCCTCGCGCGTTGGCAAGCCACGCGCGCGCACGATCCGACGACGCGCATCGCGCTCGGCCGCATCGCCCACGACGAGGCGCGCCACGCCGCGCTCGCGTGGGCAGTGAAGCGATGGGCACGCGAACGCCTCGATGCGCCCGCCATCGCTCGCCTCGCGCGTGCGCGACGACGCGCCGTCCGCGCTTTGGAGCGTGAGCTCGGCGCACGCGTCCCGCACGACGTCGTGCGCGACGCCGGCGTGCCGACCGCCGCGCAAGCGCGCGCGCTTCTCGCCGCGATCACGCGACTCATCGCGTCCGACTGACGCGCTCCCTACTTCGCCGGCGCGGGCGGCGGTCCGCCGTACACGTCGCCGCCGCGCGCGGGATCCGTCTTCGCGGCGCCGCCATCGTCGCCGCCACCGGTTCCGCCGTCGACGAACGCCGGCTCGCTCGGCACCGGCGGCGGACCGCCGTAGACGTTCGCAACGCCTTGCGGCGTGCACGCCGAGAGCGCGACGCTCGCGACGATCGCAGTGACGGCGACGGCGGTCGTCGCCGCGCAGAACGGACAACGCGCTTCCTCGCGCTTCAGGTGACGGCGGCAAGCGGGGCAGGGGGCGAGCATCATCACTGCGCCTCGTAAGGCGCGAGCACGAGCGGCACAGCCTTCACATCCCAAATGTCGCGCGCGTACCCGAGGATGGTCCGGTCCGACGAAAAGCGCCCCATGCGCGCGACGTTGATCACCGCCTTCGCGTGCCACGCGGGCGGATCGAGGAACGCCCGCGACACGCTTCGCTGCGCCTCGACGTACGCCGCGTAGTCCGCGAGCACCATGTACGGATCGTGCTCGAGCAACGATTGAACGAGCGGTTGGAAGAGCCCCGGATCGCGCGGCGAGAAGAGCCCCGAACCGATGGCGTCGATGACCTCGCGCAGACTCGCGTCGTCTTCGTAGTGCCCGCGCGGCCGATACCCCGCGCTCTGCCGCGCGATGACCTCGTCGGCGGTGAGCCCGAACAAAAAGAAATTCTCCGCGCCGACCGCTTCACGGATCTCGACGTTCGCGCCGTCGAGCGTCCCGATCGTCAGCGCACCGTTGAGCGAGAACTTCATGTTCCCCGTCCCCGACGCCTCTTTGCCCGCGGTCGAAATCTGCTCCGACAGATCCGACGCCGGGAAGATCCTCTCCGCGAGCGACACTTTGTAGTTCGGCAAGAAGACGACGCGAAGCGCGCCGCGCAGACTCTCGTCGGCGTTGACCACGTCGGCGATGCTGCAAATCAGCTTGATGATCAGCTTCGCCATCCGGTACCCCGGCGCCGACTTCGCGCCGAAGATCACCGTGCGCGGCACCGTGAGCGTGCGTGGATCGCGTTTGGCGTCGAGGTACATCCGCACGACGTGAAGCGCGTTCAAGTGCTGGCGCTTGTACTCGTGCAGTCGCTTGATCTGGACGTCGAAGAGCGACTCCGGATCGATCGCGATGCCGAGCGTCTGGCGGACGTGATCCGCGAGCTGGCGTTTGTTCTCGAGCTTGATCGCGCGCACCTTGCGCACGAACTCGCTGTCCTTCGCGAGCGGCGCGAGGCGCTCGAGCTCGTCGAGGCGCGTCGGCCACGTCGTTCCGATCGCGTCGGTGATCGCGCGCGCGAGGAGCGGGTTGCACTGCAAAAGCCAACGTCGCGGCGTCACGCCGTTCGTCTCGTTGGTGAATTTCTCGGGCGTCATCTCGGCGAAGTCGTGGAGCACGTCGCGCTTCAAGAGCTCGCTGTGCAGCGCGGCGACGCCGTTCACTTTGTGCGCGCCGACGACCGCGAGGTTTGCCATGCGCACCTTCTGCTCCGGTCCTTCTTCGACGAGCGACATGCGCCCGAGCTTCGCTTCGTCATCCGGAAAGCGCTTTTTCACGGCGCCGAGGAAGCGGCGGTTGATCTCGTAGATGATCTGCAAATGGCGCGGGAGCAGCCGCTCGAACATCGCGACCGGCCAGCGCTCGAGCGCCTCCGACAAGAGCGTGTGGTTCGTGTACCCGATCGTCGCCGTCGTGAGCTCCCACGCCTTGTCCCACTCGACGCCGTGCAGATCGACGAGCACGCGCATCAGCTCGGGCACGCAGATCGCGGGGTGCGTGTCGTTCAGTTGGATCGCGTTCTTGTCCGCGAAAGCGTCGAACGTCGTTTGCGTTCCTTGGTAGCGACGCACGATGTCGGAGACGGCGCACGCGACGAAGAAGTACTGCTGCTTCAAGCGCAGATCCTTCCCCGCTTGGTTGTCGTCGTTCGGGTAGAGCACCTTCGAGATGACCTCCGACGCGTTCTTCTCCTGAACGGCGTCGACGTAGTCGCCGCTGTTGAAGTTTCGGAGATCGAACTCGTTGCTCGCGCGCGCTTGCCACAGGCGAAGCGTGTTCACCGTGTCGTTGCCGTAGCCCGCGATCGGCGTGTCGTACGGCACGCCGATCACTTGCGACGTGTCCACCCAACGCGGCACGAAATGCCCGCGTGCGTCGACGCCGTCGACGACGCGTCCGCCGAAGCTCACCGGCACGGAGTACTCGGGCCGCACGATCTCCCAAGGGTTGCCCCAGCGGAGCCACTGATCCGGATGCTCGATCTGATTCCCGTCGCGGATCTCTTGCTCGAAGATCCCGAACTCGTAACGAATGCCGTAGCCGTAGCCGGGGATCGCGAGCGTCGCCATCGAGTCGAGGAAGCACGCGGCGAGTCGGCCGAGACCACCGTTGCCGAGACCGGCGTCGGGCTCCGCTTCGAGGAGATCCGAGAGCTCGACGCCGAGCTCGGCAAGGACGATCTTCATCTCGTCATACAGATGGAGCGCGATGAGGTTGTTCGCGAGCGCGCGACCGAGGAGAAACTCCGCCGACAGGTACGCGACGCGCTTCGCGTCTTTCAGGTGGTAAGCGTTCTGCGTTTGCGACCAGCGGAAGACGAGGCGATCGCGGATCGTCAGCGCGAGCGCGAAGAAGCGATCGTGCGCGGTCGAGCCGACGAGCGGGCGGCCCTTCGAATAGAGGAGATGATCGAGAAACGCGCGACGCAGCGCTGCACGGTCGGTGCCGGTGCGGTCGTCTTCGACTTGGATGATGGTTCGCTTCGAACCGGGCGAGTTCTCGATCAGGCTCATGGGACAGCGAGGGTCGATCACCGCGGGCGCGCACGCAATGGACGTCGTATGGTCCGTGTGTGAGCTCGCGATGGATGGGTCTGCCGCTCGGGTTTCTTCTTGCGTGCAGCGGGAGCGACGGTGATTCCACCACCGCAGATGCCGGAGCGGCGAGCGACGCCGCCGGTGTCGATGCATCCGCCGACGCGACGACCGCCGTCGACGGCGCGGCGCGCGATGGATCGACCGTCGACTCCGCGGTCGACGCCGGAAACTGGAAGCTCACCTGGTCCGACGAGTTCAACGGCGCGAACGGCTCCGCGCCGGACGCGACGAAGTGGACCGCCGAGACCGGTGGCAACGGCTGGGGCAACCAAGAGCGTGAGTACTACACGAACGATCTCGCGAACGCGGTCGTGCAGAGTGGCAACCTCGTCATCACAGCGACGACCGCGGGCGCTGCGGCGCACCAATGCTGGTACGGCCAATGCCAATACACGTCGGCGCGCCTCGTCACGTCCGGCAAGTTCTCGCAGGCGTACGGCCGCTTCGAAGCGCGCATCCAGATCCCGAAGAGCCAAGGTCTGTGGGGCGCGTTCTGGATGCTCGGCGCCAACATCGCCACCGCTCCGTGGCCGGCGTGCGGCGAAATCGACATCATGGAGAACGTCGGCAAGGAGCCCGCGATCAATCACGGCAGCTTGCACGGCCCCGGCTACTCCGGAGGAAATCCCCTGACGGGCTCGTACACGTTGCCGGGCGCAGCCAAGCTCGGCGACGGATTTCATTTGTACGCGGCGGAGTGGGAGCAAAACGTCGTTCGGTTTTACGTCGACGACGTCCTCTACGAGACGCGGACGAACGCCGACGTGCCTGCGGGACACGCTTGGGTCTACGACCACGCCTTCTTCCTGTTGCTCAACGTCGCGATCGGCGGGAACTTTCCGGGCGATCCCGACGGCACATCCGTCTTTCCGCAGACGATGCTCGTCGATTACGTCCGCGTCTACGCGCGCCCGTGACTCGGCTCGGACCGAGGTGACGTAAGCTCGTTGGATGACGTCGTCGCGCGATCGTTGGCTTGCGTGCATCGCGGCGGCGCTCGGCGTCTCTGCGTGCGCGCGCGAGCCGCCCGCTGCGGAGCCGCGCGTCGCGGCGACCGAGGTGCCGCCGTCTGCTACGGTTTCCGTAGCGCCGCCTGCCGCGACGCCTGCCGCGACGCCGACCGCATCGGCGAGCCCGATGCTCGACGCGAGCGCGACGATCGCCGACGCTGCGATCGCGTGCAAGCGCACGCCGACGCAGGGCGGTGCTCCGTATCCGCTGTCATGCGGAAAGAGCGTCGAGCCGCCGCATGCCGCATGCGGTCCGATGGACCCGAAGAGCCGGCCGACCGGTCCGCCGGTGAAGGTCACGCTCGGTCCGATCGTCGGCGCCGACTCGCTCGGCGATCTCTTCAACCTCCAGTCGTACATCGCGTACTACGCGTGCGAAGCGATCAAGGACGCGACGGAGAAGGCGAAGCGTCCGCTTCACGGCACCGTCTCGCTCGATCTCACCATCGCCGCGAACGGCGACGTCACGCGCGCGATCGCGAGCGGCAGCGGTCTCCCGAACGAGACGCTCCGCGAGATCGAGAAGATGGCGCGGTCGAACTATCCGGTATGCGAAGTCCCCGATTCGAGCTTCGTCGTCGTGCGCGTCCCGATGACGTTTGCGCCGCGCTGACGTTCCGATATGCCGCCGCGGGGGTTTACGCGCGCGCGGAGAGCGTTACGATGTGAGATCGACGCAACGGGGGGGGGTTGGATGACTCGAGACGGGCAACCGGATTCGGAGCGTGGAGCCGTGCGCGCGCCCCGGCGAAGCGCGGTGGGGCGCACGACCGAGCCGGAGTTGACGGCGACGCCACGCCTGCTCGCGCCCGAGCACGACACGGGAGTGCGAGCGACGCTCCCCGCGTTGGCGGCCACCGAGCCATTCGTCGCTGCAGAGCCGATCACCGAGCGCCACGACACTCCCCTCGTGCCGGCGTTCCCGCTCGGCGATGGTGGCGCGGTGCGACCCACGCTCACGATCATGTCGGGCGTCGATGCCGGGCGCGTGTTCGCCCTCGACCGCGACGTGCAAGTGATCGGTCGCAGCGAGACGTGCGACGTCCACGTCGACGACGCGGGCATCAGCCGTCGGCACGCGCGGATCACCCGGGCCGCCGATGGCGGTTTCTATGTCGAAGATCTCGGCTCGACCAACGGCACGTTCGTCGGCACGCGGCGCGTCGCCACCGCGCGCATCGCGTCGGGCGACTACCTGCAACTCGGCGCAAGCCTCCTCGTTCGCTTCGCCGTCACCGACGACGCCGATCAGACGCTTCGACGCGAGACTTACGAGTCGTCGATTCGCGATCCTCTGACCCACGCGTACAATCGCAAGTACCTCGACGACCGCGTTGGCGTCGAGGTCGCGTACTCGCGCCGCTCGGGGCTCCCGCTCGCGCTCCTGATGATCGACCTCGATCACTTCAAGGAGCTCAACGATCGCTTCGGGCACATCGCCGGCGATCGCGCCGTCTGCTTCGTCGTCGCGCAGATTCAGCGCATCATTCGCGCCGAGGACACGCTCGCGCGCTACGGCGGTGACGAGCTCGTCGTCCTTGCTCGCGGGACACCTCACGACGAAGCCGCGCGGCTCGGAGAGCGGCTGCGCTGCGAGATCGCCGAGCGCCAGTTCGACGCGGGCGGCGACACGCACACGGTCACGCTGAGCATCGGCGTCGCGTCGTTCGACGAGCTTGCGACCGACAGCGGTCCGCTCGCGCTCGTCGCGCTCGCCGACGAGCGTCTTTACCAAGCGAAGCTCCGGGGCCGCAACGCGGTCTGCGCGCGCACGTAGCCCAGGACCGATGAGGCGAGAGCAGTGCCGATCAAGCAGCGCTGACTCACTTCGCCTTCTTCTTCGCTTTCCCCAACGCCGCGTACGAGCGTCGCAGCTTGTCGACGTCCGTCACCACGCCGACGAGCTCGCTGATGCGCATCGCCTGCACCATGTGCGGAGGGGTCCCCGCCATGCGCCTCAGCAGCGTCCGTAGGTAGTCGGACGAGTTCAGCCCTTCTTGCTCGGCGAGGAGCTTCAAGAGCTTCAGCTCGTCGTCCGAGAGGAGGAGGTGGAAGCTGTTCGCGCGCTCGATGGGCATGGCCATAGTATGGCCATGAGATGGCTATCTGACAACTCGTCGGGTCTACCGCCGATTCGCCTTCGAGAACTCCATCGCGCGATCGTTCAAACGCGCATGCCGCAGCAGCACCGTGTCGATCGCGTAGTTTTGATAGAGCTTCCACGGCGAGATCGATCCCTGACGCGGAAACTTGTCGATCGACCGCCGCACGTACCCCGACGAGAAATCGAGGAGCGGCTCCTCCTTGAGCTTCGGATCGTTGCGCCGCGGGACGCACTGCGCGTAGCCGTGATCGTCCATGTAGTTGAGGAGACGGCAGACGTACTCGCTCGTCAGATCGCATTTGAGCGTCCACGAAGCGTTCGTGTACCCGATCGCGAGCGCCAGGTTCGGCACGTCGCTGATCATCATTCCTTTGTAGGTCATCGTCTTCGCGGGCTCGATCTCCTGACCATCGACCTCCATCGCGAGACCGCCGAGGAACTTGAGCTTCAAGCCGGTCGCCGTGACGACGAGATCCGCCGGCAGCTCTTGCCCGGACTTCAGCTTGATGCCGGTCTTGGTGAACGTGTCGATGTGATCTGTGACGACGGACGCGCGCCCTTCGCGTAGCGCGATGAAGAGATCGCTGTCGGGGACGAGGCAGAGGCGCTGGTCCCACGGGTTGTACGACGGCGTGAAGTGGGCGAGGTCGCCCTTGCCTTGCATCTGCTTCTTCACCTGCGCCACGATGAAGCGCTTGGCCTGCTGCGGATAGCGTCGGCAGTACGCGAAGAAGGCCATGCTGAAGAGAACGTTCTTCCAGCGCGTGATGGAGTACGCGAGCTCGTTCGAGACGCGGTCGCGCAACCAGTCGGCGATTGGATCCTTCTCCGGCGCGGACACGACATACGTCGGCGACCTTTGCAGCATCGTGACGTGCGCCGCCTTCTTCGCCAGCTCGGGCACCAGCGTCACCGCCGTCGCGCCGCTTCCGATCACGATGACGCGCTTCCCCTCGTAGTCGATGTCGGGCGTCCACTGTTGCGGATGGACGACGCGACCGCCGAACTCGTCGTGACCCGGGAAGTCGGGCGTGTAGCCCGCTTCGTAGTCGTAGTAGCCGGCGCACATGAAGAGGAAGTTGCATGTAATCTGCACGATGTCACCGGACGCCGTGTCGCGCGCGGAGACGGTCCACTGCGCGTCCTTCGACGACCAGCTCGCGCGCTCGACCTTGTGGCGGTAGCGGATCTTCTTGTCGATGCCGTACGCCTCCGCCGTCTCGCGGACGTACTCGAGGATCGACGGACCGTCGGCGATCGCTTTGGCGTTCGTCCACGGCCGGAACGAATAGCCGAGCGTGTACATGTCCGAGTCCGAGCGAATGCCCGGATAGCGGAAGAGATCCCACGTGCCGCCGAGGCGCTCGCGCCCTTCGAGGATCGCGTACGTCTTCTTCGGACACTCCGTTTGCAGGTGGTACGCCGCGCCGATTCCGGAGAGGCCGCCGCCCACGATGAGAACGTCGAAATGCTCGGGCTTCACGGCACGGAGTGTTGCACGTGCTCCCGCGGCCCGCACCGGTTCGCGGACTGGAGTTAGAATCGTCCCGATGATCGCTCCTCCTCCGACCGACGGTCCGCTCACCTTGGAAGAGCTCCAGCTCGCCGCGCGCAACAAGGGAATGCCACTCGAGGCGCTGCGCTACGACGTGACGCCCGTCGGCATGCACTACCTGCTCGTGCATTTCGACATCCCGGCGATCGACGCCGCGACCTGGCGTCTACGCGTCGGCGGCAACGTCGGGCGTCCGCTCGATCTCGGCCTCGACGACATTCGTGCGCGACCGCGACGAACGCTCGCCGTGACGCTCGAGTGCGCGGGCAATGGCCGCGCGCGTCTGCTCCCGCGACCGGTGAGCCAGCCGTGGATCAACGAAGCGGTCGGCACCGCGGAGTGGACGGGGACGCCGCTCGGTGCGCTGCTCGACGACGCTGGCGTGAAACCGGACTCCGTCGAGATGTTGTTCACCGGCGCGGATCACGGGATCGAAAAAGGATACGAGCACGACTACGCGCGGAGTCTCACGCTCGCGGACGCGCGTCGCGACGAGGTGCTCCTCGCGTACGAAATGAACGGGCGTCCGCTCGAGCCGCAGCACGGCTTCCCGCTTCGGTTGCTCGTCCCCGGTTGGTACGGGATGACGCACGTGAAGTGGCTCGCGCGGATCGACGCGCTGACGAAACCGTTCGACGGCTACCAGCAAAAGGTCGCGTACTGGTTCAAGCGCGACGCCGACGATCCCGGAGTACCGGTCACGCGCATTCGCCCGCGCGCGCTCATGATACCGCCGGGCTTCCCGGATTTTTTCACGCGCTCGCGTACGGTCGAGCGCGGCGCCGTGACGCTCGTCGGTCGCGCGTGGTCCGGCGCGGGAAGGATCGCGCGCGTCGAGGTCGGCGTCGACGGAACGTGGAGCGATGCGCACGTCGGCGAGCCGCTCGGACCGTTCGCGTGGCAGAAGTGGTCGTTCGATTGGAGCGCCACGCCCGGCGATCACGTGCTCACGTGCAGAGCGACCGACGTGAAGGGCGACGTGCAGCCGACCGAAGCGCCGTGGAACGTTCAAGGAATGGGGAACAACCTCGTTCACGCGGTGCGGGTCACCGTGCGCTGAGCCGCCGCCACGACTCGTCGAACGACCTCAGCACGTCCCGTAGAACCAGAACCCGCACGACGAGCTCGTCGACGTCGAGCCGCACGCGTTCTTCGTCGCGCACCAACCGCATCGTCGATCGGGCGTGCAGTGCACGCAGTCGGCGTACGCCGCGCATGGATCGTCGACGCACGCGCCGGTCGAGCACACTTTGCCCGCGGGGCAGGTGTTCGAGCATCCGCCGCAATGGGCGTCGTCGCTGCGCGTGTCGATGCACGCCGCGCCGCAGAGCATGTGACCCGCGGCCGTGCACGGAACCGCGCACGTCCCCGCGGTGCACACTTCGGCCTTCGCGCACGCGCGCCCGCAGCTTCCGCAGTGGGCGACGTCGGTGGGGAGATCGACGCACGCCCCGCCGCAATCGACGGCCGGTGCAACGCACGGCGTGGCAAGCGTGCTCCCGTCGGTCGTCGCGGCGTCGCCCGATGTCCCGCCGTCGTGCACCTCCGGAGGGGACGATCCGCAGTGCGCGAGCGCCGCCGCCACCAGCGCGAAAACGCATGAAAACCAGACGTGTGAGCAGGCTTTGCGCATGAAGCGAGGACCCATCATCGCACCTCCTTCTGCAACCGAGGGGCCGACGAAAAATCGGCTCCCCGGGTTGCGTTCTATGTTTGCAGAACGTACAGTCCGCTCACCGAACCGGAGGTCCTCCCACATGGCCGCGCTCAAGTCCGTGCTCCACGACGCTGCTCCGACCGACGCATCCGCCGTCGACGCTCCGCGCGAAGAAGAGAAAGCCATCGTCAAAGATGCGGTCGCAGGTCGCCTCACCCTCGATCGACGCGAGCGTGTCCGTCAGCGCGTCGTCTCGTCGATCCCGTGGTGGTACAGCCCGTGGGGTCACCTCGCGGCGACGACGGGCATCGGCATCACGACGTTCGTCGCGAGCGCGTACATGTTGAACGCGCTTCGTTGGACGGACTTTCTCGTCGTCCCGTTCGTCTGCCTGCTCGCGAATTTCTTCGAGTGGCGTGTCCACAAACACGTTTTGCATCGCCGTCGTTGGCTCCTCGAGATCATCTACGACCGGCACACGCCGATGCATCACATGATGTACGTCGAAGAGGACATGGCGGTCCGTTCGTCGAAAGAGTTTCGTCTCGTGCTCATGCCGGCGCTCGGCGTGCTCGGGATCGTGCTGACGACCGCGCCGTTCGCGATCGCGATCGGTCGCTTCTGGTCATCGAACGCCGGCTGGCTCTTCCTGGTGACCGCGAGCCTCTTCATGGTGAGCTACGAGCTGCTTCATCTCGCGTACCACGCGCCGAGAGAGAGCTTCATCGGTCGTCGTCGCCTCATTGGCGTGCTCCGCGCGCATCACGCGCGTCATCACGATCCGCGCTTGATGCAGCAGTGGAACTTCAACGTGACCGTGCCGCTCTTCGATTGGATCATGGGGACGGTCGCGCCGAAAGATCTCCCCGCGAAGTCGAAGTCGCGTTAGTCGCCGCGCTCGCCTTCGCCTTCGAGCGGCGCGAACAACGTCTCGACGTCGCGCTCGTCGAGCCCCTTCGCCTGATCGCCGTCGCCGAGCAACGTCGACGCGAGCCATCGCTTGCGTTGTTGAAGACGCATCACGCGCTCTTCGACGCTCCCCGCTGCGTACAAATTGTAGACGAACACCGGCCGCTCTTGCCCGATGCGGTACGCGCGGTCCGTCGCTTGCGCTTGCGACGCCGGATTCCACCACGGATCGTAGTGAATGACGGTGTCGGCGCTGACGAGGTTGAGCCCGGTCCCGCCGGCTTTCAGGCTGATCAAGAAGACGTCGGCGCGCTTCGCTTCGAACGCGTCGACGACCCCTTGGCGATCGCGCGTCGATCCGGTGAGCGCGAGGTAGCCGAGGCCGCGCTCTTTCAGCCCTTCGGCGATGAGCGCGAGCATGCTCGTGAACTGCGAGAAAACGAGCGCGCGGTGACCTTCGGCGAGCTGCGCCTCGAGGATCTCGAAGAGCGTCTCGTATTTCGCCGACGTGCGAACGCCGCGCGCCGCATCCATGCCGACGAGGCGGGGATCGCAACACACTTGGCGGAGCTTCATCAGCGCGCCGAGGATCGGGATCGTCGACGCGGCGAGCCCCTTCGCGCGGATCACTTTGCGGACGTCGGCGTGCGCGGCGACGCGGATGTGCTCGTAGAGATCGCGTTGCTTGCCGCGGAGCTCGATGGGGCGGAAGAGCTCGGTCTTCGGCGGGAGCTCGCGCGCGACGTCGCGCTTCACGCGGCGAAGAACGTACGGCGCGACCTGACCGCGGAGCGCGAGGAGCCGCTCTTCGTCCTGACGTTCTTCGATCGGCTGACGGTACCAACGCCGGAACGCGAGCTCGTCGCCGAGCAGCCCCGGATTCAAAAAATCGAAGAGCGCCCAGAGCTCGCCGAGGTGATTCTCGACCGGCGTCCCCGTGAGGCACACGCGATGTTCGGCGTGGATGCTCGCCATCGCACGGTGCGCGAGGCTGCGTGTGTTCTTGATCGCCTGCGCTTCGTCGAGGACGAGCAGGTGGTACTGCTCTTTCGCGAAGCGCTCTTCGTCGCGCACCACGATGGGGTAGGTGGTGACGACGACGTCGCTCGTCCGCGCGTCGTCCCAGCGGGTGTGGCGCGCGGAGCCGTGAAGCACCGTGACCTTCAAGTGCGGCGCGAACCGCGCGAGCTCGCGTGTCCAGTTGCCGACGAGGCTGGTCGGTCCGACGACGAGCGCCGGCAACTCCAATCGCCCCGCCGCTTTCTCGATGCAGATGTGCGCGATCGTCTGGAGCGTTTTGCCGAGCCCCATGTCGTCGGCGAGGATGCCGCCTGCTTCGCGCTCGCGGAGATGTTGAAGGAACGCGACGCCCTCGAGCTGGTACGGACGAAGCTCGGCGCGCACGGTGTCCGGTGTTTTCACGGGCGCGGGCGATTCGGTGAAGGAACGCGCGCGCTCGACGAGCTTCGCCGGATCGCGCCACTTCAGCGGCGTCCCTTCGCGCGCGAACGCCGCGTCGAGCCGCGCGAGAGCCGCTGCGCGTATCTCCGGAAACGCGATCGTCGGACCGCGCTTTGCTGCGCCGCCTTGGTAAAGCTCGATCACGACGTGCAAGAGCGCGCGCAGTCGATCGCGCGACACGGTCACGTGGGACGTGTCGCTCGCGCGGAGTGCGTACGTCGCGCGGAAACGACGCTCGAGCGCGCGGAGACCTTCGGCCTCGTGCGCGTCGCCGAGGAGCTCGACCACGAGCGGCAGGAGATCGACCGCGTGCCCGTCGACCTCGATCCCGAGCTCGAGCGAAAACCAACCGGGGTGAGCTTCGTCCGGCGCGACGGACGCGAACCACGGCGCGGCTTCGTCCGTGACACGAAACGGGTAATCCGCGTCGATGTCGATCTGCCATCCGAGCGCGCGGAGCTTGGGGAGCGCTTGCGCCGTGAACGCGCAGAATCCGTGCGCGCCTCCGTCGAGACGAACGACGTAGTCGGCGGTGGAATCCGGGGGCGGCGCGACGTCGTCGAAGCACGCGAGCTCGACGGCCCCGAGGCGTTCGAGGAGATGCCGCGCGCGCGACTCGGCGGCCATGTCGCGATCGAGCGGGACCATGCCATCCGCCGACGAATGAAAGACGCGCGCGTCGTCCGCGGCGCGCACGCGTGTGCCGTCGTAGACGAAGCCGAGCTCGAGGAGCGGCGCGACGACGTCGTCGTATTCGTCGGTGAGCGCGTCGGTACGGGAGATGACGACGCGATCGGCAGACACGCGGAGCGTGGGCGTGGAGTGGCTCACGATGGAAAGATCACTATCAACCAGAACGCGCGCGACTTGTCGAGTTCGATGCGCTCGTCAGCGCAGAACGACCATCGCGTGCGCGAGCGGTCCGCACACGATGGGCCACGCCCACACGAAGCCGAGCACGAGAGAGAACGCGCCCGTTACGCCGAGCAGGCTCGCCGCTCCGTAACGCGTGCGCATGACGCTCGCGAGTGGAACGCCCGCGAACCCAGCGAGCACGGCCATGCCCACCGCCGCGCCCGCTCCGTAGAGCGCCATGAAGACGATCCCCGCGACCGCGGACTCGAAGCTCGCGGCCACGAGCGCCGTGAGTGCGCCGCTCCCCGCAAGCCCGTGCACGACGCCGATGAGGAGCGGTCGTCGCGCGAGCGTCCACCGCCCGACGTGAACGTGACGTTCCTCCGCGCCGTGAACGTGCGCGTGCGCTCCGTGACGATGCAAGACCGGCGATCCCGTTCGTCCCGCGCGAACCGCTTGCCGCAACGCACGAACACCGAGCGCGATGAGCATCCCGGCGACGACGAGCTCGAAGCCCTGCGCCAACCCCTCGGGCATCTGCTGCCGAAGCACGAAGAAGACGCCGCCGACCGCGAGCAGCATGAGCGCGTGCCCGATGCCCCACATCGCAGCGAAGAACATGCTCGCGCGCGCGCTCTGCTGCTCGGCGACCATCGTCGACACCGCGGCGATGTGGTCCGGCTCGAAGGCGTGCCGCATCCCTTGCGCGAGGCCGAACAGCCACCCCATCAGAAGCGACGGCATGCCGATTCTCGTAGCACGCGGCGACGCCGAGGTAGCGCCTTTGTGCCGCGCCGAGCCGATCCGTCCGGAGAGATCGAGCGTAGGATGGCGAGACGAAATGCGTGCGACGCACCGAAGTGCCCGCCTCTTCGTCGCGACGATCCTCGCGACGATGCTCTTCGTGGCCGAAGCCTCGGCGCAAGACGTCACGCCCCCCGCGCTGAAATCGCGCATCGAGGCGCCGTACCCGCCGGAGGCGTTGAAGGCGCGCGCCGAAGGGACGGTCGGCATCGAGGTCGACATCGACGAGAACGGCAGCGTCGTCGGCGCGCGCGTCATCGGGCCCGCGGGGCGCGGCTTCGACGAGGCGGCGCTCGCGGCGGTTCGTCAGTTCAAGTTCGAGCCGGCGATGCAAAGCGGCAAAGCGATCCGATCGACGGTGCAGATCTCGTACGAGTTTCATCTGCCGCCGGCGACGCCGCCCGCGTCCGCGCCGACACCGCCCGCCGCTGCGCCAGCTCCGGCGACCGCGCCCGTGCAGACCGGCCCGAACCAGACGACGCTCGTTCTCGCGCAGCGTCCGATCTCCGCAGCGTCGTCGTTCGCGGTTCGCGATCGCGAGTTTCAGCTTCGCCCGATCGGCAGCGTGCAGGACATCCTCCGCGTCACGCCCGGCCTCATCATGGTGCAGCACTCCGGCGGCGGAAAGGCGAACCAATATTTTCTCCGCGGCTTCGACGCCGATCACGGGACCGATCTCGCGCTGTCGATCGACGGCATCCCGATCAACATGGTCTCGCACGCGCACGGCCAGGGATTCAGCGACACCAACTTCATCATCCCCGAGGTCGTCGAGCGCGTGGAGATCACGAAGGGTCCTTACTTCGCGAGCCAAGGCGACTTCGCAACCGCAGGCGGCGTCAACATGGTGTCGCGCGATTCGTTCGAGCACAGCTCGATCGGATTCGGCATCGGCGGATCGCCCGGTCACGGCGCGCTCGGCTACCGCGGGCTCTTGATCGCGAGCCCGAAGTTCGAGGGCATGAAAGCGACGTTCGCGGCCGAGGTCGGTCGCTCGAACGGACCGTTCGACAACCCCGAGAACTGGGACAGGTACAAGCTCTTCAACAAGCTCACGTTCGCGATCACGCCGACGTCGTCGCTGACGATCGCCGAGATGAGCTACGGCGGCAGCTGGCACGGCGCCGGGCAAATCCCGACGCGCGCGGTCGATCGAGGGATCATCTCTCGCTTCGGATCGATCGATCCCGACGAAGGGGGCTACACGACGCGCCACCAACTGGCCGTGCAGTACAAGCTGCGCCCGACGGAGAACAGCGAGATCCGTGCGATGGCGTTCATCGGCAAGTACGAATTCAACTTGTTCTCGAGCTTCACGTTGTTCCTGCGCGATCCGAACAACGGCGACGAGATCGAGCAGGTCGATCGCCGCTCGTTTTACGGAGGGAACGTCAGCTACCGCATCGTGCACGAGATATCGAACGTCCGCTTCGACACGACGATGGGCGCCAATGTGCGGAGCGACGACATCCACAACCAACTGTGGAACACGGTGCACCGAAAACAGATAGGCGCGGTGCGCGACGCCAACGTCCACGAGACGCTCATCGGCATTTACGCGAACGAAGAGATCACGCCGTTCAAATGGATGCGCGCGAACATCGGCGGTCGCGCCGACTCGATGGCGTTCGCCGTCGACAACAACTTGCCGAGCGCCGATCCCGCATCGCCGACGAGCGGCATCGGCGGCGCGCATCAGTTCAGCCCGAAGGCGAACCTCATCGTGTCGCCGATTCAGACCGAGCAGGCGCAGGTCGACGTCTACGTGAACTACGGCCACGGCTTTCACACCAACGACGTGCGCGGCGCGTTCGCGAATCCGTCGGTCACGCCGATCACGCGCGCGATCGGCTCGGAGATCGGGTCGCGCGCGCGGCTCTGGAATCGATGGGACGTTGCGGCGGCGCTGTGGCAGCTCGATCTCGCGAACGAGACGGTGTGGAGCGGCGACAATGGGACGACCGGCGTCAACGGCGCGACGCACCGCGAAGGCGTCGAGATGGAGACGCGCTTCGAGGTCACGCCGTGGCTCGCCGCGGATCTCGATCTCACGTTCACGAAATCGAAGTTCTCGACGGACCGAGAAAACGGCGGCGGGCTCGCGCTCGCGCCGAAGCAAACCTGGTCGGGCGGCCTCTCGGGGCGTCACGCGATCGGCCCCGGCGTCGCGCGCGCGGGCTTTCGGTTCTACGGGATCGGCGATCGGCCTGCGTCGGACGACGGCGCGATCGTCGCGCCCGGATTCACCCAATTCGATTTGCACGCGGGGTTTCGTCATCGTCGCTTCGATCTGGCGCTCGACATCGAAAACCTCTTCAACGCAGCGTTCCGCTCCGCGCAGTTCGACACCACGTCGCGTCTGCGCGGCGAGCCGGCGATCGGGAGCGTCGTCCCGGGCGGCTTCTCGTGCGGATCGAACAGTCGGCCCGCCGGAAACCCGAACGGCGCGGCCGCGAACGGACGCTTCTACGGATGCGAGGGGGTCAACTTCACGCCCGCGTATCCGTTCACCGCGCGCGTCACCGCGACGCTCTATCTCGATTGATGGGAACACGATGAAGACGCTCCTCTCGATGTGCACGCTCGTCGCCGCAACGCTCGCCGCCATCACCGGTTGCGACGGCGAGACGCCGACGAGCGCGACCGTCGCCGATGGGTATCCGGTGATCGCCGAGGGGGGCGATTCGTCGAAGCGAGTCATCGTCTACAAGGTGTGGTGGGTGACGACGCTGTTCGACGGTCCCATCGTTCCGGGCGCCGAGTCCGATACGCTGCGCACCGTTCCGGCGGAGGACTTCGCGTATGCGCTCCTCGCTCCCGGTTGGGATCCGGCGAGCAGCGCGCCGCCCGCCACGCTGATTCCCGTGCACTCTGCAAACAAGCTGAGCGTCCAGCGTGGCGAGACACTGCGCATCGAGGTCGGTGACGCGACGTTCGTCGGCAACTGCGCCGCCGGAAGCCCGTTGCCGCAAACCGACGCCGACTTCATCACGCAGAGTATTTTCCCCGGCGACTTCGCGGCGGTCACGTACGACGCCAAGACGTGCGCGTCGACGCCGGTATCGAGCGACGGCGGCGTCGAGGGTGGAGGCGGCTGATACCTCGCGCGGGCTCAGGCCGTCATCGGCGCGCGCGGCGCGAGCTCGGTGTGGGCGAGATCGGGCGAGCCGTGGCGCATCGGGCTCACTTCGTCGAGCGCCTCGTCGACGAGCCGACCGATCTCGTGGCGATTGCGCTTCGTCCCCTCGGGATCGCGCTGGTTGTCGATGTGCGGATGGTGCGCGCCCGACGCGAGCCAGCGCACGCGGTCGATGCGGAGACCGAACTGTCGCTCTGCTTGCGCCACGAGCTCTGGCGACGCTTCGGGATCGCCTTCGCCGAGAGCGAAGTACGTCCGGTGCACCGGCTCGCGCGACGCGAGGCGTTCGTCGAGCATCACCGAGACCACGCGCGCGCTCGCCTTGGACGAGAGTCGCATCGACTGCTCGACGAGCGCACGACGGCGCGCGCGCGTGAGATCGCGGAGGCTGTGAGACAGGTGCGCTGTCGCTGCGAGGAAGAACCAGTAGAGAAGCCGTAGGCGGAAGAGGAGCGCGACGAACGCGAGCCCGACGCGTCGCACCGCCGGCAGACGCGGCGCGCGCAGCGGGTTGAGCATCGGCGTGAGGAGGACGCGCGCGCGATGCGGGCCGATCGCTTCGTCGCCCGCGAGGAGCAGGCCGGTCGCCGACATCGAGTGCGCGAGGAACACGGTGGGCATCGCGCTCACGTGCACGAGGTCGGTCCACGCGAGGATGGTGCGCCCCGCGGCGGTGTAGCCGAGGTGCTCGGACGCGGGGAGATCATCGGCGAAATGCGCGTCGCCGAAGCCGTGGATGTCGATCGCCGCGACGATCGCTTCGGGATCGTCGCGCACGACGGCGAGCGCGACGTCGTTCCAAGCGTCGCGCGTCATCGCATAGCCCGCGGCGAGCACGACGATGTGACGAGCGCGCGCGAGCCACGCGGCGCTCGGCGCGGCCCCGAGGCTTCGCGCGTGTGCGTAGAGCGTGAAACCCGTCGAGCGCAGACCGGTGGCGCAGCGGAAACGCGCGACGTCCGATGCCGCGATCGATCCCGTCGCTTCGAGCGCGTCGAGCGTGTAGTCGGCTTGCACGATGTCCGGGGCAGGCGACGACGTCTCGCTCGGCGCGTCGGCCCACGCGAACGGCGCGACGTCACGCACGAACGGGCAGCGCGCGACCGTCGCCTCGAGACCCTGCACGTCGCACCCTTCGAGCGCCTCTTCGAGGGCCTTCATGTTCTTGAAACGTGTCGACGGATCCTGCGCGAGGCAGCGCGCGACGACGGAGCGGACCGAGCTCGGAAGGCGCGCCACGATCGCCGCGACGTCGCGCTCGCCGTGAAGTCTGTCGGTCTCTCGCGTCTTGCCGTCGGGATCGCCGTCGCTCGGTTCTTCGCCGAGGAGCATCGACGCGAGCGTCAGCCCGAGCGAGAACTGATCCGCCGCCGGCCCCACGCGTCCGCCCGCGCCGCGTTCGGGCGCCATGTACTCGGGCGTCCCTGCGATCGGCGGGCGCGCGCCGCGCTCTTCGAGCAGCATCGCCGCGCCGAAGTCGGTGAGGAACGCGTTGCCTCCCGCGTCGAGCAAAATGTTCGCCGGCTTGACGTCGAGGTGCACGACGCCGCGTCCGTGCGCCTGCGCGAGCGCCGACGCGATCTGCCGTGCGATGCGCAGCGCGGTCGAAGGCGCGAGGCCTGCGCGAAGACGACGCGCGACGGACGTCCCGTCGACGAACTGCATCGCGATGTGCTCGGTCCCGAGCTCGAACACCGGAACGATGTGCGGATGCGACAGTCGCGCGACGGCCATGCGCTCGCGCGCGAAGAGCGCTTTCGCGTCGCCGCGTCGCGTGTGCTGCCCGGCGACGAGCTTGACCGCCGCGACGCCGTTCGAGCGGACGTGCCTCGCGAGCCACACCTCGCCCATCCCCCCCGCACCGATTCGCCGCTCGAGCCGATACGAGCCGACCACTTCGCCGGCGCGCACCACCACGGCGGGCGGTGGAGTTGGTGAGGGCTCGGTCATGATGCGTGAGCATGACGTACGAACGGCGCTCTCGCCATTGAGAATCGAGCCAAAACACCGAGCGAACAGTGGTGCTGCGCCGATCCACGAGACGCTAGCGACGGATCACTTCGCGCGACGGATCGCGAGCCGCGTCGCCTTCGGGGAGCGCGTCCGCCGCCCACTCGGCCTGCTTCCACGCCGGCACCGGCGTGCATTCGCCGCTCTTCGGAACGAAGCGCGATCGCGCGACGAGCTCCATCTTGTGGATGTAGCGCGGGCAATTCGGAAACACTTCGCGCACCTTCACGCGCACGACGAGCTGCGCCTCCGGGTAGCACGCGAGGAGCGGATCCTTTTCGTCGATCGTCGCTTCGCCGTTCACGCGGATGCGCGTCTGCGCGGCGAAGTCGATGAAGAGGAGGCCGACTTGCCTCGTCTCGAGGACGGCGCCGAGCGACAAGTACATGCCATTGCCGTCGTAGCTCGGGAACGCGATCGTCTTCTCGTCGACGATGCGAACGAAGCCGGGCTCGCCGCCTTTGTACGAACAGTTCGTGTGGCCGTGCGCGTCGACGGTCGCGAGGAAGAACATGTCGAGCCGCTCGATGAGCTGGCGATCGCCGTCCTCGATGTGGTCCTTCACCAGCCGCTCGACGCGATCGGCGAGGCGTCGCGCGTCGAAGCGATCTTGGAGTCGTCGCGATCCATCGCCGAAAAATTCGGAGACGACACGAGGCTGATCAGTGCGCGCGAGACGTTGCGCCAAACGCTCGCCGACAGTCGGCCACTCGGTCGCGGCGATCGAATAGAACGCCGTGTCGCGCACTTCGCCGTCGCCGCCGGGCCGGTTTCTTCGGAGGACGCCGTCGAGCGTCGCGCCGACTCGCTCGATGTTCGCGCGCGATCGAACGTTGCGCGCGTCGGTGCAGAACGTCACCCGATGCACATGCCAATCGTCGAACGCGCGTCGCAACATCAAGAGCTTCGCCTCGGTGTTGACGACGGTGCGCTGCGCGGTCGCGGCCAACCACGTCCAACCGATCTCCACCGCGTCCGGAATCGAAGCTGCGCGCGCGAGCGGATGTCCGTCCGGCCACGTCCAACGCTCGATGTTCCCGAAGCGCGTCGAGCCGACGATGCGATCGTCGGCCAAGCGACGCGTCGCGAACGGAACAGCGACGCCGCGTTCGCGATCGGCGATCGCTGCGTCGACGTAGATCCGCATCGCTTCGCGCGACGACGGAACGAACGTGAGCCCGAACGTCGCGCGGTCTTCGCGCGCCGCGTCCCAGAGCGCGTCGACGTGATCGACCGAGAGCGGCTCGAGGCGAACGTGCGCGCCGATGAGCGGCTCGTCGCCGTGCACGAGGGGGGAGGGCGCCATCCGCGGAAGATACCGCGGATCGTGGGGCGTGCTGAACGCGCTAGTCCGCTGCGTTCGCGCAGCAGCGAAACCCCGTCGTGTGAGCCAGCGATCGTCAGGTCACGCGAGTACGATCGTCTGCGTCACCCATGTCGCTCAAATATTTCACGCAGAAGGTCGGCGAGAATCACTACGTCCTGCCGCGCACCGGCACGATGCGCGTCGAGGCGCACGCCTTCTTCTCCGAGGCTCTCTTCGATCGCACCGACGAGTCGATGTGGGCGCAGATCGCCAACGCCGCGTCGTACGAAGGGGTCGTCGGCGCGTACCTCATGCCCGACGCGCACGTCGGATACGGCGTTCCGGTCGGCTGCGTCGTCGTGACCGAAGACACGATCATCCAGGCCGGCTCGGGCTACGACATCTCGTGCGGCGTCCTCTACATGAACGTGCCGGGGCTCACGGCCGAGCACGTCGCCGATTGGGATCGCCGCGCGAAGTGGATCGCCGAGGTCGACAAGCGCGTCGCGACCGGCGTCGGCTCGTCGCGTCCGGCGCTCATGCCGCGCTTCTCGTCGAAGAAGGGCGACGAGATCCTGCGGTACGGCGCGAAGGCGATCGGCGTGCACGCGGATCTCTGCGAGCGTCAGTACATCGAAGTCCCCGACGACATCGATCTCGGGCGGATCGCGCGCGCGCACGACAAGGTCATTCCGCAGCTCGGCTCGGTCGGAGGAGGAAACCACTTCATCGAAATGCAGGTCGATCGCGACTCGGGCGAGGTGTGGATCATGATCCACTGCGGCTCGCGCGGGTACGGTTGGCAGACGGCGAATCACTATTTCTACGAAGGGGCCGCGCTGCGCGGGATCGCGAAGTACCGTCGCGAGGACTCGTGGCTCCGCATCGACGAGCCGCTCGGTCGCGAGTACTGGGCACATCACAACAGCGCAGCGAACTACGCCGTCGCCAATCGCCACATCATCGTCGAAGGGGTGCAAGAGTCGCTGCGCGGCGTCTTCGGCAAAGAGGGGCGCGTCTACTACGAGATCTCGCACAACCTCGTTCAAGAAGAGACGCTCGTCTTGCCGGACGGGACGACGAAGCGCGGGTTCGTTCATCGCAAGGGGGCGACGCGCGCGTTTCCGGCGGGGCACCCGGATCTCGCCGGGACCGTTTGGGAGAAGACGGGCCACCCGTGCCTGATTCCGGGATCGATGTACGACGGCGCGGCGATCCTGTTCGCCCAGCCGGGGGCGTCGCGCTCCGGGTTTTCGGTGAACCACGGATCGGGGCGGCACATGGCGCGCGGCGAAGCGAAGCGCGAGCTCGCGGCGTCGCACGACGAGATCGATCGCGAGATGCGCGAGGTCGTGCGCGATTTCGCGGGGGTGAAGATCAAAGGGATCGCGTCGAACACGAAGCGCACGCCGCTCGACGAGTGCGCGAAGGTCTACAAGAACCTCGACGACGTGCTCGCTGTGCTTGAAAACGAAGGGATCGCGAAGGTCGTGCGTCGCCTCTACCCGGTGGCGAACATGAAGGGGATGGACTGAAGCCACACGAGAGCACCGGCGCGCGCGAAAAGCGGTAGAGAGGAGGGGTCATGGAGCTCGCGCTCTCGCCCCACGGCCATCTCCACGTGCGCGAACCGGACGCGAGCGACATCGCTGCGGCGTTCGCGCGTGGCGCGGGGCACGGCGTGCTCCATCTCGGCGCGGTGCACATGCACACGTCGCTCGCGCCGCCGTTCGCGTACGTGCGGGATCTCGGGCACGAGCTGGTCGCGCGGATCGCCGCGCATCCGGAGCTCGAGGCGCTCCGCGAACGGCTCACGCTGGATCCGCCGCGCGATTATCTCGCGCGCCATGCTGCGGCCGCGCCGCCGATGGTGGGCGCCGAGTACGTCGATGCCGACGTGCTCGCGGAGATCTGGCGCGAGGCGATCGGCGCGTTCGCCGAAGAGATCGCGTCGACGACCGAGCCGGTCGCCGCGTGGCTCCGCGCGAAGAACCCGGCGTGGGCGACGGTCGGTCGCGTCTACTTCCACGTCGCGGAGAACAAACGCAACGACGACCTCCCGTTCGCGTTCCTCGCGACGTACACGACGCACGTCACGGCGCGCGGCACGGCGAAGCATCGTCCGCTCGGGAGCGCGCTCGAAGAGTACGGCGCTGCGCGTGACAAGGATCGGTTGCTCGCGCTCCTCGTGCCCGTCGAGCGCGCGACCGAGAAAAGCGCGTTCGTGAAGGCGCTCGTCGAGAGCGGCGACATCTATCACCCGCTCGCGTGGTCTCCGCGCGAGGCGTACGCGTTCTTGCAGGAGGTGCCCGCGCTCGAAGCGTCCGGCGTGATGGTGCGCGTCCCCGACTGGTGGTCGTCGCGCAGGCGATCACGCGCGACGGTGAAGGTCGAAATCGGCGCGAAGGCCCCGACGCAATTCGGCGCGGACGCGATGCTCGATTTCGCCGCCGACCTGGCGATCGACGGTGAGCCGCTTACGGACGAAGAGCGTCGCGTCGTCCTCGAAGCGGCGTCGGGGCTCGTCTTCGTCAAGGGGCGATGGGTCGAAGCCGACGGCGAAAAGTTGCGCGCGGTGCTCGCGCATTGGGAGCGCGTGGAGAGCGCCGCGGAAGAAGAAGGGGTTTCGTTTCACGACGCGATGCGCTTCGTGACCGGCGCGGCGATCGGTCACGAGGAGGACGCGGCGATCGAAGCCGCCGAGTGGTCGCAGGTCGAGCCGGGACCGTGGATGGCGAGCGTCCTCGACGGACTGCGCGCACCGGATGCGCTGGCGGACGTCGACGCGGGCGGCGATTTGCACGCGACGCTTCGTCCGTACCAGCGGACGGGAGTGCGTTGGCTCAAGTGGGCCCACGATCTCGAGCTGGGCGCGTGCCTCGCCGACGACATGGGGCTCGGTAAGACGCTGCAGGTGATCGCGCTGCTGCTTCTGCGTCGCCGCGTGAAGAAGTCCCCCGCGCTGCTCGTCGTGCCGGCGTCGCTCGTCCTCAACTGGAGCTCCGAGATCGAGAAGTTCGCGCCCAAGCTTCGCGTCGTGATCGCGCACTCGGCGTCGGCGAAGAGCACGGGCGGGGCCGACGACATCGACGCCGCTGACGCGGTGCTCACGACGTACGGCTCGCTCGCGCGCACGAAGTGGCTCTCGTCGCGCGCGTGGGATCTCGTCGTGCTCGACGAGGCGCAGGCGATCAAGAATCCGGCCGCGCAGCAGACGCGCCTCGTCAAGTCGCTCCGCGCGCGCGCGCGGCTCGCGCTCACGGGAACGCCGGTCGAAAATAGGCTCGGCGATCTGTGGTCGCTCTTCGACTTCTTGCAGCCGCGCTTGCTCGGGACGCCGAAGGAGTTCGGTTCCGCGACGAAGGCGATGGCGAAGAGCGACGAAGGCTACGCGCCGCTTCGCGCGCTCGTGCGTCCGTACATCTTGCGTCGCATGAAGACGGACACGCGGGTGATCTCGGATCTTCCCGACAAGACCGAGGTCACCGCGTTCGCGTCGCTCACTCGGATGCAGGCGGCGCTCTACGAGCAAGCGGTGAAGGATCTCGCGCGCGCGCTCGCGAACCGCGAAGGCATCGAGCGACGCGGCGCCATCCTCGCCGCGCTCACGCGCTTCAAGCAGATCTGCAATCACCCTTCGCAATGGCTCGGCGACGGAGCGTGGGCGCCCGAGGCGAGCGGAAAGTTTCTCCGGCTCGGCGAGATCTGCGAGCCGATCGCGTCGCGCCAGGAGAAGGCGCTCGTGTTCACGCAGTTTCGCGAGACGACGGCGCCGCTCGCCGCGTTCTTGCGCACGGTGTTCGGCGCCGAAGGGCTCGTGTTGCACGGCGGAACGGTCGCGAAGAAACGAAAAGAGATGGTCGATGCGTTCCAGAGCGACGCGGGCCCGCCGTTTTTCGTCCTGTCGCTCAAGGCCGGCGGCACGGGCTTGAACCTCACCGCCGCCGCGCACGTCGTCCACTTCGATCGCTGGTGGAACCCGGCGGTCGAGAACCAAGCGACGGATCGCGCGTACCGCATCGGTCAAAAGAAGAACGTCCTCGTCCACAAGATGATCTGCCGCGGCACGATCGAAGAGCGCATCGATGCCCTCATCGCGAGCAAGCGCGCGCTCGCCGACGCGATCGTCGGCGACGACGCCGGCGACAAAGAGATCTCCGTGACCGAGATGTCGAACGAAGAGATCATGAAGCTCGTGTCGCTCGATCTCGCGGGCGTGGTGAAGTGATGGCGCGCTTCTTCTCGCGCGGTCCGTACGTGTCGACCGACGCGCAGCGCGATCGCAACGCGCGCGTCATCGCGGCGCGGAAGAGCCGCGGCGAGGCGATCGATCCGGTCGTCGTCGAAGACGCGCGCATCACGCACACGTTTTGGGGAAAGGCGTGGTGCACGCACCTCGAGAGCTACAGCGACTACGCGACGCGGTTGCCGCGCGGGCGTTCGTATTTGCGGCAAGGCGCTGTGATCCATTTGGCGCTCACGCCGGCGCGCATCGACGCGCTCGTTCAGGGCTCGGAGCTCTACACGGTCACGATCGACGTCGTGCCGCTCGCGAAGCCGCGCTGGGACTCGCTCGTGCGCGCGTGCTCGGGGCGGATCGAATCCACCGTCGCGCTCTTGCAAGGCAAGCTGTCGGACGCGGTGATGCGCATCGTTACCGATCGCGAAACGGGCCTTTTCCCTGCGCCTTCGGAGATAGCGCTCGCGTGCACGTGCCCCGATCATGCCGTCATGTGCAAGCACGTCGCGGCGACGCTCTACGGCATCGGCGCGCGCCTCGACGATCGCCCCGAGCTTCTCTTCGTGCTCCGCGCGGTCGACGCGATCGATCTCATTGGAGCCGCGATGCCGACGATCGGCGCTTCACGCAAACGAGCGACGGGGCTCGCGCGCGGCGAGCTTTCCGAGGTCTTCGGGATCGCGATCGACGAAGACCTCGTGCAGAAAAGACCGAAGCGTCGTCGGTGAATGGATCTCGAAGCACGACATCATGCGGTTCGATCTGCGACGATTTCGACCTCGGCCTCGGCCGCGATGTAAGGCACGTAGCGGAAGTCGCGGATGGCCTTCACGCGACCGTCTTCGAACTCGAGCAAAATGAAATAGGCGGGTCGCTCCGCGCCGGCGACGAACGCGCCGAACACGAGCTGCCCGTCGAGCCGCACCACGCGGAGCGCGACGTCTTCCTTCTCGTATCTCCCGAAGTACATGCCGACTTGCTTACCGCGCCGTTGCGACTTCGAAACCAGATCGAGTCGGCAGTCGTCGCTCACCAGCGCGCGCACGCCGTCCCAGTCGCGCGCGTTGAAGAGGCTCGCGTACCGATCGAGATCCGCGCGCGCCGTCGTCGCGTCCTTCGCCTCGTCGCGCTCGTCGTTCAGCAACTTTCCTCGTCCACGGACGAGCGCAGCTTTCACGGCCATGACCGTCGTCCCCATGGTCTCCGCCGTCTCCTCGAGCGAGTGGCCGAGCACGTCCTTCAAGATGACGGCGCTTCGTTGCGTCACCGGGAGCGAAAGAAACTGCGCGAGCGCGGCGCGAACGATCGCCGGATCGGGCCTTTCGTCGAACCCCGCGATCTCTTCGATCTCGGCGTGCACGTCGACGTATTTTCTGCCGTGGCTCTTCAAGAAATCGAGCGCTGCGTTGTGCGCGATGCGAAAAAGCCACGGGCGTAGTGGCGGCACGTCGGCCGACAGGCTCAGCGCGTAGAACGCTTTCGCAAGCGTCTCCTGCACGATGTCTTCGCCTTCGATGACGGACCCGGTGAGACGCGCGCAGTAGCGATGGAGCTCTGGGCGCACGCCTCCGACGAGCGCGAGGAACTGCTCGCGTGCATCGACGAGGCTTGGCGGTGTTTGCGTCACGCGTCCACTCTATCCTTCGGCGGCGCGCTTCAGATCATCGGCATACGCCTCGAACACCGGCGCGAAGTCCGGGAGCGAGCCCTTGATCATCGGAAGCATCAGGCCTGAAAATTTTTCCTTCATCGAGAACTCGGTCGTGCCGTCGCCGTTCGGCGTGAGCGTGAAGGTGCGGACGCCTTTGAACATCGGCGCCATTCCATCGCTCCAGATCATCGATCGTCCGGGCTCGACGTTCGAGACCTTTGGCTTGAAGACGCGGTCTTTTGCTGCGGGCACCATGAGCTTCAGGGTCTGGCCTTCGGCGATCTCGCCTTCGATGCTCGTCACCGTCGAGTTCCAACGTGGGAACCCCGCCGCGTCGGTCAAAAAGGCCCAGATGCGATCGGGGTTGGCGCGGATGGTCGTGTGGACCTCGCACTCCATTCGAAACGCGCGCCCGGTCTTCGTCGCTCTGGCTTTCGCGTTCGTCTTCATGGCGGCCGTCACGCGCGCCCGCCATAGGAGTCGACCGCGGAGAGCTCCGTGACCACCGGCGCTTCCACGCAGCGATCTTTCAGCTCCTTTTGAAACGCCTTGAACGACGGCAGCGCCACGAGCGGATTGTCTTGCGGCGCGTCGAGCGTCGCGATGTGGACGAACGTCACGCCATCTGCGAGTCGATAGCTCGCGTAGCGAAGGCCTTCGGGCGAGCGCGCGCGAAGCTCGTCGAATACGGCGCGTACGAGCGTTTCGTTGACGCGGGCGTGGGTCTCCGACGTCGTGTACCGAACCATGATCGTCTTCATGTCGAGCCTCCGGGTGTCCTCGCGATGACGACGACCGAGAGGGGAAAAAGGATGCGCGCGCGCCGTTCTTTTTTCCCAATTGCTTCGTTTGCCGCGGCAAGAGGCTGGCGTCGCGGCCGCAGGCGCCCGACAATCGTGCCGGGGGAGCGATGGCGACGAACAGCGACGAGGAGCTGGAGCGTGTGAAGCGCGAGCTCGCCATGGCACGCGAGCGGCTCGAGTCGCTCGTGAAGACCGAGGAGCGTCTTCGCGTGAGCGAGCGGCGCTTGCGATCGTACTTCGCGCAGACCTCCGACGAGGTCTGGTGCTGGGACTACGAGCCTCCTCTTCCGATCGATTTGCCCGAGGACGAGCTCGCGCGCGAGCTCCCGCGGCGCGCCGTCCTCGTCGACTGCAACGACGTCGCCGCCGAGGCCGCCGGCGTCGGCCGTCGCGAGGACATCATCGGGAAGACGTACGCCGCGATCTTCCCCGACGTCGACCAAGTGCCCCTCGTGCTCCAGCCACCGGGGCAATCGTTCGCGGAGACCGAAGTGCGGCGAACGAGCCCGACCGGAGAGACGACGCACTTCGTGATTCGGCGCACGCATCGCATCGTCGACGGATGCGTCGAGCAGACCTGGGCCACGACGCGCGAAGTGACGGCCGCGCGGCGTGCCGGTCTGAGCATGCTGGCGCGCGGCATCGCGCACGACTTCAATACACTCTTGGCGCGGATGATCGGGCACGTGGAGATCGCGCGGGTCGCGGTCGGCACGGAGTCCGGCGCTTCGCTCGATGCGATCCGAGACTCGGTCGTGCGCGCGCTCGACCTCGTCGAGCAGATCGAGAAATTCAGCCCGATGCACGCGGCCGTGTCGGAGCTTCCTCCGCCTCCGTCGAATCGCCCGCTGCCGGGGAAGGGAGCGCGCGTCCTCCTCGTCGACGACGAGCCGCAGCTCGCGCTCCTCGCCGAGCACGCGCTGGTCGATCTCGGCTACCGTGTCACGCGATACGCCAATCCGACCGCGGCTCTGGCAACCTTTCGCACGGAGCCGTCGTCCTTCGACGTCGTCGTCACCGATCAATCGATGCCCGAGCTTCAAGGCATCGAGCTGGCCTCCGAGATCTCGAAGATCCGATCCGGGATCCCCATCTTGCTCATGAGCGGATACGCGGAAATCATTCCGGCCGCATCGCTTCGAAGGGCCGGGATCGTAGCGTCGCTCCCGAAGCCGTTCCCGCTCGAAGAGCTCGGCGCGCACATTCGCGCCGCGCTCGACGCTCGCGCGACCGCGAGCGATCGTCGATGACGGAGAGCACGCCGCCGTCGCCGCACGAGGAGCTCGAGCTTCTGCGTTCGGTCGTGCGTCAGCTCGACAAGCCGCTGATGATCACACGGACCTCGCTCCATGCGCGCGGCCGCGGGATCGCGTTCGTGAACCCGGCGTTCCAGCGGATGATCGGCAGACCGGAGACGGAGCTCGTCGACGCGTCACCCGAAATCCTGATGGGGCCCGACCGCAGCGTCTTCGATCGAATGTACGTCGAAGTTCTCGCGGGGCGAGCGTTCGAGGGCCAGGTGCCGCTGTCGCGCGGAGACGGTACGATTTTCACGAACGAGTTCGGCGTCTATCCCCTCGCCGACGCGAGCGGTCGCGTCACGCATCTCGTGTCGATCCACACCGACGTCAGCGAGAAGCGCGGCGCGGAGCAGCGACAGGCGGAGCTCGAGGAGTCGGTGCGACGAACCGAGAAGATGGCGGCGCTCGGCGCGATCGCGGCGGGCGTCGCGCACCAAGTCAGAAATCGGCTCTTCGGCATCACCGCGACGTTCGACGCGTTCGACGCACGCTTCGGAGCGGGCGCGGGCTTCGGCGCGTTCCTCTCCGTCATCCGTGAGGACTTGAACCGGCTCACGGTCCTCATGCGCGATCTTCTCGAGTACGGATCGGCGCCGACGCTCGCGATCGCTCCCGGCTCGCTCGTCCGTACGATCTCCGACGCCGTCTCCCACGCGGGAGCGCGCGCCGCGGACGCCGGAGTCACGATTCGAGCGACGCCTCCCGAAGTAGCTTCGCTCCCGATGGACCGCGCGTACATCGGACAGGTACTCTCCAAGCTGCTCGAGCATGCGATCTCACGCTCGCCGAGAGGCGCCGAAGTGAACGTCAGCGTCGAGTCCGTCGTGGGCATCGTGGTCATCCGCGTTCGCGATCGCGGCGCGCGCGTGCGCGAAGAAGATCTCCCGCGCCTCTTCGAGCCGTTCGTCGTCGAGCGGACGGCCGGCCTCGGGCTCGCGATCGCCCATCGGATCGTCGAAGGCCACGGCGGAACGCTCGCGGCGCGCAACGTCGATGACGGCATGGAGATCGTGATGACGCTGCCCACCTCGGCGCCGGAGCCGCGCTCGTGAGCGAAGAGCGCATTCTGATCGTCGACGACGAGCCGAGCGTCCGCTTTGGACTGCGCGAGTTCTTCCAAGCAAAGGGCTACGCGGTCGAGGAAGCGGCGGGATGCGCGGACGCCGAACGCACGTGGAAGCTGGGGAGGCCCGACGTCGCCATCGTCGACTACAGCCTTCCCGACGGAGACGGGATCGATCTGCTCCGGCGTCTCGCGGAATTCGACGCGACGGTGCCGGTGATCATCCTGACCGCGCACGGCTCGATCGACCTCGCCGTGCGCGCGATCAAAGAAGGCGCAGAGCAATTTCTGACCAAGCCCGTCGAGCTCCCCGCGCTTCTCCTCGTCGTGCGGCGCGTCCTCGATCTGCAGCGCAGCCGAAAACGGCAGGCCGCGACGCAGTCGAAGGAGAACCGCGATCTCATCGACGTCTTCCTCGGACCGAGCAAGGCGATCCGCGCGCTCGCCGACGAGGCGCGACGCCTGGTGTCGTCGGAGAGCCCGATCCTCATCCGCGGCGAGACCGGGAGCGGCAAGGGCGTCCTCGCGTATTGGCTCCATCGCAACGGGCCGCGCGCGAAAGAAGCGTTCGTCGATTTGAACTGCGCAGGCCTCACGCGCGACTTTCTGGAAACGGAGTTGTTCGGCCACGAAAAAGGCGCGTTCACCGGCGCCGTGGCGGCGAAGCCGGGGCTCCTCGAGGTCGCGCACCGCGGGACGCTCTTCCTCGACGAAATAGGCGATCTCGATCCTGCCGTGCAGCCGAAGCTCCTCAAGGTGCTCGAAGAGCAACGCTACCGGCGGATGGGCGACGTTCACGATCGGCGCGTGAGCGTGCGCCTCATCGCGGCGAGCCATCACGATCTCTCGCACCTCGTCGAGTCACAGAAGTTCCGCGCGGATCTCTACTACCGCATCGCGACCTTGCCGCTGGTCGTGCCGTCGCTCCGCGATCGACGAGAAGACATTCCGTTCCTCGTGAACGCCGTCCTCCGCCGCCTCGTCGGCGAGATCGGCCACGACCAGACGAAGCTCTCGCCCACCGCGCTCCAAATCCTTCTCGACTACCGATGGCCCGGCAACGTGCGCGAGCTACGCAACGTGCTCGAGCGCGCCGTGCTCCTGTCCGATCGCGGCGAGATCGGAGAGCGCGAGCTCGCGTTCCTCCGCCCGACGTCGTCGCAGTCGGTGACGAGCGACACGTCGTTGACGCTCGAGCAGCTCGAACGTGTGCACATCGCGCGCGTCCTCGACGAAGAGAAGGGGCGGGTCGAAGACGCCGCGCGCCGCCTCGGCGTCCCGCGCAGCTCGCTCTACAGCAAGCTCCGTCGCTACGGCATCGTCCCGTCCAAAATCTAGACTACGAATCTCGATTCGAGACGACGGGGACGCCGCGCGGCACTCGCGTACGCGAAGTGGCCGAAATCACGCGACGTCGAACGCGCGATGGCGTTGGTCCTTCGATTGCAAATGCCCCTCTCGGAGGTCCGAGAATGGGGAACAGGATTCTGGTCGTCGAGGACGACGAACGCATCGCCGCGTCGCTCACACGGTTCTTCCGCGACCGCGGCGACACGTTGGACGTCGCGCGCGAAACGGAGGAAGCCGAGGCGCTCCTTTGCAACGCGCCGTACGCGCTCGTCGTTGCCGACCTTCGCTTGAGCGGCGCGGGGAGCACGCGCGGCGATGTCGTCGCGTGCGCGAAGCAGACGTTCGCGTCGACGCGCGTGATCCTTCTCGGAGACAACGTTGCCGAGGACGAGCGCGCCGACCGTCGCCGCGCCGCCGACGCGTTCCTCGACAAGCCCGTGAGCTTCAGCGCGCTCGAAGCGCTCGTCGACTTCTTCTTCCGGCGCGCCGCATGAGCGACACGATCCTCGATCGTCTGCGCGCTCCGGGGGCGATCACGGTGGTGTTCCAGCCGATCGTCGAAGCGCGCGGCGAGCGGGCGCAGATCCACGCGCTCGAGTGCCTCACGCGCGGACCGGTCGGAACGTTCGTCGAGTCGCCGTACGTTCTCTTCGAATACGTGAGGCGGAAGGGCGAGGAAGCGGCCATCGATCGCGTCTGCGTCGCCGCCGCGCTTCGATCCGCCGCGACGTTGCCGTCCGGACCGCGCCTCTGTCTCAACGTGCACGCGTCGACGCTGGGGCGCGACCCTGGATTTCCTGCGTTTCTGCGCGAGACCGCCGAATCACTCGGCATCGATCCGTCGCGCATCACGGTCGAGATCGTCGAGCACGCGCCGCCGCACGATGGGCCCGCCTTCGCTCGCGCGATCGCGCAGCTGCGTTCGTCGAGCATGCGCATCGCGCTCGACGACGTTGGCCTCGGGCACTCCAACTACAAGATGATCGTCGACACGCGGCCCGACTACTTCAAGATCGATCGATTCTTCGTCCGCGCCGTGCAGGACGATCCTTACCGGCTCGCCGTGCTCGAGTCGGTGGCGCGGCTCGCCGAGAAGGTCGGCGCGCGCGTCGTCGCCGAAGGGGTCGAGGATCTGGACGAGCTCACCGCCGTACAGAGGCTCGGCATCGAGCTCATTCAAGGATTCCTGTTCGCGCGCCCGCTCTCCGCGGCGGCGGCGTGCGCGCACGAGCTCCTCGCGATCCCGACGCGAACACAACTCGACCCGGCTGGAGGAAAGTCATGAAGAGAAAAAAGAAGATTCTGCTCGTCGACGACTCGAGCACTGCGCTCATGATCGAGCAAATGCTGCTCAGCAAGGCGGCGTTCGACATCGTCACCGCGCGTGACGGTCGGGAGGCCGTCGACACGGCAACCCGCGAGCTGCCCGACTTGATCCTGATGGACATCGTCATGCCGCACATGACCGGGCTCGAAGCTTGTCGCGCGCTCCGCGCTCAGGAGTCGACGAAGGCGATCCCGATCATCCTCGTCACGACGCGCGGCGAAAACGAGAGCGTCGAGACCGGCTTCGCGAGCGGCTGCAACGACTACGTCACCAAGCCCATCAACGGGATCGAGCTGCTCACGAAGCTGCGCGACCAGCTCGGCGAATGAGGCCCAGATGAAGAACGAACACGACGGTCTCGGTGACTATGTGCGTCAGGTGGGCGAGGCGACGCAGCGGTACGCGAAGAGCTTGCTCGCGGAAAACGAGAAGCTCCTCGGGCTCGCAACGACGCTTCATCACGAGAAGGTTCGGCTCGAGACCGAGCTCGAGTCGGTGAGGGGCGTGCACACGTCGCTCATGGAGCAAATCGCGCAGATGGACGCGTCGAACCGCGCGTTCGCGGAGCAGTACGTCGACGTGGAGCAGCAGAGCTCGAACCTCGCGAATCTCTACGTCGCGAGCTACCGCATCCACGGCAGCCTCGAGCGCGAAGACGTCCTCACGACGATGCGCGAGATCATCATCAACATCATCGGCTCCGAGGAGTTCGTGGTGCTGCAGCGGCGCGGGAATGACGGTGCGCTCGAGGTCGCTACGTCGTTTGGGCTCGACGCCGCGCGCTACGCGGGGACGAGCGCGCGTGCGGGACGCATCGGCGACGCGATGAGCAGCGGCGAGACCTACGTCGCGTCGGCCGAGGACGTCGAGCGCGACGCGGGCGACGAACGGATGAGGGCGTGCGTCCCGTTGAAGGTCGCGGGGAGCGTGATCGGCGCGGTCGTGATCGTCAGCCTCCTCCCGCACAAACCGAATCTCGAGGCGATCGATCACGAGCTCTTCGATCTCCTCGCAACCCACGCCGCGACCGCGCTCTATTGCAGCGACCTGCATGCCGAGCTCCGGCAGGCGCGAGGAGCGGCGGCGTGATCATCGACGGCCCGTCCGGGGCATGGGGTGCGATCGACGAACGCACTTCGTCACGCGACCGCGACATCGCGCGCGTGAAGGTCTACCTGCATGCGGGTCAGCTCTTCGCGGCGTCCGACCCTTGCGAGATCACGACCATCCTCGGCTCGTGCGTCGCCGTTTGCCTCTTCGATCCGTCGCGACGACTCGGCGGCGCGAATCACTACTTATTGCCGATCCGTCCGGGCGCCGCGCACGCGTCGCCGCGCTTTGGGAACGTCGCGATCGCGGAGCTCCTCGAGCGTCTCGTCGGGTTGGGATCGCGCAAACGCGACCTCGGCGCCAAGGTGTTCGGAGGCGCGACGCTCACCGGCGGCGCGCGCGCTGTTGCAGGGGGCCTCGGCGCGAAGAACGTCGAGCTGGCGCGCGATGTGCTCGCTCGCGAAGGGCTACCGATCATCGCCGAGGACGTCGGCGGCGAGCGCGGTCGGAAGATCGTGCTCCGCACGGACGACGGAATCGTCTGGGTCAAGAAACTCTAGAGGGGATGCCATGGAGATCGATCGCGACGCCCTGATGCCTGTCTTCCTCGCCGAGTCCGACGAGATGTTGGCGCTGCTCGAGGAGTCGCTCCTCGCGCTCGAAGACACGCCGGACGACGGCGA
>JBBQXV010000051.1:0-40027 GCA_038209335.1 Polyangiales bacterium | reverse complement strand
ACCGACAAGACGATCGTGTGAACATGCGTCGCCCTCGCGCCACCCAAGACGAGGCACCACCCGACGAGCGGCGTCACCGTCCACAGCACCCCGAAGACCGCGCCGATGAACGTGCGCGTCCGGGTGCCGACCGTCGGATCGAGATCGCCCTCGAGGCGCATCCGTCGTTCGTCTTGCTCGGCGCGCGCGCGCGTCGCGGCCTCGATGCGCGTCGCGACCTCCGGCGGCGGCGCGGAGACTTCGCGGAGTAGCGTCGCGGCGGCGTTCACGTCGCCCTCGGCGAGCTCGTGATCGACGACCGCGAGGAGCGCGCGGTCGAGCCCTTTGCGTGCGGCTTCGTTCTCCGGCCACGCCGAGAGCGCGGCGCGGTAACCGAAGCGGCACTCGCCGAGACGATTGAACACTGCGAGCGTGCGCTCTTCACCGCGCGGCTCGTGCTCGAGCGTGTGAAGCAGCAGGTTCAAGCTCTGCTTCGCGTCCCACGCGAGCTTGCGCGATCCGCGATGACGCACGTACTCGTCGATCGCGACGCGAAATGCCTCCGCGCTCTCGTAGCGCTCGGAGGGATCGCGGTGCATGGCCTTCTTGCAAACACGCTGCGCCTCCGCGGGAAACCCCGGCGGAAACTTCAGCTTCGACACGAGGATCGACGAGATCATCGCCTCGAGGTTCTTGCCTTGATGCGGCGGTGTCCCCGCGAAAATCTCGTAGAAGATCGCGCCGAGCAGGTAGACGTCGGTGCGCGCGGAGAGCATCGACGGATCGCCGAGCAGCATCTCGGGCGCCATGTACCCAGGCGTTCCGGCGATGTCGGTCGCGAGCGACGCGGGCGGAAGGCGACCGCTCGGATCGTCCTTCAAGCTGATCGCGATCCCCCAGTCGAGGACGTACACCTCGCCGAACGCGCCGATCATGACGTTCTCGGGTTTGAGATCGCGATGGAGGATCCCGCGGCTGTGCGCGAAGTGGATCGCGTTGCAGACGCTGACGAGGATTTTGATGTTCCACTCGAGGCGATCGGTCGCGGAGAAGCGACGCCGGATCTCGTCGGGCTCGTGCATCAGCTCGCCCCAGTCGCGTCCCTCGATCCGCTTCATGACGATGACGGGCGAGCCCGACGCGTCGACGCCGACGTCGTAGATCGGCACGACGTTCGGATGCTCGAGCGCGCCGGTGACCCACGCTTCTCGCAAGATGCGCAGCGTCGCGTCGATGTCGCCGTGACCGGCGCGGAGGGTCTTCAGCGCGACGTGACGACCGAGCGTCACTTGCGTCGCGAGGTGCACGACGCCCATGCCGCCTTCGCCGATCGTCTCGTGGATCGAAATCTTCCCGTCGAGCGACGCGCCGAGCGCGCGAAGCGCTTCGAGCGCCGTCTTGCCGCCGCTGGACGCGTGTCGATGTGGCTCGATGGTGCTGCGCGGACTGTTGACGATCGTACGCGCGATGTCGGCGTCGACGCTGCCGCCGCCGCCGACGATGCGCGCTTCGATCGTGCGCGCGAGCTCGATGTCGCGCTCGTCGCTCACGGCGTCCCTGGCGCTTCGAGCCCCTCGAGCCCGAGCTTGAGTCTGTGCATGTCCTCGGCGCCGAGCGATCCGGGGCTCGCGTCGACGAGCGCCTTCGCTTCCTTGAGCCAAACGCCCGCGGCGGCGCGATCACCGAGCGCCGAGAGCGTGAGCCCACGGTAGAGCGCGTACTCCGCGCGCTTCGCGTCCGACCATCCGCGGCTCTCGACCTCGATCGCCGCGAACGTTTGTTTTGCCTCGGGGTAACGGCCCTTGTCGAACTGCGCCTTGCCGTCCGCGAGCATGCCGCCGCACGCGACGATCGCGATGCCGAACGCGACGAGCGCAACGAGCGCCGCGCGCGCGCGCATCAGCGAAACCCGAGCTGGCCGAGTCGCGTGCGCATCGCGTGTTGCCACTCGCCTTCGAGCTTCGCGCGGTTGTCGGGCGACAGCCCCTGCGGCGCCATCGGACGCATCCCGGTGTCCGGCCCGCTGTCCGAGCGACGCACGAGCGCGCGCCACCGCTCGCCTTCGTTGGCGAGGTGTCCGCGGATCGCGCGCAGTTGGATCTCGCCCGACTCCTTGAGGCGCGTCTTCACCGCGTCGACGAGCTCCTTTTGCACCCCCTCGTCCGCGCGAAGCTTGATCCGATTTCGCTGCTGCCTCACCTGCCCCGGCACCGTGGTGATTGCGAACACGAGCGCGCCGGCGAAGACGGCGCCGCCCGCGATCGTCAGCGGGTAGACGAGCTTCTCGAAGACGCGACCGAGCACCATCATGAGCGCGGAGGCGCTCCCCGCGATCGTCGTGGTCGCCTTCCACGTGCGACCCACCGAGTCGGAAATTCCAGGTGTCGCGACGTTGTGCCCCCGCAGCGGTGGGAGCGGCGACTGCTTGCGGTTGATCTGCGGAGGCTGCACGACGAACTTCATGTCGGGCGGAAGATCCGCGATCAGCATCGCGATCGATTCGTTCGATCGCATCGCCGCGAGATCTTGGTTGTGCGTGCGCCACTTGTCATCGGCGCCTTGCACCCATCCCCAAAACGCCGCCAGCTCGTTCGGCTCGGCGAAGAACGTCGTCTCGCCCGTCGTCTTGTTCTCCGTCGACAACACGGGGAGCGATTTGATCGCGCGCTCGGCCTTTTGAAGCAGCTCGGTCTCTTGGATCTGCAGACGCTGCTGGTACTCCTGCGCCGTGCGCTGGAGCGCGGCCGGCAGCGACATCGACGCCGACTGGACCATGCGTCGCGCGTTCGCAGCCTGCTGATCGGCGGCGAGGCGGCGCGTCGCCTCGTCTTGCGCGTAGAGGATGCGCGGGATGATCCCGATCGCGTCGCTGTAGATCGCGGGCCACTCCGCTGCGCCCGGCCGCGCCGCGCGCACGCGCTGATCGAGCTGTGAGATCCAATCGTCGAGCTGCGCGTCGCCGAGCTTCGCGAACTTCAGCGCGAGCAGCATCGAGCTGAGAGGGAGGATCGGATCGAGGACGGTGAGCGCGTGGCTCATTCACGGACTCATTTGTATTTGTAGTCGAGGGCGTGGGGATCCGGCGGACCTTGCGGCATGCCGCCGGGGGCGGCGTGCGGATCGGGATGGTAGGCGGCGGCGCTCGCGGTGGCCTGTCCGACTTGATGCATCCCTTGGTGCGCGGCCTCGGTGATCTGCGCGATCACTTGATCGCGCATGTGCATGAGGTGATCGGTCGTCTGCTCGCCGGCCGATACGACCTGACGATGCGTCATCTCGCCCGTCGACGCGAGCTGATGGCCGATCTGATCGCTGTAGAGCCGCATGTGCTCGAGCTGATTCTGCGCGCCGTCTTGGAGGTGCTGCGCGGCGCCGTGCACAGCGCTGTTGATCGCGTCGAGCGCGTCGTGCTGCGCCTGCCGAATCGTCTGCAGCGCGTGATCTTGCATCGCGTGGATCTGCGCGAGCGACTCTTGATGGCGGTGCGCGATCTGGTTGAGCGCGTCGGCGCGCAGGTGATCGATGTCGCGGCGCGCGGCTTCGTGGGCTTGCGCGGCGTGGGCGTCGATCTTGTGGACCGCGTCGTGGTGCGCGCCCTGCGAATGCGACGCCGATTCGTCGCGCGCGCCAGCGACCAGCGTGGCGAGCTCGGCCTTTGCGTGGGCGACGGCGTCGTTCGCGGCGACGGTGATTTCGGCGAGGTGATCGTCGACGGTGGCGCGGAGCGCGTGTGCGCTGGCGTCGGTGTTCATGTCCGCGGACGGCGCGACGAACGCGGTCGGGGCGTGCGCACCGGTGTCGTGGGGCGCGGGCGCAGCGTCGTGCGGTGGGCGTTCCGTCGACATGGGGAGGAGTATAAACGATCGGAAGGGGGAGAGGCGGTCGAGGTCGTGGTCGAGATCTCGCTCACTTCTTCATCAGCAACACGACCAACACCCCGCCCACGGCCAGCAGCGCCACGACGAGCACGACCACCACGATCACCAACGCGTTCCCCTTCGGCGGCGTCGGCGCAGGCTCGTGAATGCTCGGCGCCGTCGCCCTCCCCGCCGGCGCCGGCGGTATCCGCGACACCTCGTGATCATCGATGGCGAGCGCCGTCTCCAAGATCCGCGCCTTCTGCGGCTGCGGCTGCGGCTGCGGCGACACCGGCGCAGGCGACGGCGTGAACATCGGCGACGACATCGGCGCAGGCGTCGGATGCGTGATCCTCGGCGGAATGTTCACCACCACCGGCGGCGGCGTCGCCACCGTCGCGGGGTCGATCGACGGATCCGCGCCGCCGACCAAGAACGTCTTCACCGCGCCGCCGAGGTTCGTCGACGGCTTCGGCACCAACTGATCGAGCAGCGTCACGAGCTCGTTCGTCGCGTCGCTCGCGCGCGCGAAGCGCCGCGTCGGCTCGAGGTGCACGCACCGCCGAAACCACTCGTCGAAATTCGTCGGCAAGCTCCCCGCGCTCGCCCCCGCCACTTGCGACGGCACGGGCGGACGTTGCACGATGCGCATCGCCATCTCCTGCGCCGTCGCCACACCCCAGAACGCACCGGCCGGCGCACCGACGAGCGCCTCGTACATCACGAGACCGATCGCCCACACGTCCGTCGCGCCCGTCACCGCGTCGGAGATGCGCGCCCCCAAGCTCCGCGCCATCCGCTTCGCCTCGACCGACAGCTGCTCGGGCGCGAGGTACGCCGCGTGCGTGAGCTGCAGCGCCGCCTGCGGATGGTTGTCCAAGATCTTCCCGACGCCGAAGTCGAGGATCTTCGCGAGCGGATCTTGCCGCGCGTCGCGCGTCAGAAATATCTTCGTCGGCGAGAGCGCGCCGTGCACGACGCCGACTTGATGCGCCTTGTCGAGCGCGAAGCCGAGCTGCGCCGCGTACTTCTGCACCTCGTCCGGCGGCAAGGGCCCAGCGCGTGCGATCCGTTGCTGAAGCGTCTCGCCGGCGAGGAGCGGCATGATCATGTACGGCGATCCGAGCGCGTCGTCGTACCCCATGTCCACGACTTCGAGGACAGACGGGTTCTGCCCGATCATCTTCGCGACCTGCGCCTCGCGCTGCATCACCTGCGCGCCGACCTTGGTGATGAAGTTCGGCCTCACCGCCTTCAGCGCCCACTCGCGCCCCGTCTGCTTGTCCTTCGCGCGAAACACCGCCGCGAGCGATCGCTCGCCGATGAGCACGAGGATCTCGTAGCGACCTCCGACGACTTGGCCCGGGCGGAACATTCGGTCGCGAGGTTACCTCACTGTTTCACGCGCGCGCATCCGTCCTGCTCGTCGCCGTCGCACGCCTGCTTGTACGCGCGCATCGCCGCGGCCATGTCGGGCGCACCCGCGGCGCCCTTTTCGTACGCGCGCCCGAGGTTCGCGCATGCGTTCGCGTCGCCGCCGCCGCACGCTTTTCGAAAGAGCTCCATCGCGTGGCGTTCGTCGAGCTCCACGCCGTCGCCTTTGCCGTACGCGGTACCGAGATTTCCGCACGCGCGCGCGTTGCCGGCTTTGCACCCGACCTTGAACAGGCGCACCGCCTCCGCGATGTTCCCCTCCATCGCGAAGAAGACGCCGAGCCCCGCGCATCCGAACTGCGCGCCGCCGTCGCACGCTTTCTTGTAGAGTACACGCGCCGCGGCGTGGTCCTTCGTGACGCCGTGCTCGCCGTAGTGCTTGAGAAAGCCGAGGATGCCGCAGCTGGGGAGATTGCCCGCGCTGCACTGCGCCTCGCAATCGGCCGACTCGGAGATCTTGCACTCGTGCGGTCCACCGCCGCTCGTGCACGTTCCGTCGTTGTCGCGCGCGTAGCCGACGGGGCACGGCTGATCGTCGACGCGCGGATCGATCTTCTGAACGGCGTCGATCTTCATGAGTCGCAAGTAAATCGGCGCGCCGCACTGCGCGGGCGGCTTGTCGGCGTCGGGCGACGCCGCATCGCACGCCTTCGGATCGCCGTCGCGCTTCTCGTCGGACTTGATCTCCGAGCCGCCGGCGCTCGCGCTCGCGCCGAAGATGTCGACCGCCGCCTTTCGCTGATCGTGCGCCCCCTTCACCATCGCGAACGCGCCCACGGTCGCCGCGCGCACCGCGTGCGTCGCGCCGTCGCATGTACCCTGGAGCATCGCGCGCGACACGCTCGTGCGCGTCGTCGTGCGTTGCCCCACCGTCATGTACGCGATGTCGATCGCGCCGCCATTGTGGAGCTCGCCGCCGACCTGTCCGCGGAGCGTCGGGTTGATCGCGCTGAGCGGCAGGTTCGCCGCGATGTCTTGCTCGCGCGTGAGCTTGACGACGCGCGACCGCGTGCTCGTCCCGATGAAGCCGTACGAGCCGTCGACCCGACAGTCGAAGAGGAAGTCGAAGCGCGGCTTGTCCTTGTTGGTGTCGTACGCGACGACGACGATGCCTTGCTTCATCGCCGCTTCGAGGCTCGTCCGCGCGGCGTCGCCCATGTCGACGACGAGCGTCTGCCCGGGCTCGGGGGGGAGGGCGGCGTCCGTCGGGATGTACTCGGCTTTGGGACAGCCGATGCTCGAAGCACCGGCAACGACAGCACATACGATGACGAAGGACGAAGCTCGGCGCATGTCTCCTAAGAGACGAGCGAAGCGCCGGCCCGTCAAGCGCGCTCGCTCGCCTCGTCTCGCGGCGTCAGAAGCGTCGCGGTCAGGTCACGGCGCGAGGCCGTACGACTTCAGTTGATCGCAGCCCCACTGGTTTCCCGCGGTGCAACCCTTGCGGAGAAACCGCACGCCCTCTTGCTTCGGATCGCTGACGCCCGCCGACGGGGGAACCTTGCCGTTGTAGACGAGGTCGCCGAAGTGCGCGCAGCCGCGCGCGTTGCCGAGGTCGCACGCCCGCTTGTAGAGCGCGCCCGCCTTCGCGAAGTCCGCCGGCGGCGCCATACCGAGCATGTTCTCGTACATATATCCGTGGTTGTAACAGCCCGTTCCGCTGTTGGCCGCGCACGCCTGGCGGTAGTAGCGAATCGCCGACGCGTAGTCCTTCGCGTTCTGGAACATGAAGCCGAGGTTGTTGCAGCCCGAGCCGCTCCCGTCGTCGCACGCCTTCTTGTAGAACTGTTGCGCCTTCGCTTCGTCCTTCGCGATGCCCGTCCCTGCTTCGTACATCGTGCCGAGGTTGAAGCATCCGGTCGCGTTGCCGCCGTCGCACGAGCGCTGATAGAGCGTCACGGCCTTCGTCGCGTCCTTCGCGACGCCGCGACCGTCCTCGTACATCGAGCCGAGGTTGTTGCAGCCGAACGCGCTCCCTTTGGTGCAGCCCTTGTAATAGAGCTTCGCCGCTTGGGCGGCGTCCTCGCCGACGCCCTTCCCCTTTTCGTACAGCCACGCGAGGTTCGAGCAGGCGCCCGCTTCGTCGTTGTCGCACGCCTTCGTGTAGTAACCGCCCGCCGTCGCGAAGCTCTGGGCGACCCCCTTGCCCTCTTCGTACATGACGCCGAGGTTGGCGCAGCCGGTGTAGTCCTTCCCCGTGCACGCCTTCTCGTAGAACTGCGACGCCTTCATCGGATCGGTGACGACGCCGCGACCGTGCTCGTAGAGGAAGCCGAGGTTATTGCACGACGACGCGTAGCCGCCGGGCTCGCACGATCTCAGGTAGATCTGCGCGGCGCGCGCGGAGTCTTGCGGGACGCCGGCGCGCGCGTGATCGAGGATGTACGCCGCGCTGTAGCAGCCGCTCTGCTCGTTGCCGGTGCACGCCTTCATGTAGAACGTGACGGCCTTCTGCCCGTCGATGGCGGGCACGCCCTTGCCGTGCTCCCACATCGTCGCGAGGTTGTAGCAAGCGGTGAAATTCGCGAGCACGCACGCCTTGTCGTAGAGCTTCGTCGCGCGCTCGAAGTCCTTCATCGACGCGTCGTGCTCGAACATGTACGCGAGGTTGTTGCACGCGAGCGAGCTGTTCCCGTTGCACGCCATCTCGTAGTACTGCTTCGCGAGCGCGGAATCGGTCGACACGCCGCCTTTGCCGTGGCCGTACATCCAGCCGACGTTGGCGCACGCCGCCATGTTGCCGCGTTTGCAGATCGCAATGCAGCCCGGCGCATCGGCGTCGTTGCATCCGCTCTGCGCGCTCGGCGGCGCCATCTGCTGCTGCTGCGTCGGACGCGCGGGGGGCGGCGCCTTCTTGTCGACGTCCTTGGCGACCGCGTCCGTCGTCCCGAGGACGCCGCAGAGCAGTCCGAGGATCCCCACGCCGCCTAATGCTCGCCTACGCCAAGCCTCGCTGCTGCTCATGACGAATGACCTCCCTCTGGTAATACCGATGGACGACGCGAACCGCCCCTTTGTTCAAGCTACTTGCTGTCGCCGCCACCGCGCGCGCACCGAAACCCGTGGATGATGTCGCGGTACGTCGGAACGTCCTTGCCGCGACCCGTCGTCCGGAGACGCCGCGGGGCTTGCTGCTCCCAGCTCCCGCCGCGAATCACGTGTTTTTTTCCGGTCTCGAGCGGAGCGCCGGTCGCGCTGTAGGGGCCATACCAGTCGTCGATCCACTCCGAGACGTTGCCCGAGAGATCCAGGATTCCGAGATCGCTCGCGCCCTTCGGAAAGCTGCCGACCGGCGCCGTCACCGGGAAGGCGTCGTCGCCCTTGTAGAGCGGGTCGGTGCTTTGATCCTTCTCGAACAGATCCTCGCGCTTGAGCATGGCGACGCATTCGGTGCCGCACGCGTTGACGAGGAGCGGATCGGGCGACGCCTTCCCCCACGGGAAGTTGCGCGTGTCCGTGCCGCCGGCCTTTGTCGCGCGTGCGGCGTACTCCCACTCCGCCTCCTTCGGGAGACGCTTGCCCGCCCACTTGCAGAACGCGACCGCGTCGGTCCACTCGACGCAGTTGATCGGGTGGTCCATGTGGTCCGTGCGACCGCCGTTGCAGTACTTCGAGCTCTTCTTCTCGGCTTCGGTGATGTCCTCGAAGTCGATCGTCGTCGGCGCCGCGCGGCACGCGGTCGCGGCCTCGCACGCCTTCCACGCGGTGACGGTGACCTCGGTCGTGTCGAGCTCGAACGACGCGAGCTTCATTTCGTGGATCGGTTTCTCGTCGTCCTCGTCCTTCGATCCCATCTGGAACGTTCCGCCCGGCACCTGCGTCATCTTGCCGGTGACGTCGTCGCTCGGATGCGCCGGCCCGCTCGATCCGGTTCCGGACGGCGCAGACGATCCGGTCGCGGCGCTCCCGGTCGTGACGGTCTTCGCGGGATCCTTTTTTCCGCCGAGCATCAGGAACGCACCGACGCCGCCACCGATGACGACGACGCCCGCGAGGAGACCGAGCACGAGTCCCATGGACGAGCCGCTCTTCGGCGGCGCCGCGCCGGGCATCGGCTGCGCGGGTTGCATCGGCGGGCCGTAGTCGGGACGCGGATTCGTGTACGAGCCGGCGACCGGAGTGCCCGGGCCGTACATCGCATCGGCGGCTTGCGGTTGCTGCGGCGGCGGCGTGCCTCCGTGCAAGAACGCTTGTGGCGGCGGAGGCGGTGCGTACGCGGTCGCCGGATTCATCGCAGCAGGCGGAGGCCCGTACGCGGGCGTTCCACCGTGCTGCGGACCGAACGGCGGCGTCTGCGTCGGGCCGAGCGCCTGCGAAGGCGGTGGACCGTACGGCGGCGTGGGCGCGCGCATCTGACCGGGAGGCGGACCGTACGGCGGCGTCCCCGGCGGAGGACCGTACACAGCGGGAGACGGAGCCGCGTAGCCCGTGGGCGCGAGCGCCGCGTTGAACGGCGTCTGCGCCGGATTCGACACGTCGGGCGCGCCCGCGAGGATCCGCTGGAACTCGGAGTTCGCTTCGCTCGCGGTCTGAAAACGTCCGCGCGGATCGCGCGCGCAGCAGCGCTCGAACCACGGATCGAAGCCGCGCGGAAGCTTCTCGCCGCACCCGAGCTCGGCGGCGCGTTGCGACGGCGGCGCCATCGTGTCGAGGACGATCTCGCGAAGCAGATTCGTCAGCGTCGCCTGATGATCCTCGGCCGAGCGCCAGTAATAGCGACCCGTCAAAACGTGAAACCCAATGAGACCGAGCGCCCAGACGTCGCTCGCCGGCGAAATCTGGTGACCGCGCGCCGTCTGCTCCGGCGACATCCACATCGGCGATCCGAGCGCCGCGGTCTCCGTCTTCTTCGCGTCGGCGACTATTTTCGCGATGCCGAAGTCGAGCACCTTGACCATGAACTGCACGCCCGCGCGCTTCGCCTGAAGCAAGTAGATGTTCTCGGGCTTCAGATCGCGATGCACGATCCCCGACGCGTGCGCGGCGCCGAGCGCGTGACAGAGCTGATCGAAAATCTGCCGCACCATCGACGGCGCGATCGCGCCGCTTCGCGTGACGTACGCGGCGAGGTCCTCGCCCTTCAGCAGCTCCATCACGAGCCACGGCATCCCCGACGGCGCGTCGACTCCCGCCGCGAGCACTTGCACGACGTGCTCGCTGTCGATTTGCGATCCGACGCGCGCCTCTTGCTCGAAGCGGCGACGCAGCGCCGGATCGGTGACGAGCTGAGGGTGCATCAGCTTGAGCGCGCGCTGCATTCCCGTGCTGACTTGCTCGACGACGTAGACCGCGCCCATACCGCCGGCGCTGAGGGGTCGTACGACGCGATAGTCGCCCGCGAAGACCATGCCTTCGGTGAGTTGAACGAGGCTCGACATGTCCGTGATCTAGGACGGTATCTCATTCCTCATCTGACAGGAACGGGCCGCCGTACGCGCCGCCCCGCGCCCCGAAGAAGCGAATCGAGCGTGCTGGCCTCGGTTTCCTGCTCGCTCGGGCGTTCGTCGGCGTCCGTGCCGGCGTCCGCGTCGGCGTCCGCGGCGATGTCGTGCGACGATGGCGCCGGCCCCTTCGCGCTGTCGTCCCATCGCTCGGCGAGGAGCTTCGCGATTCGCTCGATGAGCGCGCGCGTCGTCTCGCGATCGGTCGCCGACAAGAGGATCGGTGCGTCGTCGTCGGTGCGACGGCGGAGCAAGAGCTTCCCCTTCCCCTCTTCGAGCAGGTCGGCCTTGTTGTAGACGACGATGCGCGGGATCGCGTCGAGGCCGAGCTCTTCGAGGAGCTCCTCGGTCGTACGCATGTGATCGTCCTTCGCTGGATCGTTCGCGTCGACGACGTGAACGAGGACGTCGGCGTCGGCGGTCTCTTCGAACGTCGCGCGAAATGCGGCGAAGAGATCCTTCGGCAAGTTGCGAATGAAACCCACGGTGTCGGTGATCACGACCTCGCGATCGCCGTAGCCCGCCCAGCCGACCTTGACGTGACGCGACCGCGTGTCGAGCGTCGCGAAGAGCTTGTCCTCGACGAGCACCGACGCGCCCGTGAGCGTGTTGAGGAGCGTGCTCTTTCCGGCGTTCGTGTAGCCGACGATGGCCACGGTCGGGATCGCTTCGCGCGTGCGCTTACGGCGTCGCTGCTCGCGTTGCTTCGCGAGCTGCTTCAGCTGCTTCTCGAGGTGCGTGACGCGCTCCTTCGCGCGACGACGCCCGATCTCGAGCTTCGTCTCGCCCGGACCGCGACCGCCGATCCCGCCGGTGAGTCGCGAGAGCGCGTCGTCTTTCTGTCCGAGGCGCGGGAGCGAATACTTCAGCTGCGCGAGCTCGACTTGCAGCTTGCCGTCTCGGCTCTCGGCGCGCTGCGCGAAGATGTCCAAGATGAGCTGCGTGCGATCGATGATCTTCAGATCGCTCTCTTTCGCGATCGCAGAGGCCTGCGCGGGCGTCAGGTTGTGATCGAAGATGAGCACCTGCGCGTCGAGCTGCATCGCGCGCACGACGACGTCCTCGAGCTTGCCCCGACCGAGAACGAGCTTCGGATCGATCCGCTCCCGCGCTTGGATGACGACGTCGACGACCTCGGTGCCGGCGGTGCGCGCGAGCTCGCGAAGCTCGCGGATGCTCTCGTCGGCGTCGTGCATTGCGCCGCGCTCGCTCTTGTTGACGACGTGCACGAGGATCGCGCGTCCGTCCTTTGCGACGACGTCGCGGCCGCGCGCGCGCCGCGCGAACTCCGCCTCGAGATCCGACATGAGCGCGCCGACGTCGAGGTGCGCTTGCGCGATCGGAATCGGCCCGACCTCGCGGTACGGGAGCTCGCCGCGATCGCCGTCGCTCGGGATGTTGTGCGCGTAGACCATCGCGCGCGGCTCACCGGTGTGCGCGATTTGGATCGCGGCGACCATGTCGAGGCGCAAACGAACGAGGTCGACGAGATCGTCGCGCGTGAGCGGCTCGCTTCGAAGATGCGTGTGCACGAGACGCAGCCCGCGAAAGCGCCCCTCGGACGCGCGAAGGCGTCCGATGTTCGGGAGCATCAGCTTGCCCGCGTCGCCGATCACGACGTAGTCGACCTGCCCCGAGCGATGCACGAGCACGCCGACTTGCCGTCCCGTCTCCATCGATGCGTCGACGAGGGATCGCGTCAGCTCCGTCGTCGAGATGTCGTCGAGCGGGACGCGCCGTCGATAGAGACGCTCGAGCGTCTTGACCGCGTGAGGCGAGAGGCCGGTCTTGTTGCCGTAGAGTTCGATGCGCGTCTCGTAGCACACTCGGCCTTACCCCCGCACCGTGACCGAGGCCGAGGTTCGGCGTATGTTTTCGCCATGCGTCATCCATTCCTCCTCCTCGGTTTGGTCGTACCCGCAGCGCTCTTCGCGGCGTGCGGTGGCAGCGATGGCGGAGGCGGTGGGGGTGGTGACGATGCCGCGGTGGGCGACGACGGCGGCGCGAACCCGGACGGCACGACCGGAGGCGACGGATCGCAGCCGGGCGACGGATCGATGATGGCCGACACGGCGCCGCCGCCACCCGCCGTCGGCGATCCGTGCCGCGGCACTCCGCTTCCGGCCGGGAGCTACTACCAACCGCCGGGGACGTGCACGCGCATCGTCGCGTCGAAGATCGCCGGGCTTCGGCAGATCACGTTCGCGCCGAACGGCGACATGTTCGGCACGACGGGCAGCGCGATCCGACTCTTCCACGACGCGAACGCGAACGGCGTCTACGAGGCGAGCGAGATCACGACGTACGCGAGCACCGGCGGCAACGGAAACAACACGCACGTCGACGCGGCCGGCGGCTTCCTCTATGCGGGTACACCGAGCGGCGTGCGCCGATTCCCGTACGCGGCCGGCATGACGACCGGCGGCAACGGCGAGGACGTCGTCGTCGGGCAACCGTCGGACGGGCACAACTTCCACACGACCCACGTCTACGACGGCTACCTCTACGTGCACTCGGGCTCGGCCGGAAACGCGGTCAACCCGTTGGCGCCCGCCTACGACACGGCGCGATCGCTCTTGCGTCGCTTCAAGCTCTCGATGTTCGTGCCGGGGACTCCCTTCGCGTGGGGCACGGGCGAGGTCGTCACCGTCGGCCTCCGCAACATGGTCGGCTTCACGAAGAACGCCGCCGGCAAGATGTTCGGCGTCGTGAACGGCCTCGACGACATTCAGTACGGCGGCCAAGACGTTCACAACGACAACCCGGGCGAGCAGGTGCTCGAGCTCGGGGTCGGGAAGCAATACGGGTATCCGTTCTGCTTCACCGCACAGCGCGTGGTCGCGAACGGAAACGTCGTACCGCCGGGGACGCAGCTCGCGAACCCGGGCTTCGGCGGGCACGACGACACGTGGTGCGCGGCGAACTCGGCGAAGCCCGCGACGTTCTTGCAGGCGCACTCGGCGCCGCTCGACATCTTCTTCTTCGATGCGCAACCGAAGGGCGCGCTTCCGGAGAAGTGGCGCGGCGGCGCGTTCGTCTCGAGCCACGGCTCGTGGGATCGCGGCGCGGCGACCGGATACAAAGTCGTCTGGATCCCGTTCGACGCCAACGGCAACGCGCCGATGCCGACCTCCACGACGACGACGACGACGTTCCCGTACGAGACCGTCTTCGGCGGCGTGAACGGCACCGCGGCGCAAGACGGTCCGTGGAGCTGGAACGGCGGCGGCCTCGGCGAATCGCCGCGACCGGTCGGCGTCGCGGTCTCTCCGATCGACGGCGCGCTCTACATCTCGAGCGACTCGGGAGGTTACCTCTACCGAGTCGGCGTCATGCCCTGACGGTTACTTGTTCACGCGCTCGAGGTACTGCCCCGAGCTCGTGTCGACCTTGATCCACTCGCCTTCTTTGATGAAGAGCGGGACGTTGACCGTCGCGCCGCTCGCGATGGTCGCGGGCTTGGTCGCGCCGCTGGCGGTGTCGCCCTTGATGCCGGGCTCGCTCGCGGTGATCTGCACGACGACGCTGGACGGGAGCTCGACGCCGATCGCGTTGCCGTTGTAGAGCGTGACCTCGCAGTCGAGTCCCTCGATGAGGAAGCGCGCCTCGTCGCCGAGCTTGTCGTTCTCGACGTGGATCTGCTCGCCCGTCGACGTCTCCATGAAGACGCGCGTGTCCGACTCGGCCCACGAGTAGGTCATCTTGCGCGTCTCGACGTCGGCGAGCTCGACGGACTCGCCCGACTTCCACGTGCGCTCGATGACGTTGCCGTTCGTGAGGTTCTTGATCCGGCAGCGCGTGAACGACTGGCCCTTGCCGGGCTTCACGAACTGGTGCTCGACGATGGCGTACGGCGTGCCGTCGATCTGGATCTTGAGGCCTTTGCGGATGTCGGTGGTCTGCATGGGGGCGCGCTCAACTAGCACGCGATCCGCACGCGGAGCAACCGGGGCGAGGCCAAATTCCAGAGTCCGCGCGTCAACGTTTCGCACCAGGTCGATGGGACGCTCGGGCTGTTGGCGTGTCTTCACCTGGTCCGGCGCAGATGCGCCCCAAAGGAAGACCACCATGCGCTCCTCGATCCTGACCCTCAGCGTCTTCACCGTCGCGTCGCTCGCCGCCTGCTCGTCGGCAGTCGGAGAGCGCCACGAGTCGAACAGCGACGCCCTGCTGAAGTGCTCGCCGGTTCCGCCCGACGAGCGCCCGCCCGGTCAGTCCGGCGTGCCGATGTGCCCCAACCTTCCGCCCACGACCACCGATCCCCTCGCCAACGCCCCCGCTTCGTTCGCGCTGCTCATCGTCGCGCCCGCGATGTTCAAGGCCGCGCTCGCGCCGCTCGTCGCACACAAGAACGCCATCGGCATGCCCGCGTTCGTCGCCACGATGGAGGACATCCGCAAGATGGCCCCCTCGACCGTCGACGATGCGCGCCACGTGAAGGATCTCATCGCGATCGCGCAGGGTCGCGGCGCCCGTTACGTGATGCTCGCCGGAGACACGACGCAAGTTCCGGCGCGAAACTACACGGTGTACCCGCTCCCGGGTGGCGCGGGCGTCTTTGCCAACGCGCTCTATCTGCCGACCGATTTTTACTACGCAAACCTCTTCGCCGATCACCAGTCGGACCCCGCGTACCACGCGAACTACGTGGCCGATTGGGACGCCGATCACGATGGCCTTTACAACGTCGTGTACGGCGCTAACGAGGTGCCGACGCCGACGAGCATCGACGCGGTTCACTTCAATCCCGACAACGTCGACGCGTATCCCGACATCGCCGTGGGGCGCGTTCCGGCCGGTAGCGCGTCCGACGTCACGCGCTTCGTGAACAAGGTGATTCGTTACGAAAACGGGACGGACATGAATCCGCTCAACGCGGGCACGTTCGGCTTCGTCGAGGACGCGAACTACGGCAGCGCGGACGGCATCGCGCAGGGGATGGCGGACGACTCTGGCGTGACGGCCCTCGGCGCCTCGAAGATCTCGCGCCTGGGCATCAACTACGGCACGAACCCGGCGCCCGCAGGCTGGACGAAGGGCGGATCGCCCGAGATCGCCGCGATGTTCAACAGCGCGCGCTGGATCAACTACGTCGGCCACGGTGGACCTCGCAGCTGGGACGGTTGGGGCGCGTACGAGGTGGCGGGGCTCGCCAACACCACGACGCTCCCGATCGTGTTCGCGAGCGCGTGCGACTCCGGGCAGTTCGCTCCCAACGTCCCGGACGAGTTTTACCTCGGCGCCGACGGACTCGAGCATTACATCCGCTGGAACGCGAGCACGCGAACGTCCTACGATGCTGCCCCCGGCCGGAGCGGCGCGTCGCTCGGCTTTCCCTTCTCGCCACCGGCGAAGTCCGTCTACGACAACGCCAACTCCGTCGTCCAATACATGGGTTGGTATTCGCTGCTCGCTTCGGACAACGGTGCGATCGCCTACATCGGCTCGACGCAGACGACGCAGGACACCAAACCCGCGTACGTGAGTCAGGGAATGCTCGCTTCGTATGCCACGAAGGGCAAACGAATCCTCGGCGACATGTTCCTCGACGGACAGCGCGACTTCTGGAAGCTCCAGCGGCTGAGCGGTGACTATTTCACGGCGCCGCGCGTCTTTCTCAACTACATCGCGCTTCAGGGCGACCCTTCGCTTCGGGTGCAGTGAACGCGCCTGTTACATCCCCGCCGGTGCTTTGGGCGCCTTCGTGGGCGGCACAGTCGCGCTGGGGGTCGCGGGCGTGGTCGGCGCAGGCTGGGCGGGCGCGACCGGCGCGACCGGCGCGACCGGCGTCGTCGGATTCGTAAGCGTCGCCGGAGCCGTGGCGGCGGGAGCGCTCGCAGCCGGCGCGGCGGGGTGCGCCGGGACGTTTTCGATGACGCACGCCGAGGCGGTGAGGCCGAGGATGGTCATGGTGGCGATGGCCGCGGCGACGGTTCGAATCTGCATGCCGCGCAAACTAGCCGAAAAGAAGCTCCGCGCGGAAGCCGAAACGCCACGTGCGCACTTGCCCGTCACCGCCTCTGCGTCGTACACGATGGGCGCCATGCACGAGGTCGACGACGAGCTCCAAGAGATAAAACGCGAGATCATCGAATCGCGCGGGCTCGTCATCAAGACGAACAACCTGACCAACGCGCTCAGCGCCGACATGAAGTCGATCGCGAAGCGCCAGCAGAGCTACGAGTCGCGCCTGCGGTGGACGAGCGGCACGGCGTACATCGTGTTCGTCATCGTCGTGTTCGCGGCGATGAAGTTCGCGGTCGATGCGCGCGTCGACGCCATCGAAGCGAAGTACCTGCACCTCGGCAAAGAGAACGGGCGCCTCAGCGAAGAGATGACGGCGTTCAAGGATCGCGAGCGCGCGCGCGCGACAGCCGAAGAGAGCGCGCAGAAGTTTTACGATCTGATTCGCCAGAACAAGAAGCTCGAGATCGTGCGCGGGTGGGACAAGATCAAAGACCAGCCGATCACGAAGACGGAGCAGGCGATTTTCGCGGACGCGGTCGAGCGCGCGAAGGCGGATCTCGCGGTGCAGTTTTACCAAGAGGGGCAAGAGAAGACGAAGCTGCAGCGCTGGCAGGAAGCGGCGACGGCGTTCGAAGAGTCGCTGAAGTACAACGACTCGGGCGCGGTGTCGCCGGCGGTGCGGCTCGCGCTCGCGACGGCGTACCGGCGGCTGAAGCGGCAGCGCGACGCGATTCCGATCCTCACGTCGTTGTCCGAGCAGTCGCTCGACAAGGAAGTGCAAGACGACGCGCTCTATTCGCTCGCGAGCTGCCAGATGGATCTCGAAGCGTGGAACGACGCGAAGGTCACGTGGCGCACGCTCCTGCGAAAGTTCCCCGACTCGCATTGGCAGAACGAAGCCAAGCTGCACCTGGCGCAGCTCAATCTCTACCACTGACTCCACCACGGACGACGCTCAGGCGACGAGCGCGCGGTAGGCGGCGGCGACCTCGGAGAAGCGTGTTTCGAGCGAGCGGCGCTCGGCGTCGGTGGCGTGCGGATGGAGATCGGGGTGGAGCTCGCGCGCGCGGCGGCGGAAGGCGCGCTTGATTTCGGTGGCGTCGGATCCGGGTGGGACGCCGAGGATGCGGAACGCCGCGGCGCGCGTGTCGGGGACGTCGTCGCGATCTTCGCGCGGCGCGGCGTGGCCTTCGCGATCGCGTGCGCGGCGGCGACCGGTGAGGAACTCGCGCGGCTCCAGCGGGAGCTCGAAGAGCGCGCCGCGCGGGGGGCGAACGGCGACGCGGAAATGGATGCGCGCGTCGGCGAGCTGCTCGAGGACCGCGAGGCGCGCGGAGAGCTGACGGCGAATCGCGGCACCGACGACCGCCGGCGAGAGACGAAAATCGTGGACGAGCACCTCGCCGTGAAGTCGATGCGAGGAGAGCGCGCGCAGAAGTGATCGACGAAGCGTGTCGTCGTCGACCGCGCGATCGCGTCGGAGGATTTCGGCGAGCGATGCGGACGCGCCGTCGAGCTCGACGGCGACGACGAGGCCACGCGCGAGATGCACGCGATGTGCGCGGCCGCGGTCTTCGATGATCTCGAGGGTGCCGTTGCCTTGCGACCGGTGCAGCGTCCCGAGGAGATCGCCGAGCGTCGTCGCGCGCAGACGACCGGGGAGCCTCATGCGCGAACGGTAAGTGCGTCGACGCGGCTCAGCCAAGTTCTCGGCCGCGCGACCGCGACCCTCGACCTCGCGCCTCAATCCCCGACCTGCACCCGCCCCGTCACCGCGATCTGCCTGGACGCGCACTTCGCCGCGACACACGTCACCAACCGAACGCGCGCCTGCACGTCCCCCGCCCCGCGCTCCCGCGCCGCCAGCGCGAGCGCCCACTTCCACGCGTCGTCCTCGCGCGTCGTCGCCTCGCGTGGACCGATCCGCCCGCGCAGAGGCGTCACGAACGCCGGCACCGTGACGATCTCCACGTCACCCCATCGAATCACGGTCCCCGCCGCAACGCGCGCCTCGACCTCGCACCGCACGCGCCCCGGCTGCGCGATCCGCTCGCATGTCATCTTCACCGACGGCGGCGGATCCACGACCGGCGCGTCGGCGTGTGCGCGCTGCGCGACGGCGAGCGAAAGACCCAGCGCGAGCGCGGCGCCGAGAAAGCCAGGTCGTGGTATCAACGTTCGCAAATGCGGCGCGCGCTCCTCGCCACCATTTGGCTCGCACTTTCGGCCTGCGACAAGGACGAAGCGACGTCGCGAGCCGTCAAGACGGACGGCGCGCCCGAAGCAGCTCCTGCGGTCACGGCCGCGCCAGTCGATGCGGCGCGCCCCGCGAGCAACTACGACGCATCGATGCCGCCGCGCCCCGTGCCGACATCGAGTCCGACCGTGTCGCAGGGGATGCCCGAGTCGGTGCAGCTTCAGGCGATTCAGTACATGCAGGCGATGGGGGCGCCTCGTGCCGACGACGCGAACGCCGATCCCGATTACGCGGCTTCGCTCGCGACGCAGCTCAAGCCCATCCTGATGAGCTTCGATAAGGGCGACGGCTCCGACAAGGCGAAGAACAACCGTGTCGAGGTGATCTCGAGCGGCCGCAAGCTCGATCTCCGGATGGCGCGAGGCTGCGAGGCGCACGTTCCGTCGCGTGCGATCGCGCGCACGGGCTCGACGCTCGGGACGCTTCTCACGCACGGCGTGCTCGTCGTTCGTTGCCTCGACGACCACGCACAGTGCCTGCAGAGCACGCGCGACGAGAACGACGTCCTCTGCACCACCGTTCCTCGAAAAACGAAATAACGCGCGCCCTTAAGCGCGGCGCGCTCGTCGCCGTCTAGATCGTCATCCCCATTGGAGGATGCGCGATGACCAACGAAGACAACTTCGAGGACGACGACTGCACCTCCGTGGGAAGCCGCGCCGAGGTCGCCGCGGCGCTCGCAAGCCAGGTAAAAACCCAGCGTCCATGGCTCGTCATCGTCAACGGACGAACGTCGGTCGGGAAGATGTACCGGCTCGAAAGCTCCTTGGTCATCGGACGTGCGCCGCAGTGCGATGTCCATCTCGACGAGGACGGGATCTCGCGCCGGCACGCGCGACTCATTCGCCGCGACGACGGGACGGTGCACATCCAGGACCTCGAGTCGCGGAACGGAACGTTCGTGAACGGCGAGCGCATCGAGATGTACGCGCTGAGGGACGGCGACAAGATTCAGATCGGGACCATCTCGATCTTGAAGTTCTCGTACCAAGACGTCTTCGACGAGGCGCTGCAGAAGAATCTGTACGAGTCGGCCACGCGCGATCCGCTGACGAAGATCGCCAACAAGAAATCGTTCTCGGACGCGCTCGATCGCGAGTTCGCGTACGCGACGCGGCATCGCAGTCCGCTGTCGCTCGTCGTCTTCGACGTCGATCACTTCAAGAAGGTGAACGACACGTACGGCCATCCGGCCGGTGACTACGTGCTCCATACGCTCGCGCAGACGATCGACAAGTGCGTGCGCGCCGAGGACGTCGTCGCGCGCATCGGCGGCGAGGAGTTCGCGATCGTGCTGCGCGATCTGGGCGAGGCCGACGCGGTGGCGTGCGCCGAGCGCATTCGGAAGCTGATCGAGGCGACGGTGTTCATGCACGACGAGAAGCGGATACCGGTGACGCTCAGCTTGGGCGCGGCGACGCACACGAACACCCACGCGTCGCCGGCGGCGCTCGTCGCGGCCGCCGACAAGCTGCTCTACCGAGCGAAGCAGGAGGGGCGCAATCGCGTCGCGTCGATCTCGGTCATTGCTCCGCGGGCGTCGGCGCAGATGTGCGCCGTGGCGCTCGGCACGGGGGGCGTCGCCGAATAGATCATGGCGCGTCCCAGATTCCGACCCACGCCTTGCCTTCGCGCACGCACGCGACGCGCGCGCCGTCGTCGCTGACGGTGCAGTCACGCTGCGTGGCGTACGTCCCGTCGAGCTCGCGCGCGCGGAGCAAACGAGCGCGCGCGCCGCGAACGAGGAGACCTTGCGGCGTCGCGACGACCATCGTCCTGCCGTTCGGCGATCGCGGCGCGCCGAAGCTGAAGGGCTGATCGAGCGCCAGCGCGGGCGACGTCGCGCGGGAGAGATCGCTCGAGACCAGGACGGGCTCGCCTGCGACGATCGCTTCGAGGCCTCGCGCTCCCCACGCCACGGCGACCGCGGTCGCCACTTCTTTCGTCGTGGTGCAGCGCGGTCCGAACGGCGGCGCGATCGGCAGCGCCACGTCGCGGAGCTGACCGTCGCCGGTCGGCGCGAACGTCGCGCGGAGGGCGAGGCCGTCGCACGGATCGTACGCTTCGATCCATCGCATCGCGCCGTCGGGCGACGTGAGCGCGGTCGGCCACGACGCGATCTCCGCGGCCGCTTCGTCGCCCTGCTCGGGATCGACGCGCGCGACGCCCGCGGCCGTGCGCACGAGGAGCTTGCCCGACGCCTCGAATGCGAGTGCGCCCCACGCCGGCGCGCGCCCCTTGCCGATGCTCGGCACCGCCAGGACCATTCGCACCGATCGCGCCGTCGCCGTCGGCGCGGCTTGCGCGATCCACGTGGTCGCCTCGGTCGTGCGCGCGGCCGTGCGCGTCGCGGGGGAGCGCTGCGCGTGTTCGAGCGACGCGATGGCGCGGAGCGGATCGTTCGTCGTCGCGTACGCGCGCACCTCCGCGAGCCCCGCCTCTTCGAGCGCGCGGCTGTGCCCGCACGCCATCGATGCCGCGCCCGACTTGTGCACGATGCGCGGCGCGCCCCCCTCCGGGCAGATCGCGCGAAAGAGCGCGCGCGTCTGCGCGACGAAGAGCGGCACCGCGGGCGCTTCCTTCATGCGTCCCGCGCGCACCATCGCGATCGCCGCGAGGGACGCGAGCGACGCCTCGGTCGCCGCGGCGTCGCGACTCAGCCCCGCGGGTCGATCGAGCCAGCGCAAGATCGCGCTCACCTTCGGTCCCGGCTCGAACGGCGCGCTCCCCCCTTCGAGTGAGACGCGGAGCGCGAGATCATCGATCCCGTCGCCGTCTTGATCGGCCGCGTCCGCGTCGACGGTCATCTTCGCGGCGTTCGCCGGATCGTACGCGAGCGCGCTCCACTTCACCTTCACCGACTTGTCGACCGCAAGCGCCGCGAGCCATCGCGTCGCGCCGTCGACGCCGCTCGCGGTGCAGCTCATCGCGAGCTCGACGAAGAACGAGCGCTTCCCCATCGACGAGAGGCGCGCGGACGGCGTGCAGCTCGCGTCGCTCACGAGATCGCCGGCGCCCGCAATTTCTTCCGGCGGTGCGAGCGCCCCGTCGCGCTTGCCTCGGTAGAAGACGAGCACGCCGACGTCGCTCTTGTCCTTGTCCTTCTCTTTGGCGCGGACGATCGCGAGCGCGTCCTTCGCACCGTCGCCGTCAAAGTCACGAACGACGCCGAGGACGAAGATGCGCCCCGCGGGCGCCGTGAGCGATACGCCGTCGAGCGCCCACTCCGTCGCGCCGGCCGGTGCGACCGCGGCGGGCCGGTCTTGAAAAGCGCCGGCGTCGATCTCGGTAGGCAGCGGCGCGGCCCCGTCATCGGCGCTCGCGGCGCTCGACGTCGTGTCGATCGTGTACGGCACGTACGGGTGATCGTTTTTGCACGCCTTGCCGCACCCCGCCGAGACGCACGCGAGCACGGCCGCCGCGACGAGCCCGCGAGCGCGGAGCCCGAAGCGTGTCGCCGTCGTGAGCGCGTCGTTTCGCATCGAAAGCACCAAGTAGCACTCCCGCGGCCGCGCGTGCATCGATGCGAATGGACAACGCCGGAGCCCCGTGGGAGCTTCCGATGCGTTGCGAAGCGCTGGATCGGCCCTCGTCGTGCTGTTCGCGTTGCTCGTCGCGGCGGTCGCGCGAGCCGACGGTGAGCCCTCGCGCGCGACGCTCGAGCAAGCTGCGCAGGGCGTCGGTGACGCGGCGGCGGAGGCGCTCTTTCTGCTCGGCCAGCTCGACGAGCAGGATTTCGAGCTCGCGCGCGCGCTTGCACACTACAAGGATTCGTACGCGCGATCGCCGTCGAACCGCTACGCGCAACGCGCGACCAATCGCGCAAGCCAGCTCGAAGCGCGAAGCGAAGGTGACTTCGCGCCGCTCGTACGGCTCGAGCGCGTTCGACGCGATCCGACGCTCGCGAACGACGCCGCGGCGATCGACACGCTCGCGCGTGCCGCCGAAGCGTTTCCGCCCGGGCTCGTGCGCGTCGAGGCGTGGATGTTCATCGCGGAGGCGTACCTCGGCCGCATGAATCGCCACGCCGATGCGATCGTGCTCCTGCGTCGCGTCGTCGTGGATCCGAAGGTCGATCCGCTCACCGCGCGGCAGGCCGCACATCAGATCGTCGACACGATGTCGCAAGACGGTGAGATCGATCGCGCGGTCGAGGCGGCGCACGAGCTGAGGTCGCGGCTCGATCCATCTTTCGTGACGAGCATCGAGCGGCGTGTGCGACGTCGCACGCTGCGCCGGATCGCCATCGCGGATCTCGCGGCGATCGGCGCGCTGTCGGCGATCGCGCTCGTTCTCGCGAAGCGGCGCGCACGCCTCGATGCCGTCAAGAAGGCGTTCCGCGCGAGCATCCCCGTCGCGTTCCTCTTCGCGGCGTACATCGCGCTCGCCGGTGGCTACCTCGCGTCGAGCTACGAGGCGGGCAACGCCAAGCCGTTCTTGTGGTTTGGCCTCGTCGTCGCGCCGATCGTGCTGATCGCGCGCGCGTGGGGTGCCGCCGGCTCTCCGTCGTCGGGTGCTCGAATCGCCCGCGGGTTCGCGTGCGGATCGGCGACGATCGCCGCGGCGTTCATCGTGCTCGAGCGGCTCGATCCCGCGTACCTCGAAGGGTTCGGACTATGAGCGAGCCGAAGCGAACGGTCGACGAGCGAAGCATCCGGAGGGTGCGCGTAGGGCACGGCGCGAACTGCTCGAGCATCGGGAGCGTCATCGACACGCTCTTCGCGACGGCGGCGATCGGATCGGCGGTGATCGCCGCGATCGCCGCGGCCCTGGCGACCGAGCCGGTGCGCGTCGTTGGTGAAGCGCGCGCGAGCGACGAGAAACGCACGGACGAGGAGTCGCCGTGATCGTCCGCTACGAGCCGTGGGGCGCATGGGTGAAGCTCGAGTCGACGCCGGCGATCGTCGCGCTCGATCGCGACGGCGTGCGCGCGCTCGGCATCGACGGCGGCGACATGTGGCGCGACCACGCGCGAGACGATGCGCCGATCAGCGCGCCAATCGAAGTGCACCTCGCCGTCACGAGCCGATGCGGCGCAGGATGCAAAGGGTGTTACCTCGACGCGCGCCCCGACGGCGTCGAGCCACCGCAGCGCGCGATGCTCGACGCCCTCGATGCGATGCGCGACGCCGGCGTCTTCACCGTCGCGTTCGGCGGCGGCGAGCCGACGACGCGCGTCGATCTCGGCGAGCTCGCGGAAGCGGCGCGCGCACGCGGGATCACGCCTGTCCTCACGACCAGCGGAATCGGCCTCACGCCGTCGAAGATCGATCGCCTCCGCGCGTTCGCGCAGGTCAACGTCAGCTACGACGGGGCCGCCGGCGACTACGAGAGCGTCCGCGGCTTCGACGGCGCGCGCGCGGCGGAGTCCGCGATCGGCGCGCTCGCGGCCGCCGGAATGCGCGTCGGCGTGAACGTCGTCCTCACGCGCGCCACCTTCGGAAGGCTCGCGTCGACGCTCGCCCGCGCGCGATCGCTCGGCGCGTGCGAAGCGCAGCTCCTCCGCTACAAGCCCGCCGGTCGCGCCGCCTCGCTCGACTACCTCGCGCAGCGCCTCGACGCCGCGCAAGCGCGGTCGCTCGGCCCCACGCTTCGCGCGCTCGTCGCCGAGCTGTCGCCGTGCGGCGAGTTTTCAATTCGAATCGACTGCGCGCTCGTGCCGTTCTTGTCGGCGGACGACGAGATCGCATCGGACCCGGCGAAGCTCGCGCGCTTCGGTGTTTTCGGCTGCGAAGCGGGCGGCGCCCTCGCCGCGATGACCGTCGATGGCGTGGTCGCGCCGTGCAGCTTCGCGCGACCGACGTCCCTTCGCGCGACCGATCTCGCGAAGCACGGATCCGACGCGGAGCTCTCTCGCTGGCGCGCCTACGTCGCCGCGCCGCCCGATCCGTGCGCGTCGTGCTCGATACGTGCAGTCTGCAAAGGTGGATGCAAGGTCGTCGCGTCGCACCTCGAAGGCGCGCACGGCCCGGATCCGGAGTGCCCGCGCGTCCTCGCGCACCGCGCCGCCGAGGGGCGCGCGTGAGCCGCGTGACAACGATCGCGATCGCGATCGCGTGGGGATTCGTCGTCGCCGTCCTCCTTTATGGAGCCGTGCGCGCGATCCAATACTTCGTCTTCCCCGAGCCGAACCCAGCCACCGTCGTGTGGACCGCGCACTCCGGCTACTTCTGGCGAATCTGGATCGTCGCGTTCGCGGGCGGGATCGCGGCGTTCGGCGCGTACCTGATGGCGCAACGAAACGCGGGACGCGTCGCGCGCGCGCTCGTCCCCGGCGTCGCGATCGCGACCATCGTCGTCACGACGCAGGGCGTGCTTTTGCCGTAGCGCCGTCGTTTCAGAGAGCGCAACCGACGAGCACCGGCTCCGGCACGATGACGAGACCGAAGCGCGCGTGGATGGCGTCGCGGATCGCGCGCGCGAGATCGAGCAGCTCGCGTGTCGAGCCGCCGCCGCGATGAACGAGCGCGAGCGCGTGCTTGCGCGAGACGCCGACATGGCCGCCGCCGAAGCCTTTCGGAAATCCGACGCGCTCGATCATCCAACCCGCGGAGAGCTTCCATCGCCCGCCCGGCATCGCGAAGCGCGGCATCGGCGCGTCGTCGCTCGCGAGCCCGGCGTCACGCGCGCGGCGTTCGACGTCACGGAGCCCCGCGTCGTCGACGACCGGGTTCACGAAGAACGAGCCCGCGCTCACCGAGTCGGAATCGGCCGCGTCGACGACCATCCCCTTCGCGCGGCGAAGGCGAAGCACGGTGTCGCGAATCGTCCGCGCGGGCGCGGTGCCCCCTTCGCGAAGCGCGAGGGCCTTGGCGAGCTCGGCGTAGCGCACGCCCGATTCACCGCCGTCCGCGCGCAACGCGAACGCGACGCGCACGACGATCCAGCGATCGGTCGTCTTGAATTTGCTCGTGCGGTACGCGAATCCGCAATCGGCGCCGTCGATGTCCACGAATCCGCCGACGCTGCGATCGAACGCGCGAACGCGAACGATCGTGTCGGCGACCTCTTCTCCGTAGGCGCCGACGTTTTGCATCGGCGTCGCGCCGACGAGCCCGGGGATGCCGGACATCCCTTCGATCCCGCGCCATCCTTCGTCGACGGCGCGCGCGACGAACGGATCCCACGGCTCGCCCGCGGCGACGTCGACGATGACGCGATCGCCGTCGCGCTCGACGTGGATCCCGCGCGACGCCATGCGCACGACGAGCCCGTCGAATCCGTCGTCGCCGACGACGATGTTGCTTCCGCCACCGAGAATGAAGAGCGGCTCGCGCTTCGCTTCCGCATCGCGCACCGCAGCCGCTACGTCGTCGTCGCTCGCCGCTTCGACGAAGCGCGCGGCGTTCCCGCCGAGCCCGAGCGTCGTCATCGGTGCGAGCGGAACGCTGGCGCGGTGCTGCATCGCGGGACTGATAGGTTAGCCGACGCCGCCTGTCCAATGCTGACCCTGCCGATCGATTCGCTTCTCCCCGACATCGTCGCCTCGCTCGCCACGCGTCCGCGCCTCGTGCTCGAAGCGCCGCCGGGCGCGGGGAAGACGACGCGCGTGCCGCGCGCCTTGCTCGACGCGGGGATCGAAGGCGAAATCGTGGTACTCGAACCACGCCGCCTCGCCGCGCGCATGGCCGCGACGCGCGTGGCCGACGAGCTCGGAGAGAAGATCGGCGGCACCGTCGGGTACCAAGTGCGCTTCGAGGACGTGTCGAGCGCGCGGACGCGGATTCGTTTCGTCACCGAAGGCGTGCTCACGCGCAAGCTGCTCGGCGATCCGGAGCTTCGCGGCGTCGGCGCGGTCCTTCTCGACGAATTTCACGAGCGGCATTTGCAAGGCGACGTCGCGCTCGCGCTCCTGCATCGGCTCGCCGAGCGCACGCGCAAGGAGCTCCGCCTCGTCGTGATGTCCGCGACGCTCGCGACGGCTCCGATCGCGGAGTTCCTCGGCGCGCCGACGTTGCGCGCGGAGGGGCGTCGGTTCGATGTCGCGATCGAGCATCTCGCGGCGACGGACGATCGCCCGCTCGCGTCGCAGGTCGCCTCGGCGGTGCGACGCCTCGCGGCCGAGGGGCTCGACGGCGACGTGCTCGTCTTCTTGCCGGGCGCGGGCGAGATCCGAAAAGCGACGGAGTCGTGCGCGGCGGTCGCGGAGGCGCACGACTTGATGATCGTGACCTTGCATGGAGACTTGGCGCCGGCCGATCAGGATCGCGCTGTGCGGCGCGCCGACAAGCGCAAGGTGATCTTGTCGACGAACGTCGCGGAGTCGTCGGTGACGATCGACGGCGTCGTCGCGGTCGTCGACGGCGGGCTCGCGCGCATCGCGTCGCACGCGGCGTGGTCGGGGCTTCCGCGGCTCGACGTGCAGAAGATCAGTCGCGCGTCGGCGACGCAGCGGGCGGGGCGCGCCGGGCGCACGCGACCGGGACGATGTCTGCGCCTCTATACGAAGAGCGATTTCGATACGCGACCGGAGCACGAGACGCCGGAAATTCGGCGCGCCGACTTGACGCAGACGATGCTCGAGCTGCGCGCGTCGGGCGCGGGCGACGTCGTGTGGTTCGAGGCGCCGCCGGAGTCGTCGCTCATCGCGGCGACGCAGCTTCTCACGCAGCTCGGCGCGCTCGAAGCGAGCGGCGAGCCGACGGCTATCGGGCGCGAGATGGCGCGCGTCGCCGTTCATCCGCGGCAAGCGCGCATTCTCGTCGAAGCGAAGCGACGCGGCGTACTCGTCGACGCGTGCGTCGTCGCCGCGCTCCTCGCCGAGCGCGACATTCGGCTTTCGACGAAGACGCGCTTCGACGGCCCCGCGCGCGGTCATCACGGCGCGACCGAGCGGAGCGATCTCGTCGCGATGCTCGACGCGTTTCGCGAGGCGTCGCGATCACGCTTCGCGGCGCACGCGATGCGTGCGATCGGTCTCGACGTTGGGACGACGATGGCGGTCGAACGCGCGCGCGCGCAGCTCGCTCGTGCGACGCGCGCGAGCGACGACGATTCGTACGACGACGAGCCGGCGCTGCTTCAGTCGGTGCTCGCGGGATATCCGGATCGCGTCGCGCGGAGACTACGACCCGGTGCGCGCGCGCTCGCGCTCGCGGGCGGAATGAAGGCGGAGCTGTCGGAGACGAGCGCGGTGCGCGACGCGCCGTGGATCGTCGCGGTCGACGCCGAGGATCGCCCCGGTGGACGCGGTGTGGCCGTGCGTGTCGCGAGCGCGATCGAGCCGGAGTGGCTGATCGATTTGTTTCCGGAGCGAATCGCGGAGACGAGCGACGTGACGTGGAACGCCGGCGCGGAGCGCGTCGAGGCGATCGAGCGGATGACCTACGAGGGGCTCGCGCTCGATGAATCGCCGTCGAAGGGCGCGGGATCGAGCGCGGCGATCGCGCGTTGTCTCGCGGACGCGGCGATCGCGCGAGGCGCGCGTGCGTTTGCTCCGGACGGCGCGCTCGATCGATGGCTCGCCCGTGCGCGCTTCGCGGCCACGATCGACGCGGAGATCGCGGCGCCGAGCGACGAGGATGTGCGCGCCACGCTCACGGAGATGTGCGACGGGCGACGGAGCTTCGCGGAGCTGCGTGACGCGGGGTTTCTCGATTTGCTGAAGGCGCGCGTCGGTCATGCGCGCGCGGCCTCGATCGAACGGCTCGCGCCGGAGCGAATCGATCTGCTCGGCGGACGCAACGCGACGATCGGCTACGACGACGGCAAGCCGCCGTGGATCGAGACGTACCTCCAAGATTTCTTCGGCATGTCGCAGACGCCGCGGATCGGGAACGGGCGCGTCGCGCTCGTCGTGCATTTGTGGGCGCCGAACAAGCGCGCCGTGCAGGTGACGAGCGATCTCGCCGGATTCTGGGAACGGCATTACCCGGCGATTCGCAAGGAGCTGATGCGGAAGTACCCGCGGCACAACTGGCCGGAAGATCCGACGAAGCCCGCGCCGCGGTTTGCGCGCGAGAGAAAAAGTTAGTCGTCGCCGCCTCGGCGGGCCGCTTTCTTTTCGCCGACGCGGCGTTTGTCGTCGAGCCTTCGGCGCTTCGATCCAAACGTCGGCCTCGTCGGACGACGCGGCGTCGGCGGTGTGAGCGCGGTGCGCACGAGTGCCGCGAGCTTGTCGCGCGCGTCTTCGAGGTTGCGTTGCTGATCGCGCGTCTTCTGGCTCACGATGAGGAGCGTGCCGTCGCGATCGATCCGCGAGCGCGCGAGCGTCGCGAGTCGGCGCTTCGTCCCCGCGTCGAGCGCGCCCGTCGTCGCGAGCGCGAAACGCAGCTCCACCTTCGACGACACCTTGTTGACGTTCTGCCCGCCCGGTCCGGACGCGCGCACCGCGACCCACGTCAGATCGCTCGCGGGGATGACGACCGAGTCGATGACGAGCGGCTCGGCCACGCTTCAGAATCCGGGGCCGGGCCGATCGGCCGGCTTCGGCGGCGCGGGCGGAGTCGTCGCGGGCGGCGGAGCGACCGGAGGCGGCGGCGTCGCGGGCGGCGGCGCGATCGGTTTGTTCGGCAAGGCGATCGCGCCGGGCTTCGGGCGAGCACCCGCCGACGTCGCCGTTGCGATCGCGGATGCCGTCGGTTCCGGCGTGGCGCTCGGCGTGGTCATCGTCGTCGCGATCGCCGCGGAAGTGGGCTCCGGAGCAGCCGTCGCGCTCGCGCTGACGACCGGCGCCGACGCGCTTACGGCCGCCGCCGGGCTCGACGCTCGGCCACCCGTGACGCGCATGACCGCGAGACTCGTGACGACCAACGCGACGACGACGAGCACCGCGAGCACCGCGATCAGCCCCGTCGATCGCGTCGACGGCTTCACGTCGCGCAGCGTGCGCGCCTGCCCGGACTCACTCCGCACTTCGGCGCGCTCGACCGGCCAGTGAATCGGCGCGGCGCCCGGCGGCGGTGTCGACGGCGTGACGTAAGCCTGCGGCGGCGCGGAGTGCGCATGCTGCGGCGGCGTCGGTTGCGCTTGCGCAGTCGGCATGGCCTGCGTCGTGTTTGGCAGCAGACCACCGAGCGGATCGGTTCCGTGTTGTGGCATGCGCGGAGTCTCGAGCGCGAGGCTATGCGTCGGCGCCCCGCGATCGACGACACCCCCGTGCGGTCCCGCGAGCGCCATCGGCGTCCCCGCCGACGCGAGCGTCGCGGGCGCCGACGTCGCCGGCGCGTCTTGCAACGTCCCGCCGCTGATCGTCGGCGGCATCATCCCGCGCACCGTCGTCTTCGGAAGCGCCGCCGCCGCGGCCGCCGGCGAAACGTATTGCGACACCGCCATCGGCGAAATCGGCCCCGCGATAACGCCCGGCTGGACGTTGATCATCGGTGGCGTCGACGGTGGCTGATCGAGCGCGCCACTGAGCATCGCCGGCTCCGTCGCACGATGCGCCGTCGACACGTCGCCCGGTTGCGGGCCGAGCGCTTTCTTCAATGTTCGAAGCTGCGACGCGAGCGAAAACACGTCGCGCGGTCGACGCTCGGGATCCTTCGCGAGCGTCGCACGGACGATCGCGACCAACGACTCCGGCACGTCGACAAAGCGATTGAGGAGAGGCGCCTCACGATGAATGTGCGCCGCCGCGACCTTCGCCGGATCCTCGTCGTCGTCGAACGGCCCGCGCCCCGCGAGCATCTCGAAGAGGACGAGCCCCGCCGCGTAGAGATCCATCTTGGGGCTCGGCTTCTCGCCCTTCAGCTGCTCGGGCGCCGCGTACCGAAGCGTCCCGAGAAACCGCCCGCCCGTCTCGCCGCGCCCGCCTTCGAGCACCGACATGATCCCGAAGTCGAGGAGCTTGGTCACCGTGACGCCTGTAGCCGTCCGATGAAGGAAGATGTTGTCCGGCTTCACGTCGCGGTGGACGATCCCTTTGTCGTGCGCATGATCGAGCGCGTCGAGGAGGTCTATCGCGATGTGGTACGCGTGCGCGAGATCGAGGTTTCCCTTCTTCTGGAGGACGAAGCGGAGGCTCTGCCCGCTGAGGCGCTCCATCACGTAGAAGGGGAGCTTCATGTCGTCGCCGGTGACGCCCGCCGTGAACACCTCGACGATGTTCGGATGCTGGAGTCGCGCGAGCGCGCGCGCTTCGTTCTGCATGCGTCGCGCGAGATCCTGGCGCGCCCCGAGCTCGGGGTGCAGCGTCTTCAGGACGTACCGCTTGCCGATCGTCGTGTCCTCGACGTCGTAGACCGTCCCCATGCCGCCGGCGCCGATGACGCGCTCGACTTTGTAGATGGTGCCCGGGACGAGCTCGCCCGGCTGGTAGTCGCGTTTGCGGCTCATGCGGCGGAACGTTCCACGTGGGGAGGGCAACTGTAGCATTGGATCTGTGCACGCGCTGGCGGCGCGCGCGGTAGTATCCGCCGCCATCTTCGTTTGCCGCCCTCTTCCGTCCGCACTGCGAGCTCGATGATCTATCTCGTCGCTGGAACCCGTCCGAACTTCATGAAAATCGCGCCGATTTGGCGCGCGCTTCACGCTCGCGGGCGCGCCGTTCGGCTGATGCACACGGGGCAGCATTTCGATGCGGCGATGAGCGACGTCTTCTTCCGCGATCTCGGGATGCCGACACCGGACGCGCAGCTGAACGCCGGCGGCGGCTCGCATGCGCAGCAGACCGCGGCGGTGCTCGTCGGTGTCGAGGCCGATCTCGTGAAGAATCGTCCGGACGTCGTCGTCGTGGTGGGCGACGTGACGAGCACGCTATCAGCGGCGCTCGCGGCGGCGAAGCTCGGGATCCCCGTCGTGCACGTCGAGGCGGGGTTGCGATCGCGCGACTGGACGATGCCGGAAGAGATCAATCGTGTCCTGACCGATCAGCTCTCGGACTTGTTACTCATCCCGTCGCACGACGCCGAGCCGAACCTCCGCGCGGAAGGGATCGCGGCGGAGCGGATCCGTTTCGTCGGGAACGTGATGATCGATTCGTTGCACTACGCAAAGAAGCGTTCAACCGACGCGCTCGCGCGATTTCGCGTCCAGCCGGGGACGTACGCGCTCGCAACGCTACATCGACCGGCAAACGTCGATTCACCCGAAGCGCTCGCGCGGACGCTCGATGCGCTCGACGCGATCACGGCGCGCGTGCCTGTGCTTTTCCCTGTGCACCCGCGGACGGTGGAGCGCGCGAAAGGATCGGGGCTTGCGGCGCGGCTCAACGGGACGCCGAATCTGCGAACGACCGATCCGCTCGGCTACGACGACTTCGTCACGTTGATGTCGTCCGCGATGCTCGTCGCGACGGACTCCGGTGGGATTCAGGAAGAGACGACGGCGCTCGGCGTTCCGTGTCTGACGATGCGCGGCGGGACGGAGCGGCCGATCACGGTGACGGAGGGGACGAACACGGTCGTCGCGTTGGACGTCGCGAAGATTGCGGCGGCGGTCGACGAGATCGTCGCGGGGCGCGGGAAGCGCGGGCGCTTGCCGGAGGGGTGGGATGGGCGCGCGGGGGAGCGGATCGCGGACGCGATTGATGCGCTCGTCGCGGGGACGCCGCCGCCGCGGACGGCCGGGCCGCGGGCGTAGAGCTCAGTTCGTCTCGGCCGCGACGATGGGCCGCGACTGGCGGCGTTCTTCCGGCGCGGGCGCAAGCCCGGGCGGCGCGGACTCGACCGGCGGCGGCGCTGCGGACCGCTGCTTGGACTGCGACGGCTGGTACTCGGGGACGAACCGCCCGAAGATCTCGCGGATCCGACCGCCGTCGGCCTCGAGCGCCGCGGCTTCGAGCTCGCCGACGTAGCGGAGCACCTCGTCCCACGGGTGCGGCTTGATGCGCCCGATGAAGACCTTGGGATGCTGCGTCTTCTCGGCGCCCTCTTCAGCTAGCGACAGCTCCTCGAAGAGCTTCTCGCCCGGCCGCACACCGCTGAAGCGAATCTCGATGTCCTCGCCCTCGCGCAAGCCGGACAGCGAGATGATGTCGCGCGCGAGGTCAACGATTTTCACCGGCTCGCCCATGTCGAGCACGAAGATCTCGCCACCGCGCCCCATCGCGCCGGCTTGCAGGACGAGCTGGCACGCCTCGGGGATCGTCATGAAGTAACGCTTCATCTCGGGGTGCGTCACCATCACAGGCCCGCCGCGCGCGATCTGCTCCTGAAAAATCGGAACGACGCTTCCGGCCGATCCGAGGACATTGCCGAAGCGCACCGCGACGAAGCGCGTCTTGCTCCGCTGCGACAGCGCCTGCACGAAGATCTCCGCCGCGCGTTTGGCGACGCCCATGATCGACGTGGGGTTCACCGCTTTGTCCGTCGAGATCATCACGAACTCGGACACGCCGTGCACGTCGGAGAGCTCGGCGAGCATCTTCGTGCCGACGACGTTGTTCTTCACCGCTTCGCCCGGGTTCGCTTCCATCATCGGCACGTGCTTGTGCGCCGCAGCGTGGAAGACGACGTTGGGCGCGTGCTTCGCGAAGATCGCCTGCATACGGCGCGCGTCGCGGATGTCGGCGATGAGCGGAATGACCGTGGCTTCCGGGTACGCGGCGCGGAGCTCGCGTTCGATGTGGAAGAGGCTGTTCTCGGAGCTCTCGACGAGCAGCAGCGCCTTCGGCGAGAAGCGGAGCATCTGCCGGCAAAGCTCCGACCCGATGCTGCCACCCGCGCCCGACACGAGCACCGTGCGGCTGCGGACGACCTCGAAGATGGCGTCCTCGTCGAGCTGCACCGGCTCGCGACGCAAGAGATCCTCGATCGCGACTTTGCGGATGCGCGACAGGTTCACCTGCCCGCCGACGATCTCGAAGATGCCCGGAACGATCTTCACCGGGATGCGCGCTTTTTCGCAGAGTGTCGTGATGCGCCGGATCTCTTTGCCCGACGCGGCGGCGACCGTGATGAGCGCCTGCTTCGCGCCGTGCTCGGCGCAGAGCTTCGCCAGCTGCTCGGTCGTGCCGAGGACCTTCACGCCCTGGATCATCGAGCCGACCTTGACCGCGTCGTCGTCGAGGAAGCCGACAGGGACGATCCCGAGCTCGCGCCGCGCGACGATCTCCTTCGCGACGAGCACCCCTGCCCTGCCCGCGCCGATGAGCATCGTCGGCACCGCTTCGCGGAGCGGCGCCTGCTGCTGCCCTTGCTCGAAGCGCTCGGCGACCATGCGTCGCACGACGCGCACGCCGGTGATCCCGAGGAACGTGAAGCTTGCGGCGCTGAGCGTGACGCCGATGGGGACGACCGCGCGGAAGATGAGCGGGAACGAGTCGGCGACCTGCACGCCGACGATGCGCACGCCTAGGAGTACGACGGTCGCGGACAGCACGACGAGTGAGATCCGCTTCAGGTCCGCCAGCCCCACATAACGCCACGCGAGGCGGTGCACGCCGAACGCGAGGATCGCGCAGTACTGGAGGCCGACGACGTACGGCATCGTCCACGCGAGCGTCCGGAGCATCTCCGGAGGGATGTTCCCCTCGAACCGCACGAGGTACGCGAGCCCATAGGCCAACGCCAGGACGACTACGTCCACGAGGAATTGAACGGAGCGGTTGTAGAGGCGGTTGATCATCCGAGAAGCGGTCCAGCGGTTCGTTGCTTGGGCGACGGCCAGTGTTCGCCTTACGCGGCCGCGTGTCGACGCGGCGTCGCGAGAAAAGTCTCCGCGACGGAATTACGCTGCTCATCCGTCAAGTTCGAGCCGCTCGGGAGGCAGAGGCCCTGCTCGAAGAGCGACTCTGCGACGCTGCCGCCGCGTACGCGGCAGTCGGCGAAGATCGGCTGGAGGTGCATCGGCTTCCAGACCGGGCGCGACTCGATGCTGCGCGTCTCCAGGTGGAGGCGAATCTCTTCGCGCGAGGCGCCGAACGCCGCCGGATCGACGGTGATGCACGAGAGCCACGACGTCGAGCGGCCGTAGGAGGCCTCCGGCATGAACGCGATGCCCGGTTGCGCGAGCGTCTCGCGGTAGAACGCATTGTTCGCGCGCCGCTGGTTCACGCGTTCGTCGAGCACGCGGAGCTGACCGCGCCCGACCGCGGCGAGCAGGTTGCTCAGGCGGTAGTTGTAGCCGATGTGCGAGTGCTGGTAGTGCGGCGCCGGATCACGCGCTTGTGTCGCCAAGAAGCGCGCACGATCGATCCAGTCCTTGCGCGCGCTGACGAGCATGCCGCCGCCGCCGGTCGTGATGATCTTGTTCCCGTTGAACGAGAAGACGCCGAGCGCGCCGAACGTGCCGGCCGGGCGCCCGCGGTAGGTCGCGCCGAGCGCCTCGGCCGCGTCTTCGATCACCGGGACGTCGTAGCGCGCGCACGCGGCGAGGATCGGATCCATGTCGGCGCACTGGCCGTAGAGATCGACGACGATGACCGCGGCCGGGAGCTTGCCGCGCTTGGCGCAAGCGTCGAGCTCCTCGGCGAGGAGCCCCGGATCCATGTTCCAGGTCGCGCGATCGCTGTCGATGAAGACCGGGCGCGCGCCGACGTACGTGATCGGGTTCGCGGTCGCCGAGAACGTGAGGGTCGACGTGATCACTTCGTCGCCCTCGCGCACGCCGACGAGCTTCAGCGCGAGGTGCAGTCCCGCCGTGCCGCTCGACAGCGCCGCCGCGTAGGGCGAGCCGACCTTCGCCGCGAGCTCCGCTTCGAACGCATCGACGTGCGGTCCGAGCGGCGCGACCCAGTTCGAGTCGAACGCGTCCACGAGCAACCCGCGCTCCTCGGGCCCCATGTGCGGCGACGACATGAAGATGCGGCTCATTTCCCAGGGACCTTCTCTCAGCCGCTCCGAATGAGAGGGCGCGCCGGAATTCCTACCACGGTCGTCGACTCAGGCACGTCTTTGGCGACCACGGCGCCCGCGCCAACGACGGCCCCGGGACCGATTCTGACATATTGGAGAAGCTGCGCTCCCGTTCCGATGAGGACGCCTTCGCCGATGTGGACACCGCCCGAGACGTTGACCGTCGGGTTGAGAACCGACCCCCGCCCGATGATGGCTTCGTGCCCGAGTGTGCACGCAAGGTTCACCATCGCGAAGTCCTCGAGCGTTACGCTGACGGTGGCGATGACGCCCGCGCAAAGAAGGACGCCTCGGCCCAGGGCCAGGCTGTCCCGGTCCGCCATGACCGAGGGATGCACCAACGCTGGCCACTCGATCGCCGGGTAGCGCGCAGAGAGCGACGCCCCGATGCGTATGCGTGGGCCGGGCGACCCGATCCCGAGGGCTAATGCGTCGACGTCACCCGCGTTCCGCTCCAACCAGCTCTCGTCGCCCAGAACCTGAGAAGCGCTGTCGTGCGGCCCGAGCTTGGCGGTGTCGCTCACGATGTAGCCGGCGAATTCGAACGAAGGGCGAACGCGATTGATGTCGCGTACGAGCCATTCGACCTCTCGCGCGAACCCGCCGGCTCCGTACACGACGATGCGCTTCATCGGCGTTCCCTCTGCCTCATTGGTTGACTCTCCATCGCGACGTGTTCAGCGGCGAGGAACTCCGGCATCGTTGCATGCCCGGGCTTGGAGATGCCTTGCCGTTTGACGAGGCCCAGGAGCGTCATCGCGATGATCTTCGCATCGAGGGCGAGGCTCCAGTGGTCGACGTACCAGACGTCGAGCGCGAATTTTTCGTCCCAGGTGAGCGCGTTACGTCCGTTGATTTGCGCCCATCCGGTGATGCCGGGCGGGACGTCGTGGCGACGGGCTTGCTCGGGTGTGTAGCGCGCGAGGTACTGCATGAGCAGCGGACGGGGACCGACGAGGCTCATGTCGCCGCGGAGCACGTTGTACAGCTGCGGGAGCTCGTCGATCGAGGACGCACGGAGGAACCGGCCAAGGCGCGTGAGGCGCGCCCCGTCGGGGAGGAGGGCGCCCGACGCGTCGCGCTGCGAGGACATCGTGCGGAATTTTGCGACGCGGAAGGGGCGGCCGTGGAGGCCGGGGCGTTCTTGCCGGAAGACGACGGGGGCGCCGAGCGTGGCGCGGATGGCGGCGGCGGCGGCGAGCATGACGGGGGAGAGGGCCACGAGCGCGGTCGAGGAGACGGCGAGGTCGAGGGCGCGCTTAATGAGGTGAGAGGGCGGAAGCATGGCAGGCGCGTGGGGGTGAGAGTAGCGCAGGTGCGGACGATGCTAGACCGCGTCGGTGCTATAGGTTCCGACGATGAAAGCCGTCATCCTTGCGGGCGGCCTCGGCTCGCGTCTCAGCGAAGAGACCATCTTGAAGCCGAAGCCGATGGTGGAGATCGGAGGGATGCCGATCCTCTGGCACATCATGAAGATCTACAGCCATCACGGCATCAACGATTTTCTGATCTGCGTTGGTTACAAGGGGCAGCTCATCAAACAGTTTTTCGCGAGCTACTACCTGCACGTGTCCGATCTGACCTTCGATCTCCGCAACCATTCGACCGAGGTCCATCAGAATGCGTCCGAGCCGTGGCGAGTGACGCTCGTCGATACCGGCCAGTCGTCGATGACCGGCGGCCGTCTGAAGCGCGTCGCGAAGTACGTCGGCGACGAGACGTTCTGCATGACGTACGGCGACGGCGTCGCCGACATCGACATCCAAGACTCGATCCGTTTTCATCGCGCGCACGGCAAGGCCGCCACGCTCACGGCGATGCAGCCACCGGGACGCTTCGGCCGACTCGACATCAAACCCGACCAGCGCGTCGGCAGCTTCGAAGAGAAACCGACGGGCGACGGCGCATACATCAACGGTGGGTTCTTCGTCCTCGAGCCGAGCGTCTTCGATCTCCTCGAGGGCGACCACACGATCTGGGAGCGAGAGCCGCTCGAGCACCTCGCCCGCAGCGGAGACCTCTTCGCGTACAAACACACGGGGTTCTTTCAGCCGATGGATCACCTTCGCGACAAGACGTTGCTCGAGGACCTCTGGGCCACAGGCCGGGCCCCGTGGAAAGTTTGGGAATGACCGGCGCCGCGCGCGGCGAAGTCGACCCGAGCTTCTGGCGCGGACGACGCGTGCTGGTGACGGGCCACACCGGCTTCAAGGGCTCGTGGCTCTCCGTCTGGCTCGAGTCGATGGGCGCCGAAGTGTTCGGCCTCGCGCTCGAGCCGCCGACGAACCCGAGCATGTTCGACGCGCTCGCGCTTTCGACTCGCGTCCATCACAGGGTCGGCGACGTGCGTGACTTGGCCGTCGTCGATGCGGCGTTTGCAGAAGCGAAACCCGAGGTGCTCTTTCACCTCGCGGCGCAACCGCTCGTTCGCCAGTCGTACGTCACGCCGGTCGAGACCTACGCGGTCAATGTGATGGGCACCGTGCACGTCCTCGACGCCGCGCGACGTGCTCCATCGCTTCGCGCTGCCGTGATGGTGACGTCGGACAAGTGCTACGAGAACCGCGAGTGGGCGTGGGGCTACCGCGAGAACGAACCGATGGGCGGCCACGATCCGTACAGCAACAGCAAGGGCTGCGCGGAGCTCGTCATCAGCGCGTACCGTCGCTCGTTTTTCAGCGGCGCGGGCATGCCCGCGATCGCGTCGGCGCGCGCAGGCAACGTTCTTGGCGGCGGCGACTGGAGCGCCGATCGCCTCGTACCGGATGCGATGCGCGCGATCGCCGGCGGGCGTGCTGTGGCCATACGCAATCCAGCATCGGTGCGCCCGTGGCAGCACGTCATCGAACCTCTCCGCGGTTACCTCCTGCTCGCGCAGTCGTGCGTCGAGCGCGGCGGCGCGTTCTCGGACGGATGGAACTTCGGACCGAGCGACGACGACGCCGTCCCCGTCTCGACGTTGATGGACGTGGCCGTGAGGTGTTGGGGAGGCGCAGCGCGATGGGAGCACGTCGGACCGGCCGTCGTGCCGCACGAAGCGCGCCGTCTCAAACTCGACTGCAGCAAGGCGCGCGCGGATCTCGGCTGGATTCCGCGCGTGCGCCTCGCCGAGTGCCTCGACCTCACCGTGAGCTGGTACCGCCGATTCCACGACGGCGCGAAGGCCGACGAACTCTACACGCTCACGCGCGCGCAGATCGCTCGTCACGGGATGCCAGCCTGAGCGCGGTCCAAGAGCTGAGCACGTGCATCATGCGCTCGGCAGCACGCCGCGGCGTGTAGTCTTCGAAGATCACGCGGGACACGGCGCCGTGCCGCGCCGCGAGGTCCGGGTCCTCGACGTACGCGCCGAGGGCCTGCGCGAGCGAGTCGACGCTTCCCGCGCGCACGACGAAGCCGTTGTCGCCCCGGCGTATGAGGTGATCGGACGCGCCACACTCGTCGCTGCCGATGAGCGCGAGGCCGCCGGACGCGGCTTCGTTGAGCGTGACGCCCCACCCGTCGAAGCGGCTCGGCAAGACCAGCACGTGCGCCGCACGAATCGCGGACGGGAGATCGCGCGGCGGCATCGGACCGCGGAAGAGCACGCGGTCGGCGATTCCGAGCGACGAGGAGAGGCGCGCGAACTCGCCGCCGGAGCGATCGTTGCCGACGAGGAGGAGCTTGTATCGGGTGGACGGCAGGCGCGCGAACGCGCGAAGCAAGAGGTCGATTCCCTTGCGGTGGTCGAGCCCACCGAGGAAGAGGAAAGCGCGATCGTCGCCGCGGAAGCGCATGCACGCCTCGTCGAGCGGACCATCCATCGGGATCGCCGCCGGCGAGTACGGCAAGATGGCGAGCTTTTCCGGACGCATCCCCCATCGCTCAAAGTCCTCGACCGCCTTGCGACCGATGCCGAACGCGCCAAGCGCCCGTGCGTTCACGAGATGTGCGTACGCTCGCTTGATCGGAAACGTGAGTCCCCAACGGAGGCCACGATGGGAACGTTCGCTCCAGTGAACCCAGCGTGCGTCTTCGCGCGAGAGCCTGTGCGCGAGCTGCAGCAGGAACTTCGCTCCGTAGCCCGGGACGAAGTGGATGCGCGAACGCCAGCCGGGAAAGAGATCGAGCGAACCGAGATCCTTCGGCACGAAGCGCTCGCCGTCGGCGAGCTCGCCCTCGGCGCTCCAGCCCATCGCCTTTCGATCAGCGGGGACGGCCTCGTAATACGCCACGCGCAAGTCCACGCCGAGCCCGCGGATCGCGTCGAACAAACCACGTTGGTAGTGGTTCGGCATGTTCGTCCAGACGAGGAGCTTTGCAGGATCGGACACGTGAGGCGGCGAAGCTAGCCGGTCATGGGTTCGAGCAGCAACG
>JBBQXV010000050.1:0-40642 GCA_038209335.1 Polyangiales bacterium | reverse complement strand
ATCGGCGCGCCGGTGCGGGTTTTGTGGCCGAGGCCCGACTCGCCCATCAGCTTCGCGATGCCGAAGTCGAGGAGCTTGGGGAAGACGTTGCCGTCGTCTTCCATGACGAGGAAGACGTTCTCGGGCTTGAGATCGCGGTGCGCGATGCCGGCCGCGTGGGCCGCGCCCAGGGCCCGGGCGATGCCGCGTAGGATCGGCATCGCGTCCTCGGGGGCGAGGCGGCCCTTCTGCTTGAGGAAGGCGTCGAACGTCATCCCGTCGAGCAGCTCCATCACGTAGTACTGGCGGCTGTCCTCGAGCTGGCCGAACGAGAAGATGTCGATGATGTTGCGGTTCCTGATCTGGTTGACCGCGCGCGCCTCGGCGATGAAGCGCGACACCATCTGCGGGTTCGACGAGTACTGGCGGTTCAGCACCTTGATCGCCGCGGCCTTGCCGATCAGCGGGTGAACGGCGCGATACACCGTGCCGAAGCCGCCCTCGCCGATCTTGCCCTCGATGACGTACTCGCCGACGAGGTAGCCCGCGGGGAGATCGGGATCGACGCCCGCGAACGCCTCGTCGGGGAGGAGCGTCTCGCCGTCCTTCGCGCACGTCGCGACGTCGTTCGAGTACTGCGTGCGGCAAGTCGGGCAAGTGGCCATGGGAGGGCGCAGGCCGAGGAGGCCCGCGTTTCTTAATTGTGCGAGCGTGCGGGTCTTTTATGCAAGGCCCTAAAACGAACCGCTCGATCGCCCCGAACCGACGTCGTCCTCGTCGTCCGTGATCTCGGGGTGCAGCGTCGGCGAGCTCGCGTCGACGTCGAGCGGGCTCCCTCGATCGTGAAACGAATCGGGCGCGGGCGGGAGGCTCGAGTTACCGCCGATGCCCGAGGTGCCGAGCGCGTTCTTGTGATCGAGGAAGCGCAGCGTGCCGGGGCCGCTCGTGCGTTCGAGGACGGCGCGGAGATCGCCGGGGAGCGGCGTCTCGACGATCAGGCGCGTCTGCTTGATCGGGTGATCGAGCTCGATGCGCACGCAGTGCAAGAAGGCGCGATCGAGGCCGTTCTTCTCTTCGAAGAAGCGGTTGGTCGGCGCGTGTCCGTAGCGCTCGTCGCCGATCACCGGGTGCCCGATCGCGGCGAGGTGACGGCGGATCTGGTGCGTGCGGCCTTGCTCCGGAATGACGCGCAGGACGCTGTGACCCGCGGCGACAGCGAGGCGGCGGTAGCGCGTGCGCGCGGGGTAGAGCTTGCCGTCCTCGCGGAGCTCGCGGGTGATCGCGCCCTTCGACGGCGTGACTCCGCGCGCCGCGGCGACGTAGATCTTTCGCGTGTTCGCCGAGCCGAGCACCTCGGCCCAGGCGGCGACGCGATCTTGCGTGCGAACGAAGACGACGAGGCCGCTCGTACCGACGTCGATCCGATGCACCGGCACCGCGTTCTCCGCGCCGGGCAGCTTGCGCACGCGCGCGAGGAGCGATCCGCCGTACTCGCCCTGCGGCGCCGTCGGCTCGTGCGGACCCTTGTCGACCACGACGACGTCCTCGTCTTCGTACACGACGCGCGGCGTGGGGACGGCCATGCGCCGCAGTACGGCGACCGTCTCGACCTCATCGGTCAGCGGAATCATGTCGAGCGGTCGCAGCGTCGCCGTCGCGTAGCCGAGGCGTCCGAGGTGATCGAGATCGCGAGCGAGCGTGTCGGGATCGCACGAGACGTAGATGATCATCTGCGGCTCGAGGCGGGCGAGCCACTCGCGCGCGTTCGCGCTCATCCCGCGGCGCGGCGGGTTCACGACCGCGGCGTCGAAGCGTTCGGCGCGCTCGGCGATCCCGCGGAGCGCGCTCGAGACGTCGGCGCACTCGGTCTCGAGCGTGAGGCCTTGCGATTTCGCCGCAGCTTGCGCGTGCGCCACGGCAGGCGGAAACGATTCGACGAGCCGCACCGAAGCGCCAGCGATGGCGAGCCCGAGCGCGATCGCACCGGAGCCGCCGTAGAGATCGAGGACGCGCGGCGGTGGTGCGTCGGCCTTGTCGCGCGGGCGTCCGGGTCCGACGCCGAGCGCTTCGGCGAGCATCGCGTGCACGCGCGCCGCTTGCGATCGATGCGCCTGCACGAACGAGCCATACGTCGCCAGATGCGTCGACGCGCCCAGCTTGTCCGGCGCGGACGTCACGCCGATGAGCGGAAGCGTTTCGCTCCCGAGGATCTGCGGTGCGTCGCCTTCGTGGAAGTTCGCCGCCACGCCGAGCACCTCGGGCACCGCCTCCGCGATCGAACGCGCGGCCTCACGCAGCCGCTCGATGTCCGGCACGCGATCGCGCTGCACGACGAGCGTAACGAGCACGCGAGCTTCGTCCGCCGCGTCGTGGACCTCGCGGAGATCGATCGCGCGGAGCGCGCCCGTCCCTACGGGATCGAACGGCGCGAGCAGCCCACCGGAGGCCTCGTCGCTCGCGACGCGCGCGCGCACGACATCGCTCACGCGCGCGAGCACCGTCGAGAGGACGCGGCACTTCGGGATGTCGACGACCTGATGCCCGCCGCCCTTCGCGAAGAGCCCGACCCGCGCGCTCGGCGCGACGATCAATTTCGCGCGCGTTCGGTACGCGAGGATCGTATGCGCGGCGGCGACCGGCTCGGTGTAGACGAGCTCGAGCGCCGGGTATCGCGACACCGATTGCACGACACGCCCGCGCTTCAGCGAGAGCTGCTCACCGTACGACAGCGCGATGATCGGGCATCCGCCGCATCGATCGGCGTGCTCGCACTGGACGCGCTGACCGTCGTTGGCGGACGCGGTCGCTGCCGCCGCTTTGAGGCTCGATTCCGACAGAGGGGACATCCGCGGTGGCACGAGCTTAGCACGCGAACGAAACGCGTTCGTTTCCCGCGTGGGGAGTCAGAACGACGCGTGCGTCGCGAGGAACGCTCCCCAGATGCGAGGAGAGATCTGCTCCGGTCCGCGCTCTTCACGGTAGAGCACGGTGTAGTCGTATTCGATCGCGAGGCGCCAACGTGGCGCGAGGCGAAGCTCGAAGCCACCGCCCATTTGCGTCGCGAGCTCGACGTCGCGCGGGAGCACCGGCACGAGATCCGTGTCGACGCGCCACTGCCCGAGGCCGAGCTGCATGAACGGCGCGAGACGACCGTCCGCGAGGCGAACGCGCGAGACGACCATTCGGCTCGAGCGGCTCAATCGAAGCTGATCGGTGAGTGAGACGTGACCGCCCATCAACAGCTGCACGCCGCTCCAGTCGCGCGCGACGAGCGACACGTGCGGCGTGACGCCTAACCAGCGCTCGACGTCTTGTTGCGGAAGCACTCCGCCACGCGAGCCATAACCCTCGCGCGGAAAGAGGGCGGCGCCGCCGTCGCGGATTGCGTCGGCGAGCTTGCTGAAGTCGAGGTTGGCGCTCGACGTGTCGTCGGCCCGAGCCACGCTCGGCATCAATGCGACGGCACACGCGATGGCGCTCGCTACACCGAAACGGAGCGCGCTCGAGCGGCATCCGACTTCGTCACGGCGAGCACTTCCCATCTCACTCACTTTCGCAGACGGCATCTGAGAGCTCAAAGGAGCAATCGATGTGCCCGTGCGATTTGTGGCTGCCGCGGCCACTGCGACCTACAGCGCGTACGGGAAAAACAGGCGTGATCACGCTGCTCCTCGCGCGGCACGCGACACGGAGCGATTCAGTGCCATCGCGCGCCGATGGATCTCAACCGCACCACGTGCGGCCAAACGGCCGCATGCGGCGTGTTTATTTCGAGCGTGTTTCCGACGCTAGTTGCCGACCAAGCCGGCCCAATACGCCTTCTGCGTCCCGAGCTCCGACACGACGACGAACGACGCCGCTTTGTACTGCGAAGCCTTCAGGACTTTGATCGTGAGGTGAAGCTTCTCGCCGTTGACGCCACTCGATCGATCGAGCGTGAACTCGAGCGTCGGCGCCGACATCATCCCGCCGCGGGACGGCTCCTTCGCGCTCACCTTCCATGGTCCCGCGGTCTTCCCTTCGCTGAAGAGATCGAGCTCGATCGTCCGCGACTGACCGACCGGGATCTTGATCCCTTTGGTCACGAGCATCTGCTGGCCGAAGCCGAGCGTGATCGTATCCGGGAGCACCGGCGCGCTGTTGAAGTACGGAAGACCGGCGAGACCCGGGACGCACGGATCGTGTCCGGCCTTCGCCGCCGCGTTCGACCACGAACGCTGCACGGTGTAGTCGAAGCCGGCCGGCTTGTAGAACGAGGCGTCGAACGGCGAGCACATGTCGCCGGTCTCGCCGCCGCCGAGCGCGAACTCCCACGCGGCGTGCTCGTCGTCCATGCCGGTGTACGCGGGGTTCGTCGCCGGGTACGGATCGGTCACCGCTTCGACGAGCTCGTGCGCCGTCGTTCCGGTGACGACGTCGACGCCCGTGAGCGCGTGGAACTTCACGCACTGCGGGATGACGGCGTACGGGATCGACTTTGCGCCGATGTCGATGTTCTCGTGGTACCCGCCGAAGGCGACGCAGCTCTTGCTCCCTTGGAGATCGACCGTCGTCGAGGTCGGATAGTAGATCGTGTAGATCGTCGACGCATCGGGCGCGCCGAACTCGGCGTGTGTGCCGTCGAGCTTGTCGGCGAGCCAGGTTTGGATCTCTTGATCGGTGATGTTGTCGGGCGGCGTCTCGGTGAGCTCGATCGCGGTGCCGGCGGTGATCGCGCCGACGGCGTACTCTTTGACGTTCGCGCTCCAGTAGTCCGTCGCGCCGACCTTCGAGAGGTAGTCGATGACTTGGGTCTTGTACGCGTAGCCCGGGAAGAAGATCGGGACGACGCGCGGCGCGGTGAGCGTCGGCCCGCCGTTCGCCTGGACCTCGGGCAGCGCCGGGTGCGGCGCGGGGTACGTGTCGCTCGGCAAGCCGTTGTCGGCGTCGGGTGCTGCTGCGTCGGGCGTTGCGGCAGCGTCGAACGTCACGGCGCCGCCGTCGGTGTTCGTCGCGCCTGCGTCGGTCGTCGTGTCGGGCGTTCCCGACTGCGTGCTCCCGCCGCATCCGGCGAAAATGATGGCGGCGACGGCAGGAGCGAAAATAGAGACGACGATGGTGCGCATGCGGCGCGCATAGGCAAATTGCGCTCCAGAGCGTACGCCTCGGTAAAGACGGGCGATTCAGCGAGTGTCGCGTTCTCGATGTGTACGCGTCGACCGAAAAACGTACGCGAAACGTCCAATCGTCTCGTGCGTATGGACCTTCGTGGTGAGGCTCGTCGACTCTGCACGTTTCCATGGCGAGCCGTTTGGCGAAGTCGCCTCGTGGGTGCGCGCCTTCGGTGCGAATCTCCGTGATAGAAGCGTGGACGTGGCGAACGACGCGCCGACGAGATCGCCCGCCGACGCGGCGATGGAGCGGTACGCGGCCGGCGACGACGCGGCGTTCGCGGAGATCTACGACGCGCTCGCGCCGAGGCTCTACGGTTATCTCTTGAGGCAGACGCGCGACGCCGCGAAAGCCGAGGACCTCGTGCAGCAGACGCTCCTTCACATGCACCGCGCGCGCGGGCGATTCATTCCGGGCGCGGAGGTGACGCCGTGGGCGTTCGCGATCGCGCGTCGGCTCCTCATCGACGGCCTTCGTCGCGGACGTCGCGAAGTGCTGAGCGCGACGGACGACGACGCGGCACAAGACACAGCGGCGTCGAACGACGCGGCCGCCGACGATCTCGTGCAAGCGCAGGAGCTCGGCGAACGAATTCAGAAGGAGCTCGCGCGGATCCCGGAGGCGCAGCGGGTGGCGTTCGAGCTCATCAAGCAAGAGGGGCTCTCGCTCGCGCAAGCCGCCGAGGTGCTCGGAACGACCGTCGCGGCGGTGAAGCTCCGCGCGCATCGTGCGTACGTCGCGCTCCGCGGCGTGCTCGGCGACTCGGTCGAGAACGACGAGGCGCCGTGACGCCGACTCCCGACCTTCGCGCGCGCGTGCTCGGTGCGATTCGGCAAGAGCCCGCGCCGCCGCGCGCGGTGATCGTGCGCCACCAGGCGGTCGCGTTTGCGTTGGCGTTCTTGCCGCTCATCGGGTTCGAAGCGCACGACCTTCACCTCGGCGAGCGGCCGCTCGGCTTCGTCGTGGTCAACGTCGTCGGCTGGGCGCTCCTCGCGTTCGTCGCGACGTGGGGCGCGGTTGGGCGCGGTCGATCGATGCTCGGTCGACGCCACGGATGGCTCCTCGCGATCGCGCTCTCGCTGCCGCCGCTGCTCCTCGGAATCGCGGCCGCAGCATACGGTCCGTGGCCGCAGGCGATGACGATCGACTGCGGAGGTCCGGGCGACTTCAAGTGCTGCGCGGTGACGCTCGCGCTCGCCATCGGACCGCTCGCCGCGTTCGCGTACGCGCGCCGCCAGAGCGATCCCGTTCACCCGAAGCTCACAGGCGCCGCGCTCGGCGCCAGCGCAGGAACCTGGGCCGCCGTGTCGATGGCGATGCACTGTCCGGTCACGTCGATTCGCCACGTCGTCATCGGCCACATCGCGCCGGTCATCGCCTTCGCGCTGATCGGCTTGATCGTGGGCGCGAGAGTCGTCGCCGTTCGTTCGCGCGACGCGTGAGGCGTTCGCAGCGCGCCAGAGTGGTATGCTCAGGTCATGGTCCTCGCGAGGCGGGCGTGGTTCCTGATTCCAGCCGTGAGTCTCGTGCTCGCGTGCGGCGGTCAGGTGAGCCTCCTCGGTCGCGACGAACAGCCGACCCTACCCGGCACGGCGGGCACACGCGTCGCGCCGACCGCGCACGCGCACACCGACAGCACGATCGAGCTCCCCGACGACGAGCAAATCGTCGAACCTTCGCAGCCCGCGGTCGGATCGACACAAGAGCGCGCGCTCGCGCACGTGCACGCGCCGAAGGGGACGTGCTCCGGCGTCGTCGTCGGCCCGCGCCTCGTCGTGACGGCGCATCAGTGCGTCGGCGAGGCGACCGGCGTCGCGGTCATCGTCCCGTCGGCGAAGTTCTTCGTCGAGGTCGCGACGAGCGGCTTCACGTGGACGAAGCGTCAGGTCGCGTACGCTGTGACGCCGGGATGCATCTGGGAGAAGCTCGATCTCGCCGTCCTGGTGCTCACCGAGAACGTCGAGTGGGTGCAGCCGCTCCGCGTGACGACGTCGCCACCGCCCGGGCCCAAGATGCAAGCGCTCGGCTTCGGTCATTGCGCGGGCGAGACACGCGGACTCTCGAATCGCCTCGGCGAGCTCCTGCGTCGCGAAGGCGACGCGCTCATCGTCGACCTCGCGCTTTGTCGCGGCGACGTCGGCGGTCCGCTCGTGGATCCGACGAGCGGCGACGTCTTCGGGATCATCTCGCATCAAGACGATCCGGACGACTCGCACCATCGAACGACGACGGTCGTTCGCCTCGACACGACGCCCGCGCGCGCGCTGCAAGCGCAAGCGCAGGCGCTCGCCACCAAGCCAGACGGCGTGAAGCTCGACGCGGTGGCCTGCGAGTAGTCGATGACGGTGCGCGTGATCCGCGGCGAGACGGTCCGCGATGTGGTCGTCGTCGGCGGAGGACCGGCCGGAATCACGACAGCCCTCGCGTTCGCCACCGCCGCGCCGGAGCTCGCGTCGCGCATCGTCGTGCTCGAGAAGGGGGTCTACCCGCGCGAGAAATACTGCGCCGGCGCGCTCGGCGCTCGCGGCGACAAGATCCTCGCCGAGCTCGACGCGGTCCCCGACGTGCCGTCGGTGCGCGTCGACGGGATCTCCTTTCGCGGCGCGGGCGGCGAGATCGCGGCGAAGGTCGGCGCCATCGGTCGCGTCGTGCGTCGCATCGAGTTCGATCACGCGCTGGCGAAGATCGCGGTCGCCCGCGGCATCGACGTGCGTGACGGCGCGCGCGTCGAGACGATCGCGGTCGATGGAGACGACGCCGTGGTCGAGAGCTCCGCGGGCACGTTTCGCGCGCGCACAGTCGTCGGCGCCGACGGCGTCGGCAGCGTCGTCCGCAAAGCGATGGGGCTCGGCGCCGGCTCGCTCCGCGCGCAGGTCCTCGAGCTCGACACCGAGCCCGTCGACGGCGATCCCGATCGCACGATGCTGCATTTCGACGCGGTGGACATGTCGCTACCCGGGTACGCCTGGGATTTTCCGACCGTCGTCGACGGACGCGAGCTCGTCTGCCGTGGCGTCTACACGCTGCGCGTACCGGACGCGCGCGGCGGCGCGGAGCCCGACATCCACGCGCTCCTCGCGGCGCGTCTCGCGCGGATCGGCCTCGACATCGATCGCTACAAGAACAAACGCTACGCCGAGCGCGGATACGAGCCGACCGACGCGGTCGCTGACGGACCGCTCATGCTCGTCGGCGAAGCGGCGGGGATCGATCCGGTCACGGGGGAAGGGATCGCGCAGGCGATCGAAGCGGGCGCGCTCGCCGGGCGATTCCTCGCGCAGTCGTCGAAAGACGAAACGCGCGGCGACTGGACCGAGGAGCTCGCGTCGTCGCGCCTCGCGCGCGATCTGCGCATCCGCACGCGCTTCGTTCGCCTCTTCTACGGAGCGACGCGCGCCGAGGTCGAACGCTTCCTCCTCGACTCGCCCGACGCGCTCTACGTCGGCTGCCAGCACTTCGCCGCCGATCCGTACGACTGGCTCCGCCTCACGCCGGTCCTCGCGAACGGCGCGGCGCGCCTCGCGAAGGTCGCGATCGCGGAGCTCCTCGGCGGACGCTAGAGGTCACCGGCGTCTCGCGCGAGCACGCCGTCGGCGATCCACTGCGCGACCGTCGCCAGAGCACTCGCCGCCGCGTCGTCGACGGAGACTTCTTCGGCGAAGCATTCGCACACCTCCGCGAAGGACGAACCCAGCTGCGCGCGTCGAAGCGCCTTCGCCTCGCGCGGCGCCATCACGCGGTGGCATACGGAGAGCTGGCGCCTCCACACGATGATCTCGGTGCGCGCGGCGGCGATCTCCGGCGCAGGCAGCCCGTCTTCGAGCGCACGCCAGGCGCGCTCGACGGGGAATCGGAGCGTCAACACGCGCACCGACGGGCCGACCGCGAAGACGTGCGCCGGCCACTCCGCGATCTCGATCCGCGCCAGGTCGCCGTGCGCGAGCGGCACGACGTCGGTCGCATCGAACGCCTCGACCCGCGCCCATTCGAGCGCGGCGAGCTCGCCCAACCAGGGCCATCGTTGCGAGAGGACGTGCTCCGCCGCGAACGCCGCGAGCCGCGCGCCCAGGTGGCGCAACGACGGGTGCGACGATGGGTGCCGGGCAATGTAGTCGCCGACCAAGCTCTCGAACGACGCGCCGACGAGCGAAGCGAGGTTCGGGAAGTCGTCGCGCAAGCAATCGAACGTGCGCACGGCGAAGGCGTCGCGATAGACCTGCGCTCGCGCGCGCGCGTGCTCTTCGCGCTCGAAGGCGAGCCAGCTCACGAGCGATGGATCCGCGGCCGCGTTGGGCGCCGTGACCAGAGCGAAGAACCGCTGCTGCAGCGCGCGCAGATCACTGGACATGCGCGAGCTCCTCTCGCTCGATGGCGCGCGCGCGGCACGCCTCGGCGGCGACCAGGTCGAGCGCAGGCACGTCGTCGTCCCACTCGACGAGCGTCGGGACGGCGCCGCAGCATCGCACCGCTCTTCGATAGAGCTCCCAGACCGCATCGGGCACCGGACCGACGTGCGTGTCGAACAGATACGATCCGCGATCCGAGTGTCCGGCGAGGTGAATCTGCGCGACACGCTCGTGCGCGATCTCGTCGATGTAACGCTTGGCATCGAACCCGTGGTTTTTCGCGTTCACGTAGACGTTGTTCACGTCGAGCAAGATCCCGCAGTCGGCGCGGCGCGCGACCTCGCTCACGAACTCCCACTCTGGCATCGTGCTCGCGCGGAACGTCACGTAGCTCGACACGTTCTCGAGGACGATCCGCCGCCCCAACCGCTCCTGCACCTCGGCGACGCGCGCGGCCACGTGCACGAGCGCCTCTTCGGTATGGGGCAGCGGCAAGAGATCGTGCGTGCGAGCTCCGCCGAGCGCCCCCCAACACAAATGGTCACTCACCCACGCGGGCTCGATCCGGGCAAAGAGCGCGCGCAACGACGCGAGGTACTTCGCGTCGAGCGGATCGGTATCGCCGATGCCGAGGGAGACGCCGTGCGCCACGACGGGCGCGTCCCTTCGCACGCGCTCGAGCACTGCCCACGGGCGGCCACCGGGCTCGAAGAAGTTCTCGGAGACGATCTCGAACCAGTCGATCTCCCCAGTTCCTTCTTCGAGGAGGCGCGCGTAGTGCGCCGTCCGCAGCCCGATGCCGTGCCCGATGGATGGTCGCCCGAGCATGGGCCTCAGAGCGCCGTTCCGCCCTTCGCCGTGCAGTCGTCGGCGCTGGCCAGCGTGATGCCTTTCCCTCTGCACTCGTTCTGAGCGCCGCACTTGTGGTCGGCCTGCGCGCAGACCCCTTTGGCACGACACTCGTTGACGCCCGTGCACTTCACTTTGCCCGCCATGTCGGCCGCCGACGGCGCCGAGGCCGAGGTGCCGGTCGCGTTCGATCCGCCACACGCCACGAGAAGTGCCGCCACGGCCGATGCGATGAGAGTCCCTTTCGCTGCCTTTTCCATTGTCGTTCCTCCGTTGGTTGTAAAAATGGTGTTGCGAGATCCGCGCGAATGGCAGCTAGAGCGCGAGCAAGAACGCCGCGAGGTCTGCTTTCTCTTGCGGAGTGAAGCCGATGCCGAAGCGCGTGTCGTAGAACGCGATCGCGTCCGCGACTGTCGCTGCCGATCCGTTGTGGAAGTACGGTGCGCGCGAGGCCAAGCCTCGAAGGATCGGCCCCTTGAACTTGCCAATGTCGGACCACTTGCCGCTGATCAATGCGCGCCCTGGGTCGGTCGTCTGTACAATCGCGCTCGTAGCGATGTTCTGTAGTGTGTAGAGCGGCAGATCGCTCGTTCGCCGCGAAGCGTCCGCAAGTCCGATGTTGATCGGGAGCTTCACCGAATGATGCCCGTAGCTCGGGCTGTCGTGGCAGCTCGTGCACGTGCCGTTGATCGTGTCGACGCCGAGCGCGTCGTTGAGGCCGCCGACGCCACGAATGGCGATCGGCTTCCGATTGAAGAGTCCCTCGCCGCGCGCGATCTGCGCCCGCGACGCTTGCGTAGAGCCGATCCACGCGACGTAGATCGTAAAGGCGTCAGGGTTGAACGGCGCAAACGTCTGCGAGTCGCCCGCGAGCACGTCGTTGATGCCAACATAAAACGGCTGATTGCTCGCCAGCCACGAGGGGCCGCCGTTGCCGCCCGCCGTCGAGAGATCGCCCGCCCCGTTGTCGGTCTGTTGCGCGGTGTGAAGCCCGGTCTCGAAGTCGACGATCGCCTGGCGGTCCGCGTCGCTCAGTCCGGCTGTCGCTTGCGCGTGACCGAGTGTCGCGCCGTTGGCCTGATCCATCAGATCGAACACGATGTCGTGGCCGGGAAGCGTCTCGCGTCCGTCCCACATCACGCTGGTGAGTACGGGTGTCGCGGGTGGCGCCTGATGCCCTGAACCGGGTGACAGGCGAAGGTTGGTGGTCGGAAGGGGTCGGCGGAAGAGCGAGAGCTCCGCCGCGCTCGCGTGTCCGTACGGATCGTCGACCGCGACGAGCGTGAACTCTGCGCCAGCGGGAATGCCAATGCCGACGCGGATCAGGCCTTTCGTGAGCAGCATGGTGTACGCCACTCGCCGCGCGCTCGCGGTCGATGCGTCTGCGGTCGGGGAGGTCGCGCCGTCGACGAGTCGGAAGATGGGATCGCTCCCCCAATGGCTAGGATCGGGGTCGGCGGGACACTGCGACAGCTCGATCAGGCAATTCGGATTGCTCGTGTCGATGGGGTGACTGAATCGGAACTGTACGTCCGTCGGGTTGATGCTCCAGCCGTCCGCCGGCATGTGGCAGTGGATGCAGGCCCGCCCGTTGGTGCCAAACGACGTGAAGAAAGGGTAGTTTCGGATCTTGTTCGGTTTGAACATGATCTTCGCGTTGTCCGAGTAGGTCGTTTGCGTGCCGCTCGCGTTCGCGAACGAGAGCCCGTTGAGCTTGTTCGAGTCCGCCTGCTCGGTCGTGGCTCGGTCCTCGGGCACATTGCCGCCGCACGCGGCCGCGAGCGCGATGCCTGCTACGGCCACGCTCCGAATCACCGTTGGATTGTTCGTCATGTTGCTCCTTGTGAAAGACAAAGGGCTCCCGCCGGGCGCCGCGCTCGGTGCCGCGCCGATGGTTGTCGGTTAGAGACGGCGACGCTTCGCCGACTACAGTGTTTGCGCGCAGCGAAAGCCGATGCCGTAGCTGCGCTTCTTCCCCACGTCTTTGTAACGGAACGTCGGCCGCACCCATGACGGGTAGCCACCGTTCCACGCGCCGCCGCGGATGACGTGCTCGTCACCCGTTGGCGGTCCTTTGGGATCTACCTGGTCCTCCTTTGGATACTCCGCGAAATGATCGGAGACCCACTCCCAGACGTTTCCGACCACGTCCTGAACGCCATAGCGAGAGGCGCCGTTCGGGAAGCTCCCTACGGGCGCGGTCGTCGCCCACCCGTCGTCCGCGCTGAACATCGCCTTTTGCTCGATGCCATTCTTCTTCCCCCACGCGAGGCATTCCTTTCCACAAGCGTTGAGGAGGGTCGGCCCCGGGTCTTCATCGCCCCACGGGTATTTGCGCCCGTCGGGCCCGCGCGCGGCAAACTCCCACTCGGCCTCCGTCGGGAGGCGCTTGTTGGTCGCTTTGCAGTAGAGCGCGGCCATTTCCCAATCGACGCAGTTGATAGGGTGTTTGCCGCGGCCCATCGGCTCGCGAACGTTGCAGAGCGGATCGAACGCGTGCCTGCCTGCGTCGTCGAGGCCCTCCCAGTCGTTGGTCGTTCCAGCCCGCTTGCACGCACCGCGGTCACTGCACGCCTTGAAGTCTTCCGTCGTGACCTCCAGCCTGTCCATGCAGTAGCGCGAGAGGGTGACGCTGTGCGCCGGGCGCTCGAGCGGCAGACCGTCGTCCAAACCCATGAAGAACTTGCCGCCGGGGATCTCGATCATGTCGGGAGGGCACGAAGGCACGACCGGGATCGCAGCGACTAGCGCCGCGAAGCCAGGCCGCGCTGACGCTTGGAGCTCGCCCGTCCCTCGCACGAATGCGTGCGTCAGCGCGCGTCCTCCGGCGGCGGCGCCCCCGACGGCAAGCGCGAGCGCGACAATCGCAGCTGCGCGCGCTCCGCCGCTCCGCCGCAGCGGTCGTGCAGTCTCGAGCACTGGGACCGAGGCGTGCGACGGACTGAGGGATTCCGGCCGCAATCCCAAGATCGCGTAGGTCGAGCTCTTGAGCTGCTTGTCGGCCGCCGCGTCGCCTTCGGGCTCCGCGCCCCCGTCCTCGAGGAGCACGTCGACGTCCGCGGCGGACGGGCTGACCGCGCGCACCTTCGCCGACGTGCGCTCGAGGTCCGCGAGCATCGACGCGCGCACGTTGAGTGCGCTCGCGGCGACGCGCTCTACCCAATCGCCGATCTCGCTGGGTGTCGCGAGGTCGCCTGCGTTCTCGATGGCGCGCGCCATCTCGCGCGCCGACGCGAAGCGATCCTCGGGCGCCCGCGACAGGGCCTTCAGCGTGATCGCGTCGAGCGTCGGCGAGACTTCGGGATCGTGCGCGCTCGGCGGCTCGATGATGCCTTGGAGCATTTTGTCGATGAGGACGCTCTGTCCGTCGTCGCCGCGCAAGAAGAGACGGCGACCGGCGAGGAGCTCCCACAGAATCACTCCGGCCGAGTAGATGTCGGCGGCCCGTGTCACCGGCGTCCCCCCGAGCTGCTCGGGCGGCATGTACGCGAGCTTGCCCTTGATGACGCCTTCGCGCGTGCTCTCGAGGCGCACCGCCGCGCGCGCGATTCCGAAGTCGAGGACGCGCGCAATGCCGTCGGTGCCGACGAGCACGTTTTGCGGCGACACGTCGCGGTGCACGATTTCGAGCGGCTCGCCGCTCTCCGACTTCGCCTCGTGCGCGGCGTGAAGGCCGTTGAGGACGCTGGAGAGGATGGCGAGAACGATCGACGGTTTCACCTTCTCGTGACGCGATCGCATCGCGCGCGCGAGCTTCGCCAGCGACTCGCCGTGCACGTACTCCATCACCAAGAGCAGCTGGCCGTCGGTGGCCACGACGTCGAGCGTGGGCACGACGTTCGGATGGCGGATGCGGGAGACGATCCGCGCTTCGTCGATGAACATCGCGCGCACCTGCGGCTCTTTCGCGAACTGCGGGTGCAACCGCTTTATCGCCACCGGCCTCGAGAAGCCCACGGGACCGAGCAAGCGCCCGAAATGAACCGTCGCCATCCCTCCGGAGGCGATCTCACTGAACAGTGCATAGCGACCAACGATCTCCGACACTGCTTTTGCCGCGCTCACCGACATCGGTTCGTCCTCCGTTCGTTTCGCCGGCGCCCGGATCCGGGCGCACGTTTCCCCTCGACCCGCTTGCGGGGGCGCTGCCCCTCGTCCGCGAGTACGCACCTGCTGACCTCCGTCATCACCGCTGCGACGGCAGCGCCGGCTTCTCGAGTGAACATCCCTGGTCATTCGAGCGACCACCGCGATCCATGCGTCGCGTTGCCTCGCCGTGCGCGAGCTGAGTGCAGACTTCGGACCAGTCACGGCCGCTCCACGCGCGCTCGGGAACAGGCGGCGGAGGCCGAGCGCGCGGCCCGTTCAGCAAATCTGCGTCGGGCAGCCGGCCACGACCGCGATCTTCTCCAGGCTGGCCATGAAGGTGCGCGCCGCATGGGGGAGACCTTCGCTGCCGCCATCGTACAACCCTCGTGTCCATCCGCCCTCTGCTCCCCCTGACGCTCGTCGCGCTGTCCATCCTCGCAACTCCGACCGTCGGCTGTGGCCCCGGCGCCGCCGCGAAGGCGATTCGGCCCGAGGCGCAGACCGCGAACGACGCGATCGGCGGCGGCGGCGAGTGCCGCGCGCTCGACAAGTTCGGCGAGCCGCTCGTCGTCGATTGGAAGCCCGATCAGCGCCTCGAGCTCGAGGTGGCGATGAAGGACGGCGTCGCGGTCGTGTCGTACGACTGCAAGTCGTTCCGGCTGCTCAAGGATTGCCGCGTGGACGGCACGTACGGCTTCGTCGGGACGACGACCAAAGAGCAGATCATCCAGCTCACCGACTCTGACGAAGTCCGCGCGAACCTCCCGTTCTCTGGCGCGAGCATCGCCGCGAAAATGGAGGGCGAGATGCAGCGCGGCGCGTCGCTCGACATCGCGATCATGATGGTCGGCAAGCGCCGCACGACGTGGGCCGCCGTCACCAAAGAGGATCTTCGCGGTGAGTGCGGCGGCGCGACGCACTTCGTTCGCGGCGCGACCGTCGGCGCGTTCGCCATGTCGACGGGGACCAAAGCGAAGGTCCGCGCGGCGGTCGAGATCTTTGGCATGTCCGGCGGCGGCGCGTCCGAGAGCACGAAGAGGGTCGCGAACAACGACGGCAGCCTCGACTCGTGCAAATCGGCGTCGCCGGAGACGACCTCGCCGCCGTCGCAGTGCGGCGCGCTCGTGAAGCTCGAGCTCATGATGATCGGCGCCGAGAAGCCGAAGGACGACGACGTCACGCGCAACTCGTGCCCGCGCGGCCTCGTCTTGTCGAAGGGAAAGTGCACGACGCCCAAGGCGTCGCTCCCGCACCTCTGCTCGTTCGGCGATCTCGAAGAGTGCACAATCCAATGCAACAAGGGTGACGCCAACAGCTGCGACAACCTCGGGCTCATGTTCTTCATGGGCCGCTCCGCCGAGCAGAGCTACAGCCAAGCGTTCAAGTTCTTGAAGGTCGGATGCGACCAGGGGAGCGGCCGCGCTTGCGGCAACCTCGCCGTCCTTTACGAGAATGGGCAAGGCACGACTCAGGACTCCATGAAGGCGTTCGCGTTGGCGAAGCAAGCGTGCGACGACGGCGTCGCCCACGGCTGCAACAACCTCGGCGTCTATTACCAAAAAGGGACCGGCGTCGACAAAGACCCCATTCGCGCCGCGCGGCTGTTCAAGGTGGGCTGCGACTCCGGACAAGCGAGCGCATGCTTCAACTCGGGCCTCTCGTGGGAGAAGGGTTGGGCGGGGAGCGTCGACCTGCCAAAGGCCGCGGACTTCTATCGAGCGTCGTGCGACGGCGGCGACGCGCGCGCGTGCAGCAACTTGGGAGTCATGGCGAAGGAAGGGCGCGGCATCAAGAAGGATCCTGCACGCGCATTGATGCTCTACAAACGCACCTGCAATTCGCACGACGAGAAGTACGGCCCCGTCGGCTGCCACAATTTGGCGGAGCTCTACAAAGAGGGCGTCGGCGTCGCGAAGAATCGCGAGAAGGCGATCGAGCTCTATCGCCTCGGATGCAAAGGCGGGGTCAAGGAGAGCTGCGACGAGCTGAAGGGCCTGGGCGCCACGCCCTGAGGAGCGCGACCGCAAACGTTCGGGCCTCGTGGCAACCCTGCTGCACCGACGCTGCGCCGTAGCTTTCCGCCACGCGCTCGCGCCGCTAACTGCACGGAACGCGGTGCGCGATCTCCGAGCTCTGCTGTACACGCTTCTTGCACGCCCGCGCGCATGACGATTCGATCTTCTTGGAAGCGCATTCGGTCTGCGGCCATTGCCGCAACCACGACTGCGGCGGCAGTGTGTCTCCTGACGGCGGGCTGCGAAGGGCTCGGCCCTGCGACCGATCCGCTCGCGCGTGCGGCGTGCCCGGAGCTCGGCGGGGGCGCGCTCCATGCGCGCTTCACGGCCGAAGCGAAAGCGAACGCGACCATCGCCGCGTTCGTGCAAGCCTCGGCCGATCTGCGCGACGTGACAGTGCGAATGGAGAGCGAGGTTTCCGGAGCGTGCCAGCGCATCGGCGCGGATCTCGGGGTGCCCGCCGAGCGGATGGCACCGCAGGCCGGCACCGGCGGCGCTGTGAAGGGCGCTTGCGAGCCGGTGCTCGCGCGCATCGACGCGATCTTGAAGGCGGGCGTGAACGCCCAAGTCAAGATGACGTTCACGCCGCCCGAGTGCCGCGTCGAAGCGAACGCTTACGCGAGCTGCGCGGGGCAATGCAACGTGAACGTCGATCCCGGCTACATCGAAGCGCATTGCACGCCGGCGCAGCTGAGCGGCCACTGCGAAGGGACGTGCCAAGGGCGCTGCGAAGGCACCTGCGCCGGCCAATGCAACGGAGAGTGTTCGGCGACGAACGCGCAAGGGCAATGTCAGGGGCTGTGCAAAGGCGAATGCCACGGAACGTGCTCGGCGACGTGCCATGCGCATTGCGAAGGTCACTGGAAGGCGCCGCGCTGCGAGGTGAGCGGCCGAGAGCCGAGCGTGGACGCGAAGTGCCGGGCGTCGTGCAAGGCGCACGCAGAGCTGAGCGCGCAGTGCACCCCCGGCCAAGTGAAAATCCAAGCGTCGACCAACGTCGGTGAGATCGCGAAGCTCATCGCGACGCTCGAGAAGAATCTGCCGATCCTGATTCGCGCGGAGATCGGTTACGGCGAGCGCCTCGCCGGCGACATCAAGGTGCTCGTCGAGGTCAGCGGCGATCTCGCGCAGGTCATCGGCGACGCGGGGGCGCACGCGGCGGCATGCATCTCCGCGTCGGGCGCGGAGATCCTCCAAGCGCAAGCTTCCATCCGGGTGAGCGTGAGCGTCAGCGCAAGCGTCAGCGGGCGCGTGTCGGGCAAGGCGGGCTGAAGACGACTGCGGCGCCCGCGCCACGGCGCGCGAAACGGCTCAAGGCGCGAGTCGGTTGAGCATGCGCGGGAACGGAATCGTCTCGCGCACGTGGTGAAGCCCGCAGAGCCACGACACCGTGCGCTCGATCCCGAGCCCGAATCCCGCGTGCGGGAAGCTGCCGTAGCGACGCACGTCGAGGTACCACTCGAACGCGCTCGTCGGCAGGTTGTGTCGCACGAGGGCCGCCTCGAGCATCGCGAGATCGTCCTCGCGCTGCCCGCCGCCGACGATCTCGCCGTACCCCTCGGGCGCGAGCACATCCATGTTGAGCGCGAGCTTCGCGTCGTTCGGATCGTGCTTGAAGTAGAACGCCTTCAGCTCCATCGGGTAGCGGTGCACGATGACGGGGCGATCGAACTTGTTCGAGATGACGGTCTCTTCGTCACCGCCGAAGTCGTCGCCGATCTTCGCCTCGGGGTGTCCGTTCTGTTGCAGGATCGCGATCGCCTCCGCGTAGGTGATGCGCGGAAATGGCGGGACGATCTTCTCGAGCATCGTCGTGTCGCGCTCGATGATCTTCAGCTCTTCTTTTCGCGTCTCGAGCACGCGCGTGACGATGAACGAGATGAAGTCCTCGGCGAGGCGCATGTCGCCTTCGAGATCCATGAACGCGACCTCGGGCTCGACCATCCAGAACTCGGCGAGGTGACGCCGGGTCTTCGACTTCTCCGCGCGGAACGTTGGCCCGAAGCAATACGCGCTGCCGAACGCCGCAGCTGCCGCCTCCATGTAGAGCTGCCCCGACTGCGTCAGGTACGCCTTGTCGCCGTGGTAGTCGGTCTCGAAGAGGTTCGACGTCCCCTCGCATGCGTTCGGCGTGAAGATCGGCGCGTCGACCAGCGTGAAGTCGCGCCCGTCGAAGAAGTCGCGCACCGCTTTGATGATCGCGTGCCGAATGCGAATGATCGCGTGCTGCCGCTTCGATCGAAGCCACAGATGCCGGTTGTCCATCAAGAAGTCGGTGCCGTGCTCCTTCGGTGAAATCGGGTACTCGCGCGACACCGCGCTCACGACGCGCACGTCGCTCGCGTCGAGCTCGTACTGCCCTTTGATCTTCCCGTGCTCCTTCACTTTGCCGACGACCTCGAGGCTCGTCTCTTGCGCGACGTGATCGACGGCCGCGAAGAGCTCGGGCGACACGTTCCCCTTGAAGACGACGCACTGGACGATGCCGCTGCCGTCGCGCACTTCGAGGAAGTGGAGCTTGCCGCTCGACCGCTTGTTGTAGAGCCAGCCGCGAAGCGTGACCTCTTCGCCGACGTGCTGCGCGAGGTGAGCGATCGAAACGGTGGCGGGCGAGGCGGTCGTCATGGCGCCCGACTTACCACATTTCAGCGCTTGCTCAGACGTTCGCGCCTGCGCGCCTCCGCGGCCGACTGGCTCGACCGGATCGCGTCCGAGTCGAGCATCAGCGGCGGCACCGGCGTCGGTCGTCGCTCGTCGTCGAGTGCGACGAAGACGATGAGGCAGCTCACGCACGGCCATCGTCGCCGCGTGAGCGAGTCTTCGCCGGTCACGACGACCTCGAGCTCCATCGACGTACGAAACGTCGCCGTTACGCGCGCGCGCAAGTGCACTACCTCGCCGACGCGGACCGGCCCTTCGAACAGCATGTCGTCGATGAACGCCGTCACGCACGGCCGAGCGCTGTGACGCTGCGAGCAGATGGCTCCGCACAGATCCACCCAGGCCATGATTTGCCCGCCGAACACGTTCCCAAAGACGTTCGCGTGCTGCGGCAGCACGTACTCCGTCATCTCGGTGATCGACTCGATTTGCGTGCGCCCCGGAAGCCCCGGGATCGTCATCGACGACGGACCTGTGCTCATGGCGTCTCCCAGGCCGGGTGCGGTTGCCCGAGCCACGACGTGAACGCCGCGCGCGCTGCAGGCGGTGCGTCTTCGAGTGGAACCAGCCGAACGCGATCGCGCTTCGGCGGATCGAGCGTCGCGCTTCGCACGAGCGTCCGCCCGTCGCGCGAGACGAGCACCTCGACGACGTCGCCAGGTTGCTTGCGCGCGAGCGCGGCTTCGACGTTCGTCCCTTCGACGCGCCGTCCGCCGATCGCGACGATCTCGTCGCTCGGATCGATCCCCGCGCGATGCGCCGCCGACCCGCGCGCGACCGACGCGACGACCGCGCGTCCTCCGTCGGATCGCAGTCGGAGCCCGAGCGACGCGTTCGCGCCGTCCGTCCGCAACCCACGCTCGACGCGCAGCCCGACGCGCGCGAGCGTCGGCGCGTAATCGATCTCGCCCGGCGTGCGCACCCAAGCGTCGAGCAGATCGCCGACCTTCGTTCCGGTCGCCGTCTCCATGATCTCCTGCATCGCCCCCTCCGGCACCGCGACGCCGCGCGCGCCGAACGTCTTCCACAAATGCGCGAGCACCGCGTCGAGGCTCGAACGCCCCTCGGAGCGCGCGCGGATTTCGAGATCGAGGAGCGCGCAGACGAGCTCGCCTTTTCGGTAGTAGCTCACGCTGCTGTTCTGCGAGTTTTCGTCGGGCCGATAGAGCTTGATCCACGCGTCGAACGACGCCTCTTCGAGCGAGTGAACGAGCCGCCCGTGCGTCGCGTCGAGGTACCCAATCTCGGCCGCGAGATGATCGAGGTACTCCGGCACCGTGCACAGCCGCGCGAGGCGGAGCACGCGCCAGTCGTAATAGCTCGTCGCGCCTTCGAACCACCAGAGGAGGCGCGTGTAGTTCTCTTCTTGGTAGCGATACGGCGTGAGCCCGCCGGGACGAATGCGCTTCACGTTCCACAAGTGAAACGCCTCGTGCGCGATCAACGACAGCAAATCGAGGTACCCGTCGTGCGTCGCGAACGCGCCAGGGCTCGCGAGGAGCGAAGAGCTCGTCCGATGCTCGAGTCCGCCGCGACCACGCGCCGAGAGATGAAGCAAGAAGAGGTAGTCGTCGTACGGGAGCTCGCCGCCGAACATGCGCGCTTCGGTCTCGAGGATCGTCGTCGTGTCCGCGACGAGGCGCTGCACGTCTTCGGCCGGCACGTCGCGCGCGGGCCAGATCGCGAAGCGATGCGGTTTGCCGAGCACGTCGAAGCGATGCTCGAGGTGCGTCCCTACTTCGATCGGGCAATCGACGAGCGTGTCCAAGTCCGCCGCACGAAACGTCGTCGCGCTCGCCGTGCTCGTTGTGCTCGTCGCGCTCGCCGTCGCGGTCAGCGCGGTCGCCGCGCGCCATCCCTCCGGCGATTTGATCTCGATCTCCGCCGGCGCATCTTCGTGACCTTCGATCGCGAGGAACGTCGCCGCTCCGTTCAAGTACGCATGCGAATCGTCCATGTGGTTCGTTCGCACCGTCAGCTCGTTGCAATAGACGCGGTAGCGAACGCGCAACGTCGACGCGCCGCCCGGATCGATCTGCCACGCGTTCTTGCGCGCTTTGATCGCCCGCGCGGGCGCGTCGCACGCGAGACCTTCGACGTGCCGCGCGTACTCGCGAACGAGGTACGAGCCGGGTGTCCACACGGGCATGAAGAGCGTCACGGGCGAGGGGAGGGGCTCGGTGGAGCGCACGGTCGTTTCGATTTCGACGAGGTGCGAGCTCGGGTTCGTGACGTCGACGCGATGATGGATATGGATGGGCATTTGTCGGGGCGTGGTGCGTGGAACGTGGAGTAGGCGCGATCGCGTCGACGTTGACAACGCCCCTGTTTGCGCTACGGAATGAATATTCATTCCTATGGCAGCCACGGCTGAAGTTCCCGATAAAGCCGACAAGCGAGAGGCGATCCTCGACGCGGCGCTCGACCTGTTTGCGGAGCGCGGCTTCCACGGTACCGCCGTCCCCGCGGTGGCCGAGCGCGCGCAAGTCGGCGCGGGGACGATCTACCGCTACTTCGCCAGCAAGGAGGCGCTCGTCAACGACGTCTACCAGCGTTGGAAGAGCGCGCTGTGCGAGTCGATCATCGCAGATTTTCCCTTCGAATCGCCGGCGCGCGAACAGTTCCACGCGTTCTTCGCGAGGACGCTCGCGTTCGCGACGAAGCATCCGCGCGCGTTCAAATTCCTCGAGCTGCATCACCACGCCGAGTACCTCGACGACGCGAGCATGGCGCTCGAGAAGCGCGTCATCGTCCTCGCCGGAACGTTCCTCGAAGGGACGCGCGAGAAGCAGATCACGAAGCCGATCTCGAACGCCCTGCTGATGTCGGTCATCTGGGGAGCGGTTGTCGGGATCGTGAAAGCCTCGTGGGAAGGGCGCCTGAAGCTCACCAAAGAGACCGCGACGCAGGCCGAAAACTGCTGTTGGGAAGCGATTCGGGCCTGAAAAGCGATCGAATGGAAGAAATCGCGCGACGGCTTCGTATGCCTAGACATCGGAATGAACGTTCATTCCTTGGCACGAAGAACCCGCCCGACCGTCGAAGGAGCCGCCGTGAACCACCCCAAGCCGTCTCACCGCTCGAAGCTGACCATCCTCATCACCGGCGCGACCGCCGGGATCGGCCGTCACGCCGCGCTCGATCTCGCGCGCGCCGGTCATCGTGTCTTCGCGACCGGGCGTCGCGCGGGCGCGCTCGACAAGCTCCGCGAAGAAGAGCCGCGCATCGAGACGTTCGTCCTCGACGTCACCAACGCCGAGTCGATCGCGTCGGCGAAGCGCGAGATCGATCGCATCACCGACGGCTATGGCGTCGACGTCCTCGTGAACAACGCGGGCTACGGTCTCGTCGGACCGCTCGAGTCGGTGAGCGACGCGGATCTGCGCGCGCAGTACGAGACCAACGTCTTCGGTTTGATGGCGATGACGCGCACCTTCTTGCCGCGGATGCGCGAGCGCGGCTTCGGTCGCGTGATCAACGTGAGCAGCATGGGCGGGCGCGTGACGTTCCCGTTCATGGGTGCGTACAACTCGACGAAGTACGCGATCGAGTCGCTCTCCGACGCGCTCCGCAACGAGGTCGCGCCGTTCGGCGTCGGCGTCGTTCTCATCGAGCCGGGCGCGATCCACACGGAGTTCGCCGACGTCGCGATGGACACGGCCGAGAAATACAAAGGCGTCCCGTCGGCGTACAGCGCGGTGCTCGCGCGCAGCGACGATCTGCAGAAGCGAATGATGTCGACCGCGGTCGGCCCCGAGCACGTGACGCGCGCGATTCGTCGCGCGATCGAAGCGAAGAATCCGAGCGCACGCTACGTCACGCCGTGGCGCATCTACTTCGTGCTGATGCTCTTCAAGATGCTGCCGACGAGCTGGACGGACCGCGTGATGCGCGCGCTCCTCGGTCTCAATCGCTCGCTCGTCGCCGGACCTTCGAAGCCGGCGGACGCGGCGGCGTAGCTCACGGCGGCACGACGCGGACGTCGAGGTTGAACGGACCCTTCTCGCCGTTGTAGCCGTGGACGATCACCCAATACGAGCCGGCGGGGAGCTGCAAATCGAGGAAGCTGCGATCGCCGGAGAAGCCGACGTAGCAAGCATCCATGAAGACCGGACCAGGGCACGTCGGTCCGACGCGCACTTCGAGGAGCGTCGTGTACGTCGAGCCGGTCATGTCGAAGACGACGCGTCGCGCTTGCGTGAGCACGAGGTGTAAGACTTGATCCGGTGCGCCGTTCGGCGGCGCGTTCGGGTTGTCGCAGGTCGAGCCGTAGTTGGCGGTCGCGGTCGTCGTGTCGCCGGTGAAGAAGCCGCCGGTGTCGGGGATGTCGACGGCGCCCGAGCAGAGATCGGCGCCGCTCACCGTCGTGGGCGGAACGGTCGGTCGAACGAGCGTCGTGAGCGACGTGAGCGCGCCGACGGTGTCTGCGATGACGACGCGGTAGTCGCCGGGCGGGACGCTGCGTTTGCTCACGCGCACGGGCGTCAAGCCGCCGTTGCACGCGAGTCGATCCACGACGCCGCATGCCGGCGCGTCGAACGAGACTGCGCCGGCCTCGGCCTGCGAGAAACGTCCGACGACGAGAACGTCCGACGCCACGGCGAGAGGCAAGTCGTACGCGGCGTTCGGTCCGCCGGAGAAGCATCCGTCCTTGATCGCGTCTTCGTGATCGGAGAGATCGACCGGCATCGTCGCGTTGACGACGACAGGCGGCGCCGTCGCACACGTCTGGTCGGGCGGCGGCGTCGTCGGTGCGGAGACGCGCGCCGTGACGACCGTGTCGATCGGTGACGTCGCCGCGACGGTCACGACGTATGTCCCCGCCGCGAGACCGCGCGCGAAGAGCGGAAGCGTCGAGCCGACGCGGCAGCGCAGCTCGTCGCCCGACGACGTGCAGTGCGGCGCGCGGAGACCGATGACCGCCGAGCCGCTGCCGACGACCGTCGACGCGAAGATCTTCACGTCCGACGGCTGCGTGAGCGTGAGCGTGTACGTCAGCTCGCCCGTCGCCGCGCCGCATCCGCTCACGAGATCCTTCGCGGGATCGACGATCTGCACGGTCGTCGCCACCTCCGGCACGATCGGGATCGCGTTCGCGCACGTCTCGTTCGTCGGCTTCGGCGTCGGATCGAGGAACGCCACGCGCAGCTCCGCGTTCGTCTCGGCCTGCGTCGTGACGATCGCATAGTACGTCCCGGGCGCGAGGTTTCGCGCGCGCGCACGCACGCTGGTCGCGCCGGTTCCAGAGCCGCACGCGAGCTCGCTCGCCGCTTGCCCGCACGTCGACTGGATCGCGACCGACGCCTCGCTGTTCGTCGCCGTCGCCCAAACTTCGAGATCTTTGTTCGGGCCGGCTGGGATCGTGATCGCGACGACGACGTCCTTCCCCGCCGTCGGCGTCGTCACGCTGCACGTCGTCGCGAACGTCTTGCTCGCGCCGACCGTGGAGAGCGCGTACGTCCCGGGCGCGCCCACGGCGATGGCCGTTGCGCACGTCGCGCCGACCGGCGTCACGCACCCCGCTTCGTCGACCTGACCGTTGCAGTTGTCGTCCTTGTTGTTCGCGCAGACCTCGGAGTGCGTGCTCGCGACGTTCGGATCGCGATCGTCGCAGTCGTGCATGAGGACGCAGTGGTCGTCGGGATCGCCGTCGCCGTCGAGATCGCGCGGGGCGTTCACGCAGCTCTTCGTCGCTTCGACGCAGCGATCGATGGTGCACGAGCTGCCGTCCTCGCACGTGACGACCGGACCTTGCTCGCATCCGTGCGCAAGCACGCAGCGCTCGCGGCCGTTGCAAAACATGCCGTCGTCGCAGCGCGTGTCGTCGGGGACGTTCCGGCAGCGGAGGACCTTCTTGTCGCAAGCGTCGAACGTGCACGCGAGCATGTCGTCGCATTGACCGTCGTCGACGCACGGACCGCCGAGCGTCGGATCCGCGTCGGATGGCGCGTCGGCACCCCCGTCGTCGGGCGCGCCGTCGGAGCCCGCGTCGTATGGCTTTACGAGCAGATCCTTCGATTTGCTCCCGCACGCCGCCGCGATCAGCGCGAGCACGACGAAGACGAGGAGCCGGCGCACCTCGGAAGCATACCGTCGAGGCCTGCCTAGAGCACGAGCGTCTCGACGTGCTCGCCCCAGACGAGGCGGAGCACATCGGAGATTTCGCCGACCGTCGCGTCGGCCTTCACGGCGTCGAGGATCCGCGGCAAGAGGTTTTCGGTCCCGCGCGCCGCTTCGTCGATCCGCTTCATCGCCGCCGCGTGCTTCGCCGCGTCGCGCGCCGATCGGATCGCCCGAAGGCGCGCGACCTGCTCGGCCTCGATCCGCGGATCGATCTTCATCACCGGCACCGGCGCCGAGTCTTGCACGAACGCGTTCTGTCCGACGATGAGCCGCTGCTTCCTCTCGACCTCGAGCTGGTACGCGTACGCCGTGTTCTGGATCTCGCGCTGCGGATAGCCCTGCTCGATCGCGGCGACCATCCCGCCCATCTCGTCGATCCGCGCGATGTAACGGCGCGCTTCGTTCTCGAGACGATGCGTCAGCGACTCGACCGCGTAGCTCCCCGCGAGCGCGTCGACGAAGTCCGCGACGCCCGACTCCTGCGCGACGATCTGCTGCGTGCGAAGCGCGATCGTCGCCGCCTCGCTCGTCGGAAGGCCGAGCGCCTCGTCGTAGCTGTTCGTGTGGAGCGACTGGCATCCTCCGAGCACCGCCGCGAGCGTCTGCACCGTCACTCGCGCGATGTTGTTGAGCGGTTGCTGCGCCGTCAGCGTCATTCCGGCCGTCTGGCAGTGAAAGCGGAGAGCGCGCGCGCGATCGGTCTTCGCGCCGAAGCGCTTCTCCATGATGTCGCTCCACATGCGACGCGCGGCTCGAAACTTTGCGATCTCTTCGATGAGGTTGTTGTGGACGTTGAAGAAGAACGACAGCTGCGCGCCGAACTTGTCGACGTCGAGCCCCGCCTCGACGGCGGCCTGCACGTACGCGATCCCGTCGGCGAGCGTGAATGCGATCTCTTGCGCCGCGTCCGAACCGGCTTCGCGGATGTGGTAACCGCTGATCGAGATCGTGTTCCACTTGGGAACCTCGGTCGCGCAGAAGCCGAAGATGTCGTTGATGAGGCGAATCGACGGTCGCGGCGGGAAGATGTACGTCCCGCGCGCCATGTACTCCTTGAGGATGTCGTTCTGGATCGTGCCGCGGACTTTGCCGCGCGCGACGCCGTTCTCTTCGGCGACGGCAATGTAGAGACAGAGGAGGATGCTCGCCGTCGAGTTGATCGTCATCGACGTCGAGATCTTGTCGAGCGGAAGATCTGCCAGCAAGACGCGCATGTCGTGGATCGAATCGATCGCGACGCCGACACGACCGACCTCGCCGAGCGCTTTCGGATCGTCCGAGTCGCGTCCCATCTGCGTCGGCAAGTCGAACGCGACCGAGAGCCCGGTCTGCCCTTGCCCGAGGAGGTAGCGGTACCGCTCGTTCGACTCGCGCGCGGTGCCGAACCCCGCGTACTGACGCATCGTCCAGAGCCGCCCGCGGTACATGTTCGGCTGCACGCCGCGTGTGAACGGCGGCGCCCCGGGGACGCCGAGATCGCGCGCCGGATCGAAATCGATCGCGTCGAGATCGTCGGGCCCATAAAGCGGCGCGACGTCGACGTGGCCGGCGAGGTTCGCGACGCGCGCGCGCGGCGCCTCTTTCGCTTCGAGCGGGGCGAGCGCGTTCGCGGTCCACTGCTTGCGGAGGTGGGCGTAGTCCGACATTCGTCAGCCCATAGCACGTGGGGCCCTCCCAGAGGTTTGAACAGGGAGATCGAGATGCGGTCAGCGCGTTTTGTTGCGGATGATCACGCCGAGCGATTCGCCGGCGACGCGCGCGAGCTCGTCGAGGCGTCGCGTCGCGATGAGCGTGTCGCCGACCTCGTCGGACAGGACGACAATCGTCGGACGCGCTTCGATGCGAACGCCGGTGACGGCGACCTCGCGCGTCGGCGCGCCGTGCATGACGTCGAAGAGCGTCGCGTGCGCGTCGATTTTCTGCAGCCGACCGAGGTGCGTCCCGCCCGCGAGCGCGCGCGCGAGGAGCGTCGTCGACGTCGTCGAGATCTGCACCTTGCGAAACGCCGCGCGTTCGCCGAGCTCCGGTGTGCACGTCCAACCGATCAGCTCGTCCTTCTTGACCACGAAGATCGCGACGCGACGCGCGACCGTCCGCGCGCCCGCGAGCAGCAGATCGAGAATGCGATCGCGATCGGGCGCGGTGCGCATCGCCGCGACGATCGTCCCGCTGTCGGCGAACGGGAGCGTCGGTGCGTTCGCCGAGAACGGACCGCGCGCGGTGATCGGGGTGCGCGACATCGGGGTCGGCTCCGCCGCGATGGGTGGTGTCGACGCGCGCCGACGACGAAGATCGATGATCGCGTCGTTCTCCGGAAGGCCCGGCTCGTGGATCCGCACGTCGCTCGATCCGAGCGAGATCGCGACCGACGATCCGTCGACCTCGACGATCGAAACGGGTCGCATGCTCCGGCGGCTCAGCGGGATCGGAATGTTGGGATCCACCGCAGGAAAATCGCCGATCTCGGTGCGGTAGAGCGCGTCCTCGTCTTCTTCTTCCGCCGGCGGCGTTTGGATCGCGCGTGTGCCGTAGAGCGGCGTCTCGGCGATCCTGCGCACCTCGCTCGTCGTCGGAACCCAAATCGGCGGCGCGAGCGAGCGCACGCCGCGTTCCGGGACGACGCGCAGTCGCTTGAGCGCCGCGTCCATCGCCGCGAAGCTGGTTCGCACGAGACGCACCGGCGCTTCGAGCCAGAACGCGATCTCATCGCCCGCGTGCGTATCGCGCGCGTCGACCACCGCGATGTCGATCGTCTGCGTGCGCGGATCCTGCCGAACCGGAAGAGCGAGGAGCTGCTCGCACAGGCCCGCCGGGAGCTTCGCCACGAGCTCCTGCACCGGCACGACGTGCCTCAGCATCGGCGCGTCGCCGCGCGCGAGGTGCTCGTCGAGGCGCGTGGCCTCCATCGCGCCGACCGCGACGAGCGCGCGCGGAAGGCAGACGCCGGTCGTCGCGACCACGAGGAGCGCGTGCGCCAGCGCATCGGGAGCGATGGCGTCGGCCAAGATCAGCGACCGACCGAGCTCGAACGTCACGCACGCGACTCTACCGCGAATCGCGTTTACTTCGGCGTCTTCCCGAAGTGGAAGACGACCTCGCTCTTGCGCACGAGCCCGAGCTGGTCGCGCGCGATCCGCTCGACGGCCGCCGGATTGTCGCGCAGCTCGCGGACCTCGATGCGCAGCTTGCCGATGTCGCGCTTCAGCTCGTCGCTCTCGCCGTTGACGTCCGCGAGCTCGCGTTCGAGCGACTTGAGTCGAGGAAGCCCCTGCGGCTCCAAAATGAGAATGGGAACCGACACGAGCGCGAGGATGAGCATCGCGATCGGGAGGATGCGCTGAGTGAAGACGGTGAGGCTCGAGGGCACGAGTCGCGAGGCTCGCACGACGCGCGTACCTTGGGCCAGTTTCGCGCGCCTTTCGTGGTAAACCGTCGCCCTATGAGTCAGGTAGCGAGGGCGTACGAGGCGGTCATCGGGCTCGAGGTGCACGCCCAGCTGCTCACGCGCTCCAAGGCGTTCTGCTCGTGCTCGACCGCGTTCGGCGCTCCGCCCAACACGCACGTCTGCCCGACGTGCATCGGCTTGCCCGGCGCGCTCCCGGTCCTCAACGGCGAGGCTGTCGCGATGGCGGTGCGCACGGCGCTCGCGCTCGGATGCACGCTTCGCACGCCGAGCCGCTTCGCGCGCAAGAACTACTTCTACCCCGACCTCCCGAAGGGCTACCAGATCAGCCAGTTCGACGAGCCGTTCAGCGAGCGCGGGCACCTCGACATCGAGATCGCGCCGGCCAACGCGGCCGAGAAGAGCGACGCGCCGCGCGCGATGAAACGGATCGGCATCACGCGCGTCCACATGGAAGAGGACGCGGGGAAGAACCTCCACGATCGCGGCGACAGCTCGATCGTCGACTTGAATCGCTCGGGCGTTCCGCTCGTCGAGATCGTCGGCGAGCCCGACTTGCGGAGCGGACACGAAGCGGCCGAGTACCTTCGCACGCTGCGCGACATCCTCGTCTTCCTCGGCGTCAACGACGGCAACCTCGAAGAAGGATCGTTTCGCTGCGACGCGAACGTCTCGATTCGTCCGGTCGGCGAGACGAAGCTCGGCACGCGCGCCGAGCTGAAGAACATCAACTCGTTTCGGTTCGTCGAGAAGGCGATCAACTTCGAGATCGAGCGGCAAGAGGCGGTGCTCTCGTCCGGCGGACGCGTCGTGCAAGAGACGCGCGGCTGGGACGAGAACAAAGGGACGACGTTCTCGATGCGCAGCAAAGAAGAGGCGCACGACTACCGATACTTCCCGGACCCGGATCTTCCGCCGCTCGTGCTCGAGGACGCGTTCGTCGAGCGCGTGAAGGCGACGATGCCCGAGCTCCCGCGCGACAAGCGCGCGCGGTTCGTCGACGAGATGAAGATCACACCGTACGCGGCGCACGTGCTCACGCAGCATCCGCGCGTCGCGGCGTTCTTCGAAGAGGCGGCGACGCTTCACGGCGACGCGGTGCGGGTGGCGAACTTCATTCAAAGCGAGGTCCTGCGCGACGTGACGACGCACGGGCTCGCCGCCGAGATCCCGGTGAGCGCGACGCAAATCGCGGCGCTCATGGGGCTCGTCGACTCGGGGAAGATCAGCGGCAAGCAAGCGAAGGAGGTCTACGCGAAGATGGCGAAGACCGACGACGCGCCCGAGACGATCGTCGCGGCGCTCGGGATGCAGCAGGTCACCGACGTCGGCGCGATCGAAGCGATCTGCAAACGCATCGTCGACGCGAACCCGAAGCAGGCCGAGGCGCTGCGCGGCGGGAAGACCGCGCTGATGGGATTCTTCGTCGGTCAGGTGATGAAGGAGACGAAAGGGAGCGCGAGCCCGGCCGTCGTCAACGATGCGCTGAAGAAGCTGCTCGGCACATGAGCTCCGGGAGCGGTCGCCCGGCGCCGATGCCGCGACGCGGCCGCGTCCTCATCGTCGACGACAACACCGAGCTCGTCGGGACGCTGCACGCGGTGCTCATGAGCGCCGACATGAGCGATGGGCGCGCGGCGCCGCACCGGGTCGAGGTCGTGACCGCGTCGCGCGGTGACGAAGCGATCGCGATGGCGAAGGAGTCGGGGTTCGACGTCGCGATCGTCGACGTGAAGCTCCCCGACGCGAGCGGCGTCGATTTGATCCAGCCGCTGCGCGCGGCGTCGCCGTTCGGCGAGGTCGTGCTGATCACCGGGTTCGCGTCGATGGACACGGCGATCGGCGCGCTCCGAAGCGGCGCGTTCGCGTTCGTTCCGAAATCGTTCCGGCCCGAGGAGCTGCTCTCGACGGTCGAGCAAGCGCTGATGAAGGTTCGCCTCAGCCGCGAGCGCGAGGAGCTCGAGCGCCGCTACCGCGCGCTCATCGAGCTGACCGACGTCCTCGTCATCGGCCTCGACCGGGACAACCGCGTCGCGCTCTTCAACCGCAAGGCCGCCGTCCTCGCCGGGCTTCATTCGAGCGAGGCGCACGGGCGCGATTTCGTCGAGACGTGGATCCCCGAGGAAGACCGCACGCGAACGCGCGACGCGATCGCGGCGGCGCGCGGGGATCGCGCGCGCGAGGTCGAAACGGGCTTCGTCGATCTCCGTTCGACGATCGACACGCCGCTCGCCGAGGTCTCGTCACGCAGGGCACACGACGGCGGCGCGACGCGACGGCGGATCCGCTGGCATCTTTCGAGCGCGCGCGAGGACGAGGAGACGTCGGGCCTCGTCTACGGCATCGGCATCGACGTCACCGAACGCCGCGCGCTCGAGAAGCGCGCTGCCGACGCCGAGGCGCTCAGCGCGATGGCGACGCTCGCGCTCAACCTCGCGCACGAGATCCGAAACCCGCTCAACGCCGCCGTGTTGCAGCTTCACCTTCTCGGGCGGCATCTCGACAAGCTCGACATCGCGACCGACGCGCGCGGCGTGCTTCACAAGAAGGCCGAGATCGTCGGCGCGGAGATCGGGCGGCTCAATCGCTTGCTCACCGAGTTCCTCGAGCTCGCGCGTCCGCGCGGGATCGTCGCGCAGCCCGTCGAGCTCGGGCCGCTGGTCGAAGCGGTCGTCGATCTCGAGCGCGACTCGGCGACCGCGCGCGGTGTGAAGATCGAGCGGAGCATCGGTGCCGGCGCGACGGTGCGCGGCGACGCCGAGAAGCTGAAGCAGGTCGTGCTCAACTTGGTGGTCAACGCGCTCGAGGCGATGAAAGACGGCGGCGTGCTGCGGGTGGGTGTCGCGATCGAAGAGGCGAACGTCGTCATTCAGCTCGAGGACACCGGGCCGGGGATGGACGCGCAGACGCTCGCGCAGGTGTTCGATCCGTTCTTCACGACGAAGGAAGCCGGGACGGGGCTCGGGCTGTCGATCGTGCGGAAGATCATCGAGCAGCACGCGGGGGAAGTGCGGATCGAGAGCGAGCGCGGGAAGGGATCGCGGGTGCGGGTCGTGTTGCCGAAGTTGGCGGGGTAGGCGAGGTCGAGGTCGAAGCACGCCGCTCCGGTGTCAATGCAACGATGAGCGACATCCGCGTGCGGAACGCCGAGCTCGCTGCGAGCCACACCGGCGTCGCTGTTCGGAACGCCGAAATCGCTGTTCGGAACGCCGAAATCGCTGTTCGAAACGCCGAAATCGCTGTTCGGAGCACCGAAATCAGCGTGACTCACACCGAAATCAGTGTCCAGAGCACCGAAATCAGTGCGACCGACACCGATTTCGGACCTCGTTGCACCTACCGCCCCGGCGGACGCAACGGCAACGACGTCGTCGACTGCGGCGGCGGCGGGATCTTCGCCGCGGACGCTTTCGACTGCGTCGCCGGCTCGGCCGCGCCCTCGGCGCCCATCTCGAGTGCGACGAGCGCGTTGAGAATGCGCTCCATCCCGTGCTCTTGCGCCGCCTCTTTCAAGAACGTCGCGACGACGCGCACGAGGCGCACCGCCGTCGTCTTGCCGAGATCGATCTCGCGCTCGAGGAACGCTTCGAACGTCCCGTATCCCTTGGCCTCGTAGAGGCGCCGCGCCTGGATGTCGCGGAGGATCGCGCCGATGTCGTAGAACGTCTTGTTCACGTTCTTGCGAAGCGCTTTGATTTGCACGAGCGCGTTGTGCAGATCGCCGATGCGCTGCTTGATGTCCTCGGCGCCCACCGGCACGCGAATCGTCGCGCGCGCAGAGCCCGGAAGCGGCGGCTCGGCCGCGCGAGCACGCGCCTCGGCGGCGTGTTTTGCGGCGTGACGTGCAGCCCACGGTGCGGCCCCGCGGAGCCCCAGCTTTCGCTTGAGCGGACCCCCCGCCTCACCTTTGGCATCCTTCGAAGACGAGGCCTTCGAATCTTTCGACTTGGGCTCGGAGCCCTTCTTCGCTTTGGCCATGTCCGCGCGTTCTCGACTCACAGGGCGACGGTTACTGGTGCGCCCGAAATGACTTGTACCGACGGCCAATTACCAGAGACGTGTGCTCCGCGTCCACATCAATGCGCTAGAGTCGCGCTTCCCGTGGCCGTTCTCACATCAATTTCCGACGCCGAAGCCCGTGTCGTCGCTCGCGATTACGCGCTTGGTGAGCTCGTCCGGTTCGACGGGATCCCCGCCGGTAGCGTCAACTCGAACTTCGCGCTCGTGACGGACAAGGGGCGGTATTTCCTTCGAATTTACGAGGAACAGGGCGACGCCGGTGCGCGCGCGGAGGGCGAGCTGTTGGCGAAGCTCGCGGCGGCGGGCGTCGCGACGCCGGCGCCGATCGCGCGCGGCGATGGGTCGGGGACGATTGGCGTCGTCGCGGGGAAGCCGTCGGCGGTGTTTCCGTGGAAGGACGGGACGCATCGCTGCCAGGCGAGCGTGTCGCGCGACGACTGCCGTCGCGTCGGCGCGGCGCTCGCGGCGGTGCATCGCGCGGGCGAGGGGACGGTGCGTGACGCGGGACGATTCCGTTACGAGGATCTCGTCGAGCGGATCGCGCGCATCGCGTCGGCGACGGACGCGGCGCTCGCCGCAGAAGCTCCGATCCTCCGTGCGAAGCTCGACGTTCATACAGCGCGTCGCGACGCCGGCCTTCCGCGCGGAGTCATCCACGGCGATCTCTTCCGCGACAACGTTCTCTTCGCCGCGGACGGATCGATCGCCGCGCTCCTCGACTTCGAGAGCGCGTCCGACGGCGTGCTCGCGTACGACTTGATGGTCACCGTGCTCGCGTGGTGCTTCGGCGATGCGCTCGACATGCCGCTCGTGCGCGCGATGGTCGAGGGTTACGAGTCCGTGCGTCCGCTGAGCGACGCCGAGAAGCGCGGCCTCGTCGCGGAAGGTTGCATCGCGGCGACGCGCTTCGCGATCACGCGCATCACCGACTACGCGATGCGCGTCACCGACGGGCCGCGCGTCATCAAGGACTGGCGCCGCTTCGCCGCGCGCCTCGCTGCGCTCGAAGCGTTGGGTGAGCGACTCATTTGACGCATGCGCGCCGTCCGGTCGACGATGGCGCGCATGCCTGCGGCCCTCTGGACCGGACGTTTCCTCGACGAGATGCGAACGTGCGGCGACGATCTCGCCGACGAAGCGGTCGGCATGCTCTACGCCGACGGCGACATCGCGGCGGTGAACGCGCTCATGCGCACGCTCGTCGTCAACGACGGCATGCCATCGGACAAGCTCCCGCCGATCATCGTCGACTACCTCGCGCGCACGTCGGCGGTGCCGACGCTGGAGATGCCGAAGATCCGTCGCGGCGAAGCGCTCTTCGGAACGCTCGGCCCGGAGATGCTCCTCGTGCTCGGCTTCTATTCCTTGCCCGCGTCGTACGCCGCGCGGAAGGGCGTGCAGGTTCTGTATCGCACCGCGTACCTCCTGAAGCGGCCCGTGCGTCGCGTCTTCGAGACGACGCAGATGGTCGTCGACGTGATGGCGAAGGACGGCCTCGGTCCGGACGGACGCGGCGTGCGCACGGCGCAGAAGGTGCGGCTGCTGCACGCGGCGGTGCGGCATCTGCTCACGCACGATCCGCATCAGCCGTGGGATCCGTCGCTCGGCGTGCCGCTGAACCAAGAGGATCTCGCGGGGACGCTCACCGTATTCAGTTACGTCGTCCTCGACGGTCTCTCTCGACTCGGCATCGCGATCAGCGACGACGATCGCGAGGCGTACATCCACGCGTGGGCGGCGGTCGGACGCATCATGGGCGTCCGCGAAGAGCTGATCCCGGCGAGCTTCGCCGAAGCGAAAGAGCTCGCACAGATCATCTACACGCGCCAAATCGCCGAGTCGCCCGAGGGGGCCGCGATGGCGAACGCGCTCGTCGAAGGCCTGCAGACGATCCTGCCGCACTCGCTCCATGGCATGCCCGCGAGCCTCATTCACTTCTTCCTCGATTCGGATCCGTTCACGCACCAAGACGTCGCGGCGATGCTGAAGGTGCCGCCGGCCGACTGGACGGAGTCGCTCACGAAGGTCATCGGCGCGGTCGGTCATTTGCTCGAGAGCATCTCGGCGGATCTCGATCCCGCCGCGAAGGTGATCCGCTTCGCGAGCCGCGAGCTCGTCAAAGGGATGCTCCTCGTCGAGCGCGGTGGACAGCGCGCCCCGTTCGCGATCCCGCCGGATCTCGCCGACGAGTGGAAGATCGTCTGACGATGCACTGGTCGCTCGTCTTTCGACTTCAGCAGGGCGGTTCGTTCAGCATCGTCAGCCCGTACTTTCTCGTCGGGCTCGTCGGGCTGGTCCTGTGGTTCATCGCGTACGTGCTCGTCGTGAAGCAGGGCTTCCAAGAGAAATCGTATGGGATCCCATTCGTCGCGATTTGCCTGAACGTCACCTGGGAGCTCATGGCCGGCTTCGTGTGGGATCGCCCGGTGGAGATCCCGGTGCTCGCGTGGCTCGATCGCGCGGGGTTCTTCGTCGACCTCGTGATCGTGTCGCTTCTGTTGCGCTTCGGGCGCGCGCATCAGGTCCTCCCGCAGGTGCAGCGCTTCTACTATCCGATCTTCGGCGTGACGATCGCGCTCGCGATGACGGGGCAGTGGACGTTCACGCGGACGTACTACGATCCGCTCGGGAACATCGACGCCTTCATGATCAACCTGATCATGAGCGTGCTCTTCATCTTCATGTTCTTCGCGCGAAAGGGGATGTTCGGGCTGTCGTACGGCGTCGCGTGGTGCAAGTTCATCGGGACGGCGTGCACGTCGGTGATGTGTTTCTACTGGCTGCCGATCATCCATCCGGCGATGCACGACTTCGCGTTCTTGAATTTTCTCTACGTGACGATCTTCTTCTTCGACGCGATCTACGTCGCGCTCCTCTGGGACGCGCGGCGCAAGCAGGCGGTGGCCGTGGCGGCGTGAGAGACCATGCCGCGCGCTTCGGCGAGCGTGACCGCGCGACGCCACTCGCGCTCGGCGGCGGGCGTGTCGCCGCGGAGCTCGTGGATTTGGCCGGCGAGGATCGCCGCGGACGGCGCGCCGATCGGGCATAGGCGCGCCCACGATCGGAGCGCGGCGAGACGCGCGTCGGCGGCGGCCTCGAGGACGACCTCGGCTTGGCCGGCTTCGCGCGCGCGCTTCCACGCGGTCACGTAGACGTCGCCGGGGATCTCGAGGAGCTCGAGCAGCGGCGCAGGGTACGCGTGCTCGCGGCCGACGAGCGACGTCGCTTCGTCGATCGCCGCGCGCGCCTTCGTCATGTCGCCGCTCTTCGCGTGCACGAAGCCGGCGAGCGTCGTGACCGAGAGACGGACGAGGCGGCTCTCGAAGTGCGTGGCGCACTCGGCGATCCGCGCGCGCGCCTCGTCGTGGCGCTCGAGCATCGCGAGCGACATCGCGACCGCGGCGACTTGGCCGAGGCGATGCTCGGGGGCGTACGCGCGGAGCAGCTCCGCCGAGCGCTCGAAGTGCGCGAGCATCCCGTCGAAGCGTCCCGTCAGCCCATCGCAGCGGGCGAGGAGCGACTCTGCGCTCGCGCCGCCGAGCCGATAGCCGACCCGTTCGGCGCGCGACGCACATGCGGTCATCTGCTCGCGCGCACGATCGAACTCGCCGAGGCTCACGAGGAACGCGGCCTCCATCACCTCGATGTCGATGCGGCTCGGCTCGTCGCGTTGCGCGCTTGCTTCGGTGCGTCCGCGATCGAACGAGCGACGCGCGAGCCGTCGCAACCCCGCGGCGCCCGCCGCGAACCCGAGGACGCCGAGCGCGTAGACGTCGATCGTGCCCGCGCGCAGCGAAACGGCGGTCGCGGTGAGGCTGAGCGCGAGGACGGGGACGGCGTCGAGCTGATAGACGCGCACGATCGCGAGGCGGCTCGCGGCGCGCGCGATCTCCGCGAGCCTGCGCGCGCGCGCGTCGTTCGACGGACTGCGGCGCGGCGTGACGAGCATCCACAAGAGGACGAAGAGCTGCGCGATCGCCGCGAGCACCCACCGCGTGCGCGTCACCGGAACGCGAACGCCGAGGAGCGCGAGCGCTTCGACCCCGTGCTCGGACGCGCTCGAAAACTCACCCGCCTCGAAGGCTGCGACGCCGAGGACACGATGCAGACGCGCGCGCTCGATCGGATCGCCGTCGACCGCGTCTCTCAACGCGAGCGCGCGATCGAGGAGCGCCATTCCCTCGGCGCGCGCACCGCTCTCGAGCGCTTGCTCGCCCGCGAGCGCGGCATAGTGCGCCTCCTTCGCGCGATCGCCGGCCATACCCCAGTGGTGCGCGAGCGCGGCGAGGTGCGTCGCGGCGTCGCCGTGGACGCGCTCGATCACGCCGGCGATCTGCGCGTGGAGCGCCCGTCGGTCGTCCTCGCCGACCTCGAGGAGGAGGCCCTCGCGCAGCTTGTCATGCGAGAAGCGGAGGACGCCGTCGCGTCGTTCGAGGACCGCGGCGCCGATGCAGCGCTCGAGCCAAGCGTCGACGTCGACGTCCGGCGCGAGCGCGGTCAAGAGTGCGGCGTCGATCTTCCGACCGATGATCGCGGCGGCGCGCAAGAGAGGCCGCGCCTCGGTCGGAAGATCGCGGAGCCGACGTTGCACGACGCGCCGCACGCCGCCGGCGAAGACTCTGTCCGGGAGCGCGAACGTCCCGATGCGCTCGAGCGATCCCGCCTCCTCCGCGAGCGCGCGCACGACCTCGACGAGGAAGAACGGGTTCCCCTCGGTCTCGCGCTCGAGGAACGCGACGACGTCGGCGCGACGTCCGACCGGTCCGATCATCGACTCGCTCACCGACGCGATCTGATCGACGGGGAGCCGCGCGAGCTCGAGGAGCTGCATCCACGGGAGCGTGCTCGGGAGATCGGGGCGCTCGTCGTTGCGAAAGCTGCACGCGATCATCAGCGGCAGCCCCGACGTGAGCGGCGCGATCGCTTGGAGGAGCTTCACGCTGTCGCTTCGCGCCCAGTGCACGTCCTCGAGCAACAAAATCATCGGCTGCAATTGGCGTTGAAGCATGCCGACGACGACCTCGACGAGACGCGCGTGCGCCGACGGCGCGTCGAGGTGCGGCGCGGGGGCGACGCTTCGGCCGACGAGCGTGGCGATGTCCGGCACGATCGGCAAGAGGACGCTCGCGTCGAGATCGCTGGTGTCGGTCGCGACCGCGAGCCACCGCAGCGCGCCCTGCCAAAGCCGATACGGGCTGCCGCCTTCGCTCTCTTCTTGTCCGCGTAGCACGAGCGCTCCGTGCACGCGCGCGAGCGTCCTCAGCTCATCGAGGAGACGCGACTTGCCGACGCCGCTCTCGCCGCCGACGAGCCACGCGCTGCCGTGACCTTCGACGGTGCGCGCGAGCTCGGCGCGAAGCTTCTCGATCTCCGCGTCGCGCCCGACGAGGCGCGCGGCTTGGAGGAAGCTCTCGCGCGTCTCGGCGGTGTCGGCGGGGAGGGGACGATCGAGGGCTTCGCTGAGCGCGGACAGGACCGCGCTCGCGGTCGTAAAGCGATCGCTCGGCGCGCCGGCGATCATCCGCTTCACGACGGCGGCGACGCCCGGCTCGGCGTCCATCGTGGCGACGTCGAACGATCCCGCGTGCGTCGTGCCTGCTTCCTCGACCGCGATGCGTCCGCCGAAGAGCTGGTAGGTCATCACGCCGACCGCGTAGAGATCGCGCGCGAGGGCCGCGTCGTCCGCGCGCGACGCGCCCATCGGCGACAAGACGACCTGCCCGCCCACGACGCCGACGTTTGCCGGCGAGAGGTCCCCGTGCGCGAGGCCGCGTCGATGCAAGTACGCGAGCGCGCGCAAGAGCTGCACGAGCCAGCTCAATTGGATCGCGCGCGGCTGCTGACGCGCCGCTTCGAGCAGTGGCACAGGTTGATCACGCAGGCCGAGCGCGAAGTACGCCCGCTGCTCGTGATCGAATCCGAAATCGAGCACCGCGGCGATGTTCGGATGACGAAGCGACGCGAGGCGTTCGAACTCGCGCGCGTGCGCGGAGCGCGAGCTCACCTCGTCGGGCGTCGCCGCGCGTCCGACCCACTTCAACGTGACGACTTGGCCGGTGACCCGATCGACCGCGCGTCGCGTGGCTTCGCTCCCGTCGCCGGGCGCCGCTTGGAGCGGTTCGTAGCGCTTGCCGACGATGCGGGCGGCCGACGCTTCGCTCGCGAGGCCGGCGTCGACCTCGGCGAGCAGGGCGTTCATCGAGCGGTAGCGCTGCGCAGGGATCGACGAGAGTCCACGGGTGACGATCCGACACAGCCACGCCGGCACGTCGCGCCCGCGCACGTCGGGGAGCGTCCCGCACCACACCTCGTACGCGAGCGCCGCGATCGTGTCCGCTTGGTACGGGCGTGCGCCGTAGAGCGCCTCCCAAAGCGCGACCGAGAAGCCGTACTGATCGGTGCGCTCGTCGGTGTCGGTGCCGAGGAACTGCTCCGGCGCCATGTACGCGGGCGTCCCCATCAGGACGCCGCTCATCGTCAGCGGCGCGTCTTCCACCGCGCCCGCGAGATCCGGCGCCGTCGGTCGCGCATCCTTTCGCACCTCGCCGGCGATCCCGAAATCGAGAACGCGCACGCGGCCGTCGTCGCCGATGAGCACGTTGTCCGGCTTGAAGTCGCGATGCACGAGGCCCGACGCATGCGCCGCCGCGAGGCCGCGTCCGGCGTCGACGAAGACGCTCACGACGTCGCGCCACGATCGCGCTTCGCGCCGCATCCACTGCTTGAGCGTCGAGCCTCTGACGAACTCCATCGCGAGGAAGACACCGCCGACGTACGTGCCGACGTCGTGGACCGTGATGACGTTCGGGTGCGCCAGCTTGGCGAGCGCCTTCGCTTCGCGAACGAGGCGCGCTTCGTCGACGCCGGCGTGCAGGAGCTTCACCGCGACGGTGCGATCGAGCTCCGGATCGTACGCCGCGTACACCGCGCCCATTCCGCCAGCGCCGACGCTCTCGCGAATGATGTAGCGACCGACGACCCTGTGCTTCCCGTCGTCGCTCGCGACGAGCTCGGACGCCGTGGGCGCACGTTCGCGAAGCGTGTTCACGTCGCGCGGAGACGGCGTACGCGCCATCCCTTCCGACATCACCGTCGGTTCGTCTGGCGCGACGGATCGCCGCGGAAGCTCTGTTGGCTCGGGGCGTCTCACGAGAGACGCAAGTCTCTCACGTAGCTCGCTCTACGTCTGCGCGACGCGCACGCGCTCCGGCGGCGAAGCGATCGACGCGCGAAGCTCTTCGATCCGCGCTCGACCGGCCGCGAGCCGAGCCGTCTGCCCGTCGACGTCCGCGCGCGCCTTCGCCTCGTCTTGCTCCCCGCCCGTGCGCGTCTCGCGCGTCGCGCGCAGCACCTCGAGGACTTCGCGATGGAGCTCTTCGCCGGCGCTGACGACCCAAGCGTCGAGCGTCGCGCCGAACCCGTCGATCATCTCGTCGAGCTTGGGCGCGACCTTCGCGGCCGCTTGACGAAGCACGTCCGGCGCCCGCTCTTTCGCCTGCTTCTTGAACTCTTCGTCGACGCGCCCCTTGAGCACCAACGCGAGTACCGGCCCGGTCGCCGCGACGATGATCCCGACGAGCGGATTGATGAGCATCACACCGACGCCGCCGACGAGCAGCGCGACGACGCCGACGTCGTACGCGAGCGTGTCGATCTGCACGTCGAGTCGCCGGTTGTCCGCACCGAGCACCTCGCCTACGCGCTTACTCGACTCGAGCGCGTCTTCGCGAACGAGCGCGATCGTCTTCTCGGCGAGCGACTCGAGCTGCCCCGCGATTTCGCGCGTCTCGACCTCCGCCCATTTCTTGAACTCGTCCTCGAGGTACGCCGGGAGAAACTGCTTCAGATCGCCGGCTTTGGCGGTGTCGATCACGTTCGGCAGCTGGCGAATCATGTCGTCGACGAAGCGATCGAGATCCTTCTTCGCGCCGACCTTGATCCCGCTGATCTCTTCTTTGATCTTCACGCGCCGCTGCTCGATCGTCTGCGCTTGCCCGGCGAGATCG
>JBBQXV010000049.1:0-41211 GCA_038209335.1 Polyangiales bacterium | reverse complement strand
CGCCGATCCGTCGTACGTGAAGAACCCCACCGAGCCTGATCCCGAGAAGCGCCAATCGACCGTCGAGCCGTCCACCGATTTCACGATCCCGTTCAACAAGGCGTTTTCGCTGCCGGTGTCGAACACGACGTCGGGCATTCGCTTCTCGTGGGAGGACCCGCAGGTCCACGCCGATCAGGATTGGCAAGTGACGTACGAAGGTGTGCTGCCGGGGTTCGATGGGATTGTCGCGGCCGTCGCGCCGACTCCGGGCGACGCGCCGGCGTACTCGTCGTTGACGCTCTCCGTGCCGAACGGTTTGCTCTGTCGTCGCGGCATCGAAGACGCGCGCCTCGGGCACGATCGCGTCGACGCCGAGCTCGCCGAGATGCAGACGCTCGGCATTCCGGCGTACATCGACCCGTACAAATGGACCGGCGACTACGTGCAGGTCGCCGACGACATCCTGCCGCAGGGCGATCCGTATTGGCTCGAGGATCGCGCGGCGAACGATCAGTGTTGGGACAGCGATCCGCAGCACCCGCTGAAGACGCCGGACGAGCGACAGTTCGCCTGCCAGAGCACCTTCGGCAGCTTGAACGATCCGATCCCGACGCCGTTCCGCGATTTTCCGATCCTCGAGGCGTACGACGATCACCTCGTCGTCGGGCGCTTTGGCTACTTGGATCCGAAGAACCCGGCGACCGTCAATCGCGTCATCGTCGAGCGCGATCCGACCAACGTCGCCGCGCTCAAGCTGATGCGCTGCTGCTTCCACAACCAAGCGCACTTCAAGGTGCGAACCGGCGGGCGCTGGGTCACGGTCGGCACGACGCTCGGTTACTTGCATCACGTCACTGCATCGCCGAAGGACGGCGCATGCGTGCAATCGTGCGAGTCGCGCGAGCAGCTCCTCAGCTCGCGTGCGCCCGACGTCCCGCGTCCCGATCCGAAGAACACGGGCGTGCTCGCCCCGGATCGCAACAGCCCGCTCGCGATGCGAAATCCGATGTTCTCGTTCGTGGTCTGGAGCGGCGCGCCACCGAAGGCGCCGACTCCGCAAGCGCCCGCGCCGGGACATACGACGTCGCAGCGCGACATGTACTGGAAGTTCTCGACGCGCGGGCAGTACATCCCGTTGACGATCTCGCTCGCGGCGTCGACGACGACGGTGAGCCCGCAGTCGATGCGCTTCATCGACTCGCTCGGACAGGTCGCGGTCATCGACGGCGCGTCCCAAGGGCTCGTGCTCATCGATCTCGGCACGGTCGGCCAGGCGCACACGCCGTACTTCTGATAGCGTCCGCGCCGGATGTCGAAGGGCGCGGGCGGTTCGGCGGCGACGCCGGTGATGCAGCAGTACCTCGCGGCCAAAGAAGGCCAGAAGGACGCGCTCCTCTTCTTTCGGATGGGCGACTTCTACGAGCTCTTCTTCGAAGACGCCGTGATCGCGGCGCGCGCGCTCGACCTCACGTTGACGGCGCGGAACAAGGGCGCACAAGACGCGATCCCGATGGCCGGCGTGCCGCATCACGCGGCGAGCTCGTACATCCAGCGGCTGCTCGAGCAAGGGTTCAAGGTCGCGATCTGCGAGCAGATGGCGGACCCGTCGAAGGTGAAGGGGATCGTGCCGCGCGAGGTGGTGCGCGTCGTGACGCCGGGGATCGTGTTCGACGAGGCGGGGCTCGCGGCGCGCGAGAATCACTACCTCGTCGCGATCGAAGGCGAGGGGGCGCGCGGTCCGTTCGGGCTCGCGGCGCTCGACATGACGACCGGCGAGCTCGTCGCGTGCGAAGCGAGCGATCTCGCGAGCGCGGTCGCGGAGCTCGTGCGGCTCGATCCGCGCGAAGTGCTCGTCGCGCCGTCGGCGGCGGAGGTGGTCGTAGCGTTCGCGCAGGCGCGTCCGCGCGCGGTCGTGCGGCGGGAGCGCGAGGGGTTCGACGATGACGAGGCGAGCGCGCTGCTCGATGCGGTGCTCGGTGCGGGCGAGGCGCGCGCCGGATGCGCGTCGGCGATCGCGCGGCGTGCGGCGGCTCGATGCGTGCAAACTGCACGAGCCTGCGAGGCGGGGCGTCCGCTGCCGATCGCGCGGATCGCGTCGTACGAGCTCGGCGAGACGCTGCTCCTCGACGACGCGACGCAGGCGCACCTCGAGCTCGTGCGGACGATGGATGGCAGCGACCACGGCGCGCTCCTCGGGCAGATCGACGCGACGAAGACGGCGGCCGGCGCGCGGCTGCTGCGACGACGCTTGCTCGCGCCGCGCACGTCGGTCCCGCAAATTCGGCGTCGCCTCGACGCGGTCGAGCTCTTCGTGACGCAGCCGGGGCTCCGCGCCGAGCTGCGCACGCGCCTCGGCAACGTCTCGGATCTCGAACGGCTCGCGGTGAAGTTCGCGTTCGACCGCGCGGCGCCGCGCGATTTCGTCGCGACGCGCGCGTCGTTGGGCGAGCTCCCGGCGATCGTCGCGGAGCTCGAGCGGTGCCGCGATCCGATCGCGCGCGAAGCGCTCGGGGGCGAGATCGATCTGTGCACGGATCTCCACGCGCTCCTCGCGCGAGCGGTCTCCGACGATCCTCCTGCGCGCGCGAGCGACGGCGGGGTCATCCGCGAAGGCTTCGACGCGGCGCTCGACGAAGCGCGAACGTTGATGAAGGACGGGCAGCGCGTCATCGTCGACCTCGAGACGCGGCTGCGCGAATCGGCGTCGATCCCCAGCCTCAAGCTTCGCTACACGCGCGTCTTCGGTTGGTACATGGAGGTCACGCGCTCGCACGTCGACAAGGCGCCGAAGGAGTGGCGGCGCAAGCAGACGATCTCGACCGGCGAGCGCTTCACGTGCGACGACCTCGACACGCTCGCGGACAAGCTCGCGCACGCCGAGGAGAAGAGCGCGACGCGCGAGGCCGAGCTGCTCGCGCGCCTCGTGAAAGAGCTCGCGGTGCACGTCGATCGTCTACGCGTGGTGGCGGCACGCCTCGCGGAGTGGGACGTCGCGAGCGCGCTCGCCGAGATCGCGCACAAGGGAGATTTCGCGCGGCCCGACGTCGACGACTCGCTCGATCTCGAGATCGAGGACGGACGTCATCCGGTCGTCGAGAAGCTCGCCGCCGCGGGACGATTCGTTCCGAACGACGTCGAGCTCTCGGCAGCGCGCGAGGCGACGGACCTGGCGCGCGCCGAGAAGAAGCGGCTGTGGCTCGTGACCGGGCCGAACATGGCGGGAAAATCCACGCTCATGCGGCAGGTCGCGCTCATCGTCATCCTCGCGCAAATGGGCTCGTTCGTCCCCGCGCGGCGCGCGCGTGTCGGTGTCGTCGATCGCGTTCTCACGCGCGTCGGCGCGAGCGACAACCTCTCGCGCGGCGAGAGCACGTTCATGGTCGAGATGAAGGAGACCGCGAACGTCCTGCGTCGCGCGACGCGGCGGTCACTGGTCGTCCTCGACGAGATCGGGCGCGGGACGAGCACGTACGACGGTCTCTCGATCGCGTGGTCGGTGGCCGAGCATCTTCACGACGTCGTCGGCTGCCGCACGCTCTTCGCGACGCACTACCACGAGCTCACCGAGCTCGCGGCGACGCACGCGGGCTGCGAGAACTGGAGCGTGTCGGCGCGCGAGCACCAAGGCGACATCGTCTTCTTGCACAAGCTGCAGCGCGGCGCGGCGTCGCGCAGCTACGGCGTCGCGTGCGCGCGGCTCGCGGGCTTGCCGGAGATCGTCCTCGCGCGTGCGCGCGTGATCCTCGGCGAGCTCGAACGCGGCGCGGCGCTGCCGAGCGGAGGCCGCGCGTCGATGCGCGCACGAAGCCGCGAAGGTCGCCCGCAGCTCGACATGTTCGACGCCGACGCGCGATCCGCGATGCCCGAGGATGGTTCGCACGCAGCAAAGCACCCCGCGCTCGAGATGCTCCGCGCCGTCGACATCGACCGGCTCACGCCGCTCGAAGCGCTTCAGCTCCTCGCGAACCTCCGCAATATGTCGACCGCCGACTCGTGACGCCGCTGACCCGCGCGCAGCTCGTGCTCCGCTACGCCGCCGTTGCGCTCGCGGCATCCTCGTGGGGAACCTGGCCTCTCATCCTGCGGCGCGCCGACGCGATCGCGCAGATGCCGACGGCGCTCACGTCGACCATCGTAATGGGCGTGATGACGCTTGCGGCCGGCGCGGTGGTCGTCGTGCAGCGTCGTCGTTCGCCGGGACCGCAGGAGCGTCCGGATCGGCGCGCGTGGGCCGGTATCGCGTGGCTCGGCGTCGCCGACGCCCTCAACTTCGTCCTCTTCTTCGCCGCGTACCGCACCACGAGCGTCGCGATCGCCGTCCTCACGCACTACCTCACGCCGATCTTCGTCGCGATCGCCGCGCCGCTCGTCCTCCGCGAGCGCGCGACGCCGCGCACCGCTGTCGCGGTCGCCGTCTCGTTCGCCGGGTTGCTCCTGTTGCTCGGTCCGTGGAACGCCGTGAAGGGTGCGAACGACGGTCTCGGCGCGGCGCTCGGCGCGGGGAGCGCGGTCTTCTACGCGACGAACGTCCTCGTCAACAAACGCCTCGGCCGCGCCTTTCGTCCGAGCGAGCTGGTTTGCTTCCACGGGCTCGTCGCCACGCCGCTCCTCGCGCTCTTCGTTCCGCGCGAGGCGTGGGCGGCCATCGACCCGAACGCGTTCGCCGTGCTCTTCGTAGGCGCCCTCGGACCGGGCGCGCTCGCAGGGCTCCTCTTCGTGTGGGGCCTGCGTGATTTGCCTGCGACGCACGTCTCGACGCTGACGCTCCTCGAGCCTCTCGTCGCGGTAATCGCCGGGGCGGTGGCGTTCGGAGAGCACTTGGCCACGGTCGCGCTGGCGGGCGCGGCGCTCATTCTCGCGGGGGCGGCCGTGGTCGTGTCGCAAAGGCAATTGGCGAAGTAACGCCCGCGTCTGTACTCTACTCAGACTCAGCGAATGTCTGCCGATGACAGCCCCCCGCGAAGTAGGCGCCCTCCCGGGTCGATGAGCGCGCCGCGGACCGTCCTCGTCGTCGACGACGACGACTCGCTGCGCATGCTCACGACCCGGTGGCTCAAGAACGCGAAGCTCCACTGCCTCGAAGCGCGGACCGGCGAGGAAGCCATCGCCGTCGCGACGGCGAACGCGGCAGCGATCGACGCGATTGTCCTCGACGTGATGATGCCGGGCATCGACGGATTCGAGACGCTTCGCCGACTCAAGGCGAACGACGAGACGTCGCCGCTTCCGGTCGTGCTCCTCACGGCGCACGCGACGGGCGACAAGGATCTCATCGAGGGCGCGGTCGGCGGCGCGGTCGATCACCTGGTCAAACCCTTCAGCGGCCCGGTCCTCGTCGCGAAGGTGCGTGCGATCGTCGAGCGCTCGCGCGGGGAGCGCGAGCTACGCCTCAAGCTCCGTTACGCCGAGGAGACGTCGACGATCGACGCGCTCACCGGCCTCGGCAATCGTCGCCACTTCGAAGCGCGCTTCAAGGAAGAGGCGGCGTATGCCCAACGGCACAAGCAAACTTTCTCGCTCGTCTTGCTCGACATCGATCACTTCAAGTCGGTCAACGACACGTTCGGTCACGAAGAAGGCGATCGCGTTCTCGTGCACGTCGCCGACGTGATTCGATCGATCCTCCGCGCCGACGACTGCGCGTTCCGTTACGGCGGCGAAGAGTTCGTCATGATCCTGCGCGCGTGCGAGCCGCCGAACGGGATTCTCGCCGCGGGGCGGTTGCGCGCGGCGATGCAAGCGAGCCCAATCGAGCTCGGCGTCGCGAAGGAACCGCGGCTCATCACCTTCAGCGCTGGCGTCGCGGCGCCGTCCGCGGCGGCCGACTTCGCGACGCACGATCTCGTATCGCGCGCGGACGCGGCGCTCTACCGCGCGAAACGCGGCGGGCGCGATCGCGTCGAGAGCGACTGAATCAGGGGCGCGTCCCGAGGTGCGACGCGGGATCCAAGAACGTCACGGCGTCCTCGCGAACCTCGCCGCTCTCGACCGGCAGTCCGAGATCCAGCGAGCGCAGCGCCCGCTCCTCGCCGCGCAGCGCCTCCTCCGCGACGTCGCGGTACGTGCGCATCCTCGCCTCGTCGCTGAGGACGATCGTCACGCGCGTCAGGCGCGATCCGCCCAGCGAAATGTGCCACCGGAGCGCCGTCATCATCGCGCTCGCGCACGTCTCGAAGCTCACGTGCGATGCCCCTGTACCGAGCGCCGGGATCACCAGCGTCCTCAACCCGAGCTGCTCCGCCAACAAGAGCGCGCGGAACATCGCGCGTCCGATGCACGACGTCTCGTTCCACGCGCTGACCGCGTGCAGGACCTTCTTCGCGCGGAGCGTCCCCGCGCCGGTCACGACGCACGTGCCGAGCGCGCGAACGCCCCCGCTCATCGCCTCGGCTTCGATGACGTCGCCGCCGCGAAGGCGAATCGCTTCGCTCGACCCGCTGCGCATCGTCATCTCGAAGTTGGCGCTGGAGACGAAGGCGTCCGCCGCTTCGAGCGCGATGTCGCCGACCTTGATCACGATCGCGCAGCCGCCGAGCACGAACTCGTGGCGCGTTGGGCAGACGAGTGAACCGTGACCAGGCTCTCCGTGGAGCGCGCGCGCGAGCAACGCGAAGTGCTTCGCGGGCTCGGCGAGATCGGCCGGCCTCTGCGTACGATCCTTCGCGAGCATCGTGCGGAGCAGCTGTTGGAAGTACGCCTCCGCGGGAAATTGCGGCGTCGGAAACTCCGGGCTGCGCGCATCGTCGAGCACGGCGTCGAGCGAGAAGAACGGCGCGTGTCCGTAGCGCAGATCGTATGCCGTCGCGCCGGCCCCGTAGCCGTCCGTCGAGCGATCGATGGCGCCGCCACGCAGCTGCTCCGGGGCCATGAACTTGACGGTGCCGCTCACCTCGCTCGTCGACGGCGTGTCGGCGCGCGCGACGGCGATCCCGAAATCGCCGAGCCTCACGCCCGTCTCGGGCGCCGCGAAGAGGTTCGATGGCTTGACGTCGCGATGGATGACGCCGGCTTGATGCGCGGCGTGGAGCGCGCTGCACGTCTCCGACATGACGAGGCAGACGAGCCACAGCGGGAGCCCGACTCCGAACGCGCGCCGCCGCTGCGCGTCGAGCTCCGCCATGTCGATCCCGTCGACGTACTCCTGCACCAAGTACGGAACGCCGTCGTCGACGCCCGCGTCGATCGCGCGCACGACGCGCGGATTCGTGACGCGCGCCATGAGCCGCGCCTCGTTGAACATCCGCTTCGCACCCGCTTCGCCGACGGCCTCGGCGATCGATTTGCGAAGCGTCTTGATGATGACCGGCACGCTGAGCACCGTGTGCTTCGCGAGCCACACCTCGCTCATCCCGCCTTCGCCGAGGAGCCCCCACACCTCGTAGGCGTCGTGGATGCGCGAGCCGTGCGAGAGCATCAGAGCCTTCCGGTCGGGAGCTTGCCGGCGAGAAACGCGGCGCGCTGTGCCGCTTCGAACGGCTCGTCGAGGAGATCGAGGTTCTGTTGGCCCGATCGGAAAAGGTTGACGATGAAGTTCATGCGGTCGTCGAGGTTCGCCCAATCGACCGACGCGCTGCCGACGTCGCTGTCGCCGCGCGCGCGATCGTATTTCACGAGCAGCCCGACCAGCTCGGTGGGGAGCGTGATGTTCTGAAGCTGCGGCGGTAGGAACGGGCGTGCGGCGGCGGACTTCGGGACGTCGCGGCCGAGTGCGATCTCTTCGCCGTGCGGGAGCGAGAGGCGCATCAGGTAGCGCGTCGCGACGCGCTGCCACACCTTCTCGACCTCGTCGGTCAGCGCGAGGAACGGCGTCTCGATCGCGTCGACGATCGTTCCGAAGAGCGACTGCGGCGCGGAGTCCTTCACCGATGCGTGGAGGTGATCCTTGAAGATGACGTCGACGGGTGCGTCGAGCGCGGCTTCGATCTCCGGCTGCAGTCGTGTCTGCTCGTGCAGACCGACGAGGCAGTTGCCGAAGAGGATCATCCGCGCCCTCGCCGTCACGTTCGGCTCGAAGCGCGCGCGGTAGTACGAGGCGAACGCCGACTTGAGGAGCTCTTGCCCGCCCTTCTCGATGTCGCCGGGCTTGAAGTGCTGGAGGTACGTGCCGAGCTTCGCCTCGTCGATCTTGGTGTCGCCGCGAAACGTCTCGACGAACTGCACGAACTCCGGCGCGAGCTCCGCGAAGACCTTGAGGTTGCCGCGCGCGATGCTCGTGCTGACGTCCTTCAACGTGTCGGTGATCGGCGCGAGCAAGAACGACGTGTGAAAGCCGGTCGTGGGAACGAGCGCGTGCAGCGCCGAGCCGATGGCGCCCAGATGCGGTTCGGTGTCGTCGGACGCGTCGCCGACGAGCGCGACCACGAACGACGGTACCTCTTCGTTGCGGATGCTCTCGCCCGCCGTCTTCGAAGCCCACGTCGCGAACGTCGACCAGTTCACGTTGTCTTGGCTGATGACCTCGGCCAGAGCCGACGACAGGTCGTGGTAGCGCTGCGTGATGTAGAGGTTACGCAGGACGGCGTCCGTCATGGCGCTGATCTTTGCAATGTCCTTCGGCAACTCTTCCATCGTTGGCCCGCCTCCTCGCTGGATGGTACCGTCTCGCGCCCAAAGATGGATGGTGCTCCCTCTCGTGACGCGCCGCCGGGTTCTCTCCCGTCGCCGTCGCTACTTCCGGTTGGAGCGCTCGTCGCCGGGCGCTTCGAGGTGGAGTCGCTCGCCGATTTTGGCGGGATGGGGGCCGTTTATCGCGCGATCGACAAGCTGACCGGGGCCCGCGTCGGCCTGAAGGTCATGCTCGCAGACGGCGGGGGCGAGCGGTTCGCGCGGGAGGCGCGCGTCCTCGCCGACCTCTTCCACCCGGCCATTGTTCGGTACGTCGCCCACGGATCGCTCGATTCGGGCGCGCAATACCTCGCGATGGAGTGGCTCGACGGGATCGATCTCCGCGCGCACCTCGTGAAGACGAAGATGAGCGTCGGCGACAGCGTCGCGCTCGCGCGCATCGTCGCCGACGCGCTCGCCGCGGCTCACGCGCGCGGCGTCGTTCATCGCGACGTCAATCCGCGAAACTTGTTTCTCGTCGGCGGCGACGTCCGCAAGGTCAAGCTGCTCGACTTCGGGATCGCGCGTCCGCTCAAGGCGACGTTCGCGATGACCGTGCCCGGCGTCTATCTCGGCACGCCCGGGTACATGGCTCCCGAGCAGGCGCGCGGCGCGGACGAGATCGATGCGCGCGCCGACGTCTTCGCGCTCGGCTGCGTACTCTACGAGTGCCTGACCGGGCGGCCTGCCTTCGCGGCGGACAACCTGATGGCGCTCCTCGCCAAGGTGCTCTTCGAGGATGCGCCGCGGCTCCGGCAGGTCGGCGATTTTCCGGCGGCGCTCGAGGATCTGATCGTGCGCATGCTCTCGAAGAACGTCGCGTACCGCCCTGCCGACGCGACGGCCGTCGCCGAGGAGCTCGCCGATCTCGACGGGCTCGACGATCGCGCGTTGTCGATTCTTCGTGACGCTGCGCCGACGTCGATCACGCACGGAGAGCAGCGCCTCGTGTGCGTCGTCATGGCGGGCGCGGCGCCGGACGACGCGATTCCGGCGGAGGCGTTCGCGCGCGACGGGCAGACGCTCGCGTCCGCGGGGGTCGAGGTGCCGGGCGTGTCGCCGATCGCGCGGTTCGGTGCGCGGATCGAGCGGCTCGCGGACGGTTCGATCGTCGCGGCGCTCACCGGGGAAGGGGACGCGACGGATCACGCGTCGCAAGCCGCGCGCTTCGCGCTCGCGCTCCGCGAGCTCGTGCCGAACGCGCGGATCGTCCTCGCGACGGGGCGCGGCATCGTCACCGGCAATCATCCGTTCGGCGAGGCGCTCGACCGCGCGTCGCGGCTCCTCCTCGAGACGAACACCGACGCGAGCGCCGAGGCGAGCGAGAGCGCGGGACCGCGCAGCACTCGCACCGAACCGATTCGCATCGACGAGGTCACCGCGGGGCTCCTCGATCTGCGCTTCGATCTCAGTGAAGGACCGAAACGCGTCGAGCTGCTCGGCGCGCGCGAGTCGAGCGACGCGACGCGCGCGGTGCTCGGTCGTACGACGTCGTGCGTCGGCCGCGATCGCGATCTGCTCACGCTCGACGCGACGTACAGCGAGTGCGTCGAAGAGTCGGCGGCGCGCGTCGTGCTCGTGACCGGCGCCGCGGGGCTCGGCAAGTCGCGCCTGCGACGCGAGATGGTGCGTCGGTTGCGTCGTCGCGCCGAGCCAATGGAGATCCTCGTCGGCCGAGCGGATCCGATGAGCGCGGGCGCGCCGTTCGCGATGCTCGCGCAAGCGCTGAGGGCCGCCGCTGGCATCGCCGACGGCGAGCCGCTCGCCGTGCGCCAACAGAAGCTCGCGGCGCGGGTCGCGCGTCATGTCAGCGACGCCGATCGTTCGCGCGTCACCGAGTTCCTCGCCGAGCTCGTCGGCGCGGCGTTCCCCGACGACCACAGCCTGCAGCTCCGCGCGGCGCGACTCGACCCGATGCTCCGCGGCGATCAGATGCGTCGCGCGTGCGAAGATTGGCTACGCGCGGAGTGCGACGCGCAACCGGTGCTGCTCATCCTCGAGGACTTGCACTGGGGCGATCTCCCAACGGTGAAGCTCGTCGATTCGCTCCTCCGCAACCTGCGCGACAAACCGTTCATGGTCGTTGCGACCGCGCGACCCGAGGTCGACGCGCTCTTTCCCAAGGTGTGGGAGCAGCGCGGAGTCGTCGAGCTGCGTCTTGCCGAGCTGACGCACAAGGCGTCGGCCAAGCTCGTGCACGAGGTGCTCGGCAACGAGCTCGCCGCCGACGTCGTCAAACGCATCGTCGACGCGTCCGGAGGAAACCCCTTCTGCCTCGAAGAGATGATCCGCGCCGAGGCCGAGGGGAAGCGCGACGCCTTGCCGGGGACGGTGCTCGCCGTCGCGCACGCGCGGCTCGAGCGACTCGAGCCGGGATCGCGCCGTGTCCTTCGCGCCGGGAGCGTCTTCGGCCAAGAATTCTGGCGCGGCGCCGTCCTCGCGCTCGTCGGCGCGGAGCGAACGGCCGAGACCGCGGGCTGGCTCGATTACCTCGTGGAGCGGGAGGTCGTCGTGCGACGCGGGCGCGGGCGATATCCCGGCGACGACGAGTACGCGTTCCAGCACACGCTCGTGCGCGAGGCGGCGTACGCGATGCTCACGGGGGACGATCTCGTGCTCGGGCATCGCCTCGCCGCCGAGTGGCTCGAGAACGCGGGCGAGCACGACGCGCTCACACTCGCGGAGCACTTCGCGCGCGGCAAGAAGACGGAGAAGGCGATCGTCCTCTATCGTCGCGCTGCGGAGCAGGCGCTCGAAGGAAACGATCTCGAAGCGGTCCTCACGCGCACCGAGAAGGCGATCGCGTTCGGCGCGAAGGGCGAGATCCTCGGCGCGCTCTTTCATCTTCAGGCCGAAGCGCACAAGTGGTGTGGTGCGAATGCGCCTGCGGCGGCGGCGGCAAAGAAGGCGATGGGGGCGCTCGGCGTCGGAAGCGCGACGTGGTTCGGCGCGGCGGGCGAGCTCGCGGCGGCGAGCGGCAAGCTCGGACATCGCGAAGATCTTCTGGCGGTCGCGAAGGCGCTGCTCGCGATCCCCGCGCCGTCGACCGCGCGCGCCGACGCGCAAGTGATCGCGACCGCGCGCACCGTGACGCAGCTCGTCCTCGACGGCGCGAGCGACACGGCGCGCGAGGATGCTCGATTGCTCCTCGAACGAATCGGGCCGCACGCGGCCGCGGCGAACGATCCCGCGGTCGCCGCGTGGGTCCTCGAGGCGCGCGCGGTCTGGGCCGGAGCCGCCGACGATCCGGGCGCGCGCATCGAGCTCGCCGACGCCGCGGCCGACAGCTTCGAGCAGGCGGGCGATCTCCGCAACGCTTGCCTCCAGCGCGTGAGCGTCGGCTACGCGTACGTCGAGATCGGCGCCTACGATCTCGCGGAGCGTGCGCTTCGCGGCGCGCTCGTCGTCGGCGAACGCATGGGGCTCGACAACGCCGTCGGCGTCGCGCGCGCGCAGCTCGGCCGAGCCCTCGCGCGTCGCGGCGCGCTCGACGAAGGGCGCGCGGTCGAAGAGGACGCCGTCAAAGCGCTCGAGGCGCAGGGCAATCGCCGGCTCGAAGGGATCGCGCGGAGCTACCTCGCGTGGACGATCGCGAAGCTCGGAGATCTCGCGGCAGCAGAGCGCGAGGCGTCGCGCGCCGTCGAGATCCTCGCGGGAGTGAACGCGCTGCGATGCTCGGCGCTCGCGACGCTCGCGTCGATCTTGCTCGAGCAAGGCCGCGCCGCCGACGCGCTCGCCTCCGCGATCGAGGCGATGCGCGCACTCGAAGCGGCGGGAAAGACGGCGACCGGCGAGTCCGCGGTGCGCCTCGTTCATGCCGAAGCGCTCCACGCGACCGGCGACGTCGGCGCGGCACGAACGGCGATCGACGTCGCACGCGACCGCATCACGGCGCGCGCGCAGACGCTCGGCGACCACGATCTGCGCCGCGCTTTCCTGGAGGACTTCGCCGAGAACGCCGCGACGCTCGAACGGGCGCGCGCGTGGGGCTCCGCATAGCGCGCTTCCTGGGTATCCTGTGGTCTCGCGCCGATGCTGTTTCCCCTCACGCACGAGCACGCTTCTTCGCGGCGTTGGCCGTTCGTCACGGCGACGATCATCCTCGCGTGCCTCGGTGCGCTCATCGCGACGGAGGTCGCGATGCAGTCGGTGCGTCGTGAGGTCGAGGCGGCGGCGGAGCGCGCGATCGCGTTCTACGAGGCGCATCCTTATCTCGAGCCGACGCCGCCGCTCGATCGCGTCGTCGATGCGCCGTCGCGTCGCGCCGCTCCGCCCCACGCCCGCCCGCAGGATCCGCGTACGGCGCTCTTTCCGGACCTGCACGCGAAGCACGCCGATCCGACCGCCGACCAAATCCGCGTCGAGCAAGCGCAGCTCGACGCGCTCTGCGCCGACGTCACGAGCGCTCTCGACGACTCGCCGCTCCGGCGGTTCGGTTACATCCCGAAGCAAGGCAACGCGCTCGGCCTGTTGACGTCGCAGTTCATGCACGCCGGATGGATGCACCTCCTGTTCAACATGTGGTTCCTCTGGCTCTGCGGCTGCAACCTCGAGGACAAGTGGGGACGCGCCGTCTTCGTGCCGTTTTACTTGAGCGCCGGCGTCGTCTCCGCGCTCGTGCATCATCTCGCGTCGCCGATGAGCGACGTCCCGCTCGTCGGCGCGTCGGGTGCGATCGCCGGCGCGATGGGCGCGTTCCTCGTCTCGTTCACGAAGACCAAGATCCGCTTCTTTTGGTTTTACGGCTTCCGCTGGGGAACGTTCGACGCGGCGGCGTACATCATGCTGCCTCTGTGGCTCGCAGAGCAGCTCGTCTACGGCCTCGTCGCGACGAGCTCCGGCGGTGACGGCGTCGCGTATTGGGCGCACGTCGGCGGCTTCGTGTACGGCGTCGCATTCGCCGGCGTCCTCAAAGCGACCGGTCTCGAGAAGAAGCTCGACGACGCCGTCGAGGCCGCGGTCACCATCTCCGCAGATCCACGCCTCGTGCGCGCCGGCGAGCTGATCGACACTGGCGGAAGCCCCGCCGCCATCGCGATGCTCGAGAAGCTCTCGACCGAGCAGCCCGCGAGCATCGACGTGCAGCTCGAGCTCTTGCGCGGTGCGAAGGTGATGGGCGACACGCATCGTGAAGTGCGCGCGTACGCGAAGGCGATGACGCTCTACATGAATGCCGGCGTGCCGCAGACCGCGTCCGACCTCTACAACGAAGCGCGCGCGATCAACCTTCACGAAAAGATCCCCGCGACCGTGCGCGTGCGCCTCGCCGAGCACATGGCGAGCACCGGCCAACACGGCCACGCGCTCCTCATCTTCGAGTCGGTCGTCAACGCCGGTCTCGTCGACGCGACGACCGTCCGCGCGGCCGTCCTCGCCGGTCAGCTCGCGAGCGCCGCCGGTCGACGCGACGACGCGCGCGCGCTCCTCGAAGCCGCGCGCGAGTCCCCTTTCTCGACACCCGAGCTCGACACGGCGATCGATCGCGCGCTCGCCGAGCTCGCCCCGGCGTAGACGCGATCACGCCGCCGGACGCGTCCCTTTCTGAATCGCGTCGAGCTTCGCCAAGACCTGCTCTTCGAGGTGATCGACCTTCTCGTGCAAGTGCGCGATCTCGAGCTCGGCCTTCAGGTTGATGTCGTACTCGATGTCGTTGCGAAACTTGTCGCGCGCCGCTTGCCGGTTTTGGCTGAGGAGCACGAACACCGAGAGGATGATCGCTTCGAGCGAGACGACCATCGTGAGAAGTCCGAACGGAAATGGATCGAACCCGGTGTACGGAATCTTTCCGACGAGCGGTCCGGCGTTCAGGATGACCCACAAGAAGAAGAGCACGCAGTGGATGCCGAGAAACGGGATGCTCCCGCTGAAGGCGCTGATCCAATCTGCGGCCTTCATGACCATCGTGCGGTTGTCTTCCTCCACTTCGTTGATGTTGCGCGTAGCGGTGTGTCGGAGGAGCTCGGCGGTCGTACGCATGCGTGCGCCCGCCGCGGCGAGGAGATCGAACGCGGCCGCCGGGTAGAGCTTGAACAGCTCGTCGAGATCGCCGCGATCCACGACCAGCGCCTCGAGCGCTTCGGTCGCCATCGCGGATGCGGTGCGAGGTCCGTTGTCGAGGAGCGAGATCTCGCCGAAAAAATCGCCGGGATGAGCCGTCTCGAGGACGATCTTCTCTCCGGTGTCATTCTTGAAGAAAATCTCCGCGCGCCCCGTCTTCACGACGTACATCGCGTCGCCGGGCGCGCCGCGGGCGAAGATCATGTCTCCCGCGGCGAACTGGACCACGTCGATCCGTTCGGCGAGCGAGGCGCGCTCTTGTTCGTCCAGAAGGCTGAAGAAAGGGACCCCAGCGAGCATTTCGGCGTTGGTCGGCACGGCGACTCCTTGCGTTAGGCGCGCAGCATCGCCCAAGCACGCACGGTCGCGCTAGCCATCGCGTCGCGGGCGCACTAAATGCCGCTGCATGGCCGTTCCCCTCGCGCATCCGGATCGCTTCGTTTCGCGTCACATCGGTCCGAGCGACGACGAAGTCGCCGGCATGCTGAAGGAGCTCGGGGCGCCGTCGCTCGACGCGATCGTCGATCAGACGGTCCCCGCGTCGATTCGCTTCCGCCGCGCGCTGGATCTCCCCGCGGCCAAGCGCGAGTCCGAGCTCCTCGCGTACCTCGAGACGATCGCCGCGATGAACGAGACGACGCGATCGTTCATCGGCATGGGCTACTCCGACTGCATCACGCCGCCGGTCATCCTCCGCAACATCCTGCAGAACCCCGGCTGGTACACGCAGTACACGCCCTACCAGGCCGAGATCTCGCAAGGTCGCCTCGAAGCGCTCCTCAACTTCCAGACGATGATCAGCGACCTCACCGCGCTCCCGGTGGCGAACGCGTCGCTCCTCGACGAGGGGACGGCGGCGGCCGAAGCGATGCACATGATGCACGCGTTCAAGGGGAGCGAGACGCACCGCGCGCTCTTCGTGTCGGACACGTGCCACCCGCAGACGATCGACGTCGTCAAGACGCGCTCGGAGGTCCTCGGCGTCGAGGTCATCGTCGGCGATCACCGCAGTTACGACTCGCTCGATTTCACGACCAAGGTGTTCGGCGCGATCGTTCAATACCCGGCGACCGACGGCGCGATTCACGACTACCGCGCGTTCATCGAGCGCGTTCACGCCGAGGGCGGTCTCGTCGCGATGGCGGCCGACATCCTCGCGCTCGCGCTCCTCGTTCCGCCCGGCGAGCTCGGCGCGGACATCGCGGTCGGCAGCGCGCAGCGCTTCGGCGTTCCGCTCGGCTACGGCGGACCGCACGCCGCGTACTTCGCCACGAAGAACGATCTCGTGCGCAAGCTCCCGGGCCGCATCATCGGCGTGTCCAAGGACGCGCACGATCGCAACGCGCTCCGCATGGCGCTCGCGACGCGCGAGCAACACATTCGCCGCGAGAAGGCGACGAGCAACGTGTGCACGGCGCAGGCGCTCCTCGCGATCATCGCGAGCATGTACGCCGTCTACCACGGACCCAAAGGCGTCCGCGCGATCGCGGAGCGGGTTCACGGGATGACCGCCGTGTGCGCGCACGGCCTCGCGAAGCTCGGCATCAAGGTGAAGCACGCGCAGTACTTCGACACGCTCCGCGTCGAAGGCGACGACGCGCAAGTGACGGCGTGGCTCGCCGCGGCCGAAGCAAAGAAGATGAACCTGCGGCGCATCGACGCACGCTCGATTGGCGTCGCGTTCGACGAAGCGACCGAGCCGTCCGACGTCGACGCGCTCCTCGCGATTTTCGCCGGCGGTCTCCCAGGTGGGAAGGCAGGTGGAAAGGCCGTCGCGCGCGCCGACGATCTCGCGAAGGACGCCAGCGCCGCCTACGGAGCCGGCCGCACGAGCGCGTACCTCACGCATCCGATCTTCAACTCGTACCACTCCGAGACCGAGATGCTCCGCTACGTGCGGATGCTCGAGTCGCGCGATCTCTCGCTCTGTTACTCGATGATCCCGCTCGGCTCGTGCACGATGAAGCTCAACGCGACGACCGAGATGATCCCGGTGACGTGGGCGGCCTTCGGTCGCGTGCATCCGTTCGCGCCGGTGAAGCAGACCGCGGGCTACCAGGTCATCTTCAAGCAGCTCGAGGCGATGCTCGCGGAGATCACCGGCTTCCCGGGAATTTCCCTGCAACCGAACGCGGGCTCGCAGGGCGAGTACGCGGGGCTCCTCGTCATTCGCAAGTACCACGAGAGCCGCGGCGAAGGTCATCGCGACGTTTGCCTCATTCCGCAGTCGGCGCACGGGACGAACCCCGCGTCGGCGACGATGGCCGGCATGAAGGTCGTCGTGGTCGCGACGGACGCGAGCGGCAACGTCGACGTCGCGGATCTCGACGCGAAGGCAAAGGAGCACGCGAAGGATCTCTCCGCGCTGATGGTGACGTACCCGTCGACGCACGGCGTGTTCGAAGAGGACATCCAAAAGATCTGCGCGATCATTCATTCGCACGGCGGTCAGGTCTACATGGACGGCGCGAACATGAACGCGCAGGTCGGTCTCTGCCGACCGGGCGACATCGGGGCCGACGTCTGCCACTTGAACTTGCACAAGACGTTCTGCATCCCGCACGGCGGCGGCGGCCCGGGGATGGGACCGATCGGCGTCGCCGCGCACCTCGCGAAGCATCTGCCGACGCACCCGGTGATCAAGGTCGGTGGCGACGACGGCATCGGCGCGATCTCCGCGGCGCCATGGGGGAGCGCGAGCATTCTTCTGATCAGCTGGGCGTACATCGCGATGATGGGCGCCGACGGCCTCACACAAGCGACGAAAATCGCGATCCTGAATGCCAACTACGTCGCGTCGCGCCTCGAGTCGTCGTACCCCGTCTTCTACAAAGGCAAGCAGGGGCGCGTCGCGCACGAGTGCATCCTCGACATGCGCCACTTCAAGCGCACCGCCGGCATCGAGGTCGAGGACATCGCGAAGCGCCTGATGGACTACGGCTTTCACGCGCCGACGATGTCGTTCCCGATCCCGAGCACGATGATGGTCGAGCCGACGGAGAGCGAGTCGAAGGCGGAGCTCGATCGGTTCTGCGAGGCGATGATCGCGATCCGCGCGGAGATCGAGGCGATCGAAAAGGGCACGATGCCGCGCGAGGACAACGTCCTCAAGAACGCGCCGCACACCGCCGAGTCGATCACCGCGACCGAGTGGACCAAGCCCTACTCGCGTGACGCGGCCGCGTTCCCGTCGGCGTACACGCGCCGTTGGAAGTTCTGGCCCTGCGTCGGCCGCATCAACAACGCGTTCGGCGACCGCAACTTGGTCTGCTCGTGCCCGCCGATGCAGGCGTACGTCTGAGCGAGCCGAGCGAGCCGAGCGAGCCGAGCGAGCCGAGCTACTTCGCCGCGTGGCAGTTCTGGTAGTTGCTCGACTCGGGCGGACTCGGGCAGCAGTAGCTCTTGCCGCGCCCCGCGATCGGCTGGCACGAGAGGTTCGACGAGCAGTCGTCCTGCGGTCCGCCGCACTCTTCGCCCTGCGACACGCCGCCGCTGCACGCCGCGAGCGTTGCCACTGCCAACGAAATCGCCAGCGAAACCGAAACGAATGCCTTCTTCATGACCCTTCTCCGTGTTGCTGACGCGCGACTGACTAGTGCGCAGCCGTCTTCAAGTACTCGCCATACGCCGTCGCGTCCATGAGCTTTGCGCTCTCCGCCGGCTCGCTCGGCGCGATCACAACCATCCAACCCTTGCCGTAGCAATCCTCGTTGACCAGCTCGGGTCGCTTCTCGAGGTCGGCGTTCACTTTTACAATCTTGCCGCTCACCGGTGCGAACAGATCGCTCAGCGTCTTCACGCTCTCGATCGTCCCGAAGGCCTTGCCCGCCGCGATGACGTCGCCCGCCTTCACGTCGAGGTTCACGAGCGTGATGTCGCCGAGTTGCTCGACGGCGAACGCCGTGATCCCGATCGTCATCTCGCCGCCGGCGGACTGCGTCCACTCGTGGTCCTTCGTGTACTTCAAGTCGGCGGGGACGGTCATTTCGCGGATCCTTCTTTCGCTTCTTTCGTTCGCTTGTAAAACGGGGTCTTCACGACGACGGCGTCGATGTTCTTGCCGCGGCAGTCGACGAGAAACTTGGTCCCGACGTCGCACATCGCGCTTGGCAGATAGCCGAGGCCGATGCTCTTGCCAACCGTCGGCGCGGGTCCGCCGCTCGTGCAGATGCCGACCTCTTTCCCGTCGAGATCGCGCAGCGGATATCCGTGCCGCCCGACGCCGCGTCCGGTCATCTCGAAGCCGACGAGCTTCCGCGCGAGCGGCTTGGCTTTGATCTCTTGGAGCGCGGCGCGTCCGACGAAGTCGCCCTTGTCGAGCTTCACGATCCAGCCGAGGCCAGCTTCGAGCGGGTTGGTCGTCTCGTCGATGTCGTTGCCGTAGAGCGAGAGCCGCGCCTCGAGTCGAAGCGTGTCGCGTGCGCCGAGGCCTGCGCATTTCACCCCTGGCGAGACGCCGGGGGACACGCCCATCGATCGCCCGAGCTCGAGCAGCGAGCGCCACAGCGTCGGCGCGTCGTCCCATGCGCAAAAGATCTCGACGCCGTCCTCGCCGGTGTAGCCGGTGCGCGACGCCGTGCATCGGACGTTCGCGATGACCGCGTCGCGAAAATGAAATCCCGGCAGATCGTGCAGCTTGGCCGCGTCGGCTCCGGCGAGCGCGAGGACGTCGAACGCCTTGGGACCTTGCAGCGCGATGAGCGCGGTCTTGTCGCTTTGATCCGAGAACTCGCAGTGGTTCTCGGCCGCCTTCGCGAAGAGCGCGGAGATCTTGTCGTGGTTGCCGGCGTTGCAGACGATCAACCAGCGATCGGCGGCGACGCGGTAGACGATGAGATCGTCGAGGATCGTCCCGCTTTCGTTGACCGCGCACGTGTACTGCGCCTGGCCGTCGACGAGCTTCTTCGTGTCGTTCGTCGTGAGGTAGTCGACGACGTGCCCGGAGTACTCGCCGCGCAGCTCGAGCTCGCCCATGTGCGACGCATCGAAGAGGCCCGCGGCGGTGCGCACCGCGGTGTGCTCGTCGACGATGCCTGTATACTGCACGGGCATTTCCCAGCCGGCGAACGGGACGATGCGCGCGCCAGCGGCGACGTGCTCGGCGTAGAGCGAAGTGCGGCGGAGCGGAGCGTCGGTCATTGCGGGCGGCAGCCTAAACGCGCTGCCCGCGGTTGTCACGGGCGGCCGAAGCGCGGTCGGCCGAAGCGCTCGCGCTCGTCCACGCGCTCGATCTATGCTCGCTCCATGGCCACCCCCTGGGACCGTGCCGCCGCCGGCTACCTCGAGGAGTGGGTGCCGCGGTTCGTCCCGTATCACCTCGACCTCGTGCGCGAGCTCGCGCTGAACGCGGGGCAGCGCGCGCTCGTCGCGAGCGCCGGCCCCGGCTCCGAGGTCCTCGCCGTCGCGCGCGTGCTCGGCGACGCCGGCGTGGTGCGCGCGACCGACAAGAGCCCCGAGATGGTGCGCATCTGCGACGAGCAAGTTCAGAAGGCGGGGTTCAAGACGAACATCACGTGCGAGGTCGCCGACGCGACCGACGTCGCAGGCGGCCCTTACGATGCGATCGCGTGCGCCTTCGGTCTGTGGCAGCTCGCCGATCGCGTGGCCGCGCTTCGTGCGTGGCGCGGGGCGCTCGCGCCGCACGGCAAGGTCGGGATCATCACGTGGGGGCCTCACGAGAAGGGGCAGCCGTTCGATCAGATGCAAGAGTGTCTGCTCGCGCACGAGCCGTCGCTCGCCGTGCCCAGCCCGTACGTGCACGCCGAGCGCGAAGCGATGGCGCAGATGTTCGAAGACGCCGGCCTCGCGATGGTGCGTCACACCGTCGTCCGCCACACGCTCGTCTTCCGCAGCGCCGAGGCGTTCGTGAAGGCGCTATGCGAAGGGTGCACGTGGCGGCGCGTCTGCGACGAGCTCGGGCCGGAGCGCATGGATCGCGTGGCGGCGGCGTTCTACGGAATGGTTGGCGGACCCGACGAGCCGATCTCGTTTCAACCCCCCGCGACGCTCGCGATCGCGGCGCATCCCGGCGCGGAGGTCGTGCTGCATCACCGCCCGAGCGTGCGCGCTCCCGACGCCAAGGGATGACCGCGCGCATGACGCGACTCGCGCCGTTGTCTCTCGCGTTCGCGTTCGCGTTCGCGACGGCGTCGACGAGCGTTGCGCGCGCCGACGACACGATCAAGCACCCGGGAGATCACCCGAGCTACGTCGTCGAGATCGAGCCGCACCTCCTCGTGGGCTTCGATCGCTTCGGCGACGCAGCCGGATTCGGCGTAGGCGGGCGATTCTCGATCCCGATCGTCGACAACGGCTTCGTGAAGACGATCAACAACAACGTGGCGATCTCGTTCGGCGCCGACGTCCTGTTTCCGGGGAACAGCGCCGCGCTGGATCTTCCGGTCGCGATGCAGTGGAACTTCTTCGTGCATTCGAAGTGGAGCGTCTTCGGCGAGCCGGGGCTCGTTGTCGGTACGCATCGCGATCTCCACGCGCTGCCGGCGCTGTGGGCCGGGGCGCGGTACCACTTCAATCAGCACGTGGCGCTGACGATGCGCATCGGATACCCGACGTTCTCGATCGGACTGTCGTTCTGGTGAACGCGACGCCGAGGCTGGCGTTTGGCCGGTTTCCGTATTAAGAGGGCCGCTTCACGCACTCGTCATTGGAGCCATCCATGTCCCGATATCGTTTCACGTCCGAGTCCGTCACCGAAGGCCACCCGGACAAGCTTTGCGACCAAGTCTCCGACGCGATCCTCGACGCGATCCTCAAGCAGGACAAGCGCGCGCGCGTCGCGTGCGAGTCGCTCGCGAAGACCGGCATGGTCGTCGTCGCCGGTGAGATCACGACGACGGCGTGGGTCGACATCCCGACGATCGTCCGCGATACGGTCAAGGGCATCGGCTACAACGACTCGTCGATCGGTTTCGACGGCACGACGTGCGCGGTGCTCACCGCCGTCGAGCAGCAGAGCCCGGACATCTCGCAAGGAGTGACCGAGGGCGAAGGGCTCCACAAGGAGCAAGGCGCCGGCGATCAGGGCCTCATGTTCGGCTACGCGACGGACGAGACGCCCGAGCTCATGCCGGCGCCGATCCAGTACGCGCACCAGCTCGCGCGTCAGCTCGCGAAGATCCGCAAGGACAAGAAGGTCGATTTCCTTCGTCCCGACGGCAAGACGCAGGTCACGCTCGAGTACGAGAACGACGTGCCGGTGCGCATCGACGCGATCGTCGTGTCGACACAGCACAACGAAGCGGTGAAGTACAAGACGCTCCGCGACGCGCTCATCGATCTCGTCGTCGACAAGATCATCCCCAAGCGCCTCATCGACAAGCAGACCAAGATCCACATCAACCCGACGGGGCGCTTCGTCGTCGGCGGACCGCAGGGCGACTGCGGGCTCACGGGTCGCAAGATCATCGTCGACAGCTACGGCGGCATGGGTCGTCACGGCGGCGGCGCGTTCAGCGGCAAAGACCCGAGCAAGGTCGATCGCTCGGCTTGCTACTACGCGCGCTACGTCGCGAAGAACGTCGTCGCGGCCAAGCTCGCGAAGCGCTGCGAAGTGCAGGTCGCGTACGCGATCGGCGTCGCGCAGCCCGTCGGCGTGCACGTGAACACGTTCGGCACCGGCGTCGTCGCGGACGAGATCCTCGAGAAGTACATCCTGCGCGAGTTCGACATGCGCCCCAAGGCGCTCATCGACGAGCTCGATCTCCTCCGCCCGATCTACCAGCCGACGGCGGCGTACGGTCACTTCGGTCGCAACGAGTTCTCGTGGGAGAAGACGACGCGCGCCGCGAAGATGGCCGACGATCTCCTCCGCGGGAAGAGCAAGGGGACGTCGAACGGCCACGGCAAGAGCGAGAAGCCGAAGAAGAAGGCGAAGGGCGTCGCGCAGAAGGTCGCCCAGGCCTGACGTGAACTTCTCCACCACCGCGGCGGAGTGCACCGCCAAGGTGCATCAGTTCCTCGTCGGGATGATGCCGCGGCGGTGGCAGTCGGTGAACATCACGGTGGAGAAGGACGACGACGGAGATTTTCGTCGCGTCTCGAACTTGGGCGGCCAGGTGGTCGGCGGGGGCGGCATCTTCCCGCCGTTCCTCGGGCTCGACCAAGCCACGCACATCGAGGGGCTCAACGAGGTGTTCGACGAGCTGTCGAGCGAGCTCGAAGACATGTGGAGCGGAACGACCGCGCGCATGGATCGGCTCGCCGACGGCGGCGCGTCGCTCGTGCTCATGGGCGAAGAAGGAGAAGAGCAGAGTCGCCTGACGCTCACGCCCGAGCTCGTCGCGAGCTTCACGCTGAGCGACGAGCTCTTCGACGCGCTCGATCGCTCGCGGCCCGAAGCGCAAAAGCGCCAAGAAGCCTTTCAGCAGCAGACGCACGGCTTCACGCAGTGGAACCTCGATCAGGCGAAGGCCGAGCTGTCGTTCGTGCTCGCCGACGGCCGAGCGTGGGCGATCCCGGGACAGATCGTCGGCTCGTGGTCGCGCGACGACGAGAGCTGGCTGTGGTCGTGGGCGAATGAGTCGGTCGACGCGAAGTGCAAAGTCGCCGCGACGCACGTCCGAGACGCCGCGCGCCCGCACCGCGGAATGGCGGCGCTCACGACGGGATCGTTTCACGCGCTCCAACCGATGGCGGTGGAGCTCGCGATGTTCGCGGCGGTGCAGATGAACGCGCGCGGCATCTTCCCGGGCGACTACGGAGCAGGCGTCGCGTACATCGCGGCGATGGGCTGAGGCCGCGGTGGTCCTCCGTTAGGACGTACAAGACCGCCCCGTAGCGTGGCGAGAACGTGACGTTCGACCGACGGATCGGCGACGAAAACGCGGGAATTACCGAACGGTACGAAGGGTGCGAGGCCCCCTACGATCCGCCGATGTCTAATTCCCAAAGCTCCATCCGCCTCCCCCCTGATCGCGGCGACGCGTCGACGACCGAAGACACGCAGGAGGCGCAAGGGGCGTCGACGGAGCCGCTCCTCGTGCTCGTGGTCGACGACAACGCGGACGCGCGCGCGATGTACTGCGAGGCGCTCGCCCAGATGGGTTACAGCACGTGCGCGGCGTGCGACGGTCAGCGCGGAGTCGACAATGCGCTTCGATTTCAGCCCGACGCCATCTTGATGGACGTCTCGATGCCGATCCTCGACGGCATCGAGGCGACCCGACGCATCAAGGCAGACCCTCGCACCCGCGACTGCATCGTGGTCCTGGTGACCGCGCACGGGGCCGCGGTGCTCGAGGAGGCTCGCGCGGCGGGCGGCGACGCTTGCCTCGCGAAGCCGTTCAACCCGTTCGCCCTCGAGCGCATCTTCCGCGCGCTCGCGACGGCGAAGTCGCCCTCCGAGCCACCGCCGCCTCCCGAGCCGTTACTTCCGCACTGACGCGCGATTTTTCGCGATGCGCGCAACGGCGTCGACGAGCATCGCCGGTGTGATCGGCTTGGCGAGGAACGCGTCGAAGCCGGCGTCGAGCGCGTGCTGCTTCGTGCCCTCGCCCGCGTACGCGCTCATTGCGATACCGGCGACGCGCGACGCATGGCCGGGCAGCACGCGAACGCGTCGCATGAGCGTGTAGCCGTTGGCGCCGGGGAGACCGATGTCGCTCAAGAGCACGTCGGGAATCGACGTCGCGAGCGCCTCAATCGCTGCGGCCGTCGACCGCGCGGCCGTGACCGACGCACCTTGCTCCTCCAAGACGTGCACCAGGAGCTCGAGCGCGTCCGCATCGTCCTCGACGCACAGCACCTTCGTCCCGGCGAGGACCGCCGTTCCCGTGACGATCTCCAAGCTCCGGGCGAATGCGCCGCTGGGGGGCGGCGGAGGTCGCGCCTCGAGCGGACCCGTCGCTTTCGAGGTGCGCAAGCGAACGACGAACGTCGCGCCTCGGCCGAGGCCGTCGCTCGCGGCCGTCACGTCTCCTCCGTGCGCCCGCACGATGTGCTCGACGATGGAGAGCCCGAGCCCGAGTCCCCCTGTCGCTCGCGCCACCGATCCGTCCACCTGGCGAAACCGCTCGAAAACGTGCGGCAGGTCTTCGCGCGCGATGCCGCGTCCGTTGTCCCGAACGGAGATGCGAACGGCGTTCGACTCCTTCGACATGTGCACGGCGACCGCGCCGCCCGAGTTGGTGAACTTCAGCGCGTTGTTGAGCAGGTTGCCGAAGACCTGCGAGAGCCGGTCCGTATCGCCGAACAGCAACGCGCCCTCGTCGATCGTGACGGAGAGCGCGATTCCCTTCGCGGTCGCGGCGTGACGCATGTTCTCGACCGTCGAGCGGACGAGCGGCTCGAGCTCGAGCAGCACCGGCTCGATGCGGAGCTTGCCGGCAAGGATGCGTGAGACGTCGAGGATGTCGTCGATGATGCGCGTCTGCTGGTGCGCGTTGCGGGCGATGACCTCGACGGCTCGCTTCACGAGGGCCGGATCGCGTCCCCTCTCGTCGTCACATTCGAGGAGGATGTGCGCCCATCCGAGGATCGCGTTCAACGGCGTGCGGAGCTCGTGGGAGACGATGCCCAAGAACTCTTCCTTGATGCGCGCCTCGTCCTTCGCGCGCTCGCGCTCGTGCTCGGCCTGTTCCGCGCGCTTGCGATCGGTGATGTCGGTCAGCGTGATGCGGCATGTTCCGACCGCGCCAGCGTCGTCGACGAGCGGCGCGGTCGTGACGTGCAGCACGACGTTGGGCTTTCCCGGCGGCGCGATCTCGACCTCGGTCGCACCGCGCATCCGATCCTCGAAGCATCGGCGCAAGGCCTCGTGCAGCGCGTCGGGGCTCCCCTCGAGCCCCATGACGTCGACGAGCGGCCGACCGACGAGGTCGCGGCGATCGCGGGCGAGGAGCGCGCTTCCGGTGAGGTTGATCTCTTCGATGTGCCCGTCGGGCAGGAGCGTGAGGTAGCCGACGGGAGCGAAATCGAAGAGGTCGGCGTAGCGCGCGCGCGACGTCTCGAGGCGCTCTTGAGCGTCGCGGAGCGCGCGGTTCTGCATCTCGAGCTCGACCTGGTGAACGAGGAGGTTGTGAAGCGCCGCGCTCGGATCGTCGTTGGCCTTCGTGGTCGGCGCGACCTTGGTCAAATCGCGCAGCTCGTCGACCAGCTGTGACCACGACAACGCTTCGAGGTTAGGCAACGCTCACCTCTCTCTCGGGTGTCGCGCTGGTGTCGACGATGGACACCAAGACGACCTTCGCGTCGTCGTCGAGACCTCGAACCAAGCTGCCGCTCACTTTCTTCGTGCGCTTTCCCACCGACTCGAACTCGTGCTCGACCAGGAAGTCGTCGAACGACTTGCCGTCGGTCAACGTGCTCGTGATCCGCTGCCGCAGCCGCGGATGCGCCCACTGGCCGCTGCCGAGGTTGTGGAACAGGTTGCCGATGGTGTCGGCGGGGCTGACCGCGAACGTCGAGAAGAACGCGGCGTTCGCCCAGAGCACGCGCTGCTGATCGTCGAGCATGACGAGCGGATGCAGGATCGCCGGGAGGAGCTTGTCCGCGTAGTGCCCGATGTCGACCGCGGCTTGGGACGAGCGCTTTTTGTCGTCGATGTCGATGAGGACCATCAGCGCGCCGTCGATCGCGCCGCGCGCCGTCGCGTAGGGGCGCGTCGTCACGGCGTACCAGCGTCCGTTGACGGCGACGGCGTCCTCGGTGATCGGCTCGACGCGCTCGATCGCCCGCGCGATCATCCGCTCGATGTCGAGACCGCCGAGCATCGGACGCAGGTATGCGACGCTGCGGCCGGCGTCGTCCGAGACGAGGCGGAAGAGCTCGGCCGCTGCGTCGGTGAATCGTCGCAGGCGCCCCTCGGCGTCGACGACGACAAGAGGATCGCGCACCGATCGCAACAGGTTCAACAGATCGTTGTCGCGCCGCGTGAGGTCGACGATGCGATGCTGGAGCTCATCGTTCACCGTCGAGAGCTCTTCGTTCGACGACTGCAGCTCCTCCTTCGACGTCTCGAGCTCCTCGTTGGTGCTCTGCAGCTCCTCGTTCGACGACTGCAGCTCCTCGTTCGTCGACTTGAGCTCCTCGTTCGACGACTCGAGCTCCTCGACCGCCGTCTGCAAGAACTCCTTCGTCGCCACGAGCTCCTGCTCGATGGTGCGCGTGTGGCCGTCGTGATCGAGGTGCGCCGAGTCCGCCGTCGCGGCGTCGCCGGGCGTGATCGTCGTGGCCGACGGTATGTCGTGAAACAAGACGAGCCAACACGTCCCCTGTCCCTCGGGCAGCACGAGCGGCGCGACCTCGACCGCGACTTTGCGCGACAGCACCTGATCGCCGACCGTCGTCTCGAGGACGATCGCCGGCTTTCGCGCCGCAATCCCGGTCTTTCGCGCCTGCTCGAGCGCTTGCCACACGTCGATGTGAAGCTCCTGCCGCACGAGGCGCATCAGGTTGAGCGTGGCCTGGCCGATGGCCGGCGATACGTACGGTCCGGTGTCCCCGCGAAACAGGAGAATGTCGAGGTCGTTGTTCACGAGCACGCTGGCAGGGGCGTACTTGTCGAGGAGCCGCCGATCGGCGAGCTGCTGCGCCGTGATGAGCGGCCGTCGCTCGACGTGCGTGCGCGTGACCGGCGTCGACGACGGCACGATCATTCCTCGCGTGAGGTGGAGCCCGGTCGCCATCGACTTCTTCGTATAGAGCTTCACCTTTCGATCGGCGATCGCGAACAGATCGAGCGCGTCGCCGATCGTCTCGGACGTCCCGAGGAGAAGGAACGAGTCGGGCTTGAGCGCGTAGTGCAGCGTCGCGAGCACGCGCTGCTGAAGCGGCGCCTGCATGTAGATGAGCATGTTGCGGCACGTCACGAGGTCCATGCGCGAGAGCGGCGCGTCCTTCGTGATGTCTTGCACGGAGAAGACGACGAGGTCCCGCACGCGCCGGCTGATGCGGTATCCGTTCTCTTCCTTCGAGAAGAAGCGCTCGAGGCGCTCCGTCGGCACGTCCTGCTCGATGTTGAGCGGATAGACGCCGTGCCGGGCGCGCTCGATGGCGTCGGCGTCGATGTCCGTCGCGAAGATGTTCACCGGTACGCCGGCAGCGTTCGCGCCGAGCGCTTCGAGCAAACAGATCGCGATGGAATACGCCTCTTCGCCGCTCGCGCACGCCGGCACCCAGACCCTCAGCGGATCGCGCGGCGCGCGGCGCGCGACGAGGCGCGGGATCACAGCGCGCTCGATCGCTTCGAACGCGCCCGGGTCGCGGAAGAAGCACGTCACGTTGATCAAAAGATCTTGGTAGAGCTTCTTGAGCTCGTCGGGCTGCGCGTGAACGAGACGGAGGTAATCGTCGAGCCGATCGACGCGCTGCACCGCCATGCGCCGCTCGATGCGTCGCTCGATCGTCGTCTGCTTGTAGTCCGTGAAGTCGTGACCGAACGCATCGCGAAGCAGGACGTACAGCTTCTGCATTCCCGCCGGCTGCGGGCGGTGCCCGCTCGGCGCGACGAGGAACGGATGTTTCGCCATCTCCGCGAGCGCGGGTCCGATCGCGCTGGGCGCGAGCGCGCTGTCGACGACGCCGGCCTCGATCGCGCTGCGAGGCATGCTGTCGAACTGCGCCGTCTCCGGCGCTTGCACGAGGCAGATGCCGCCGTGCTCCTTGATCGCCTTGAGCCCGAACGTCCCGTCCGATCCCATGCCCGAGAGGATGATCCCGACCGCTCGCGGTCCGCGATCCTCGGCGAGCGATCGGAAGAAGAAGTCGATCGGGAGGCGCGAGGTCGTCTGAACGAGGTGGAGCTTGCCGCGAAGGATCGCCACCTGCGCGCCCGCGGGCGCGACGTAGAAGTGGTTCTTTTCGACCGTCATGCCGTCGGTGACGGTCTCGACTTTCATCCGCGTCGCGCGTGACAAGATCTCGACGAGCGCGCTCTCGTGCTGCACCGAGCGGTGCTGGATGATGACGAAGCCCATGTGGTCGAAGTCGACCCCATCGAGCAGCGCCGAGATCGCTTCGAGGCCACCGGCCGACGCCCCAATGCCGACGACGACGAACGCTTCGTCCTGTTCGCTTTGCGGCATCGCGCCGGCGGTGTCCGCGGATCCGGTGGAGGACGGATTGGTCAATGATCGGCGAGAAGCCGGAACGGCTGATTGGACATCGCGGCTCTTCCCCCCGGAGCCTCAACTTTGCCCCCACCGCCACACGCCGCGCTAGGCAAATCGACGGGTGTGGCGAGCCGCCACGCCCGCGCGAAACCGCGGCGTTTGGGGCAGCAGTCCCCAAATACAAGGCGACTAGATGTCGTAGTAGAGGAAGAACTCGTACGGCGTCGGACGCATCCGAATCGGGTTCAGCTCCTTCGTGCGCTTGAAGTCGAGCCACTCGTGGATCGCGTCCTTCGTGAAGACGTCGCCACGCAGCAAGAACTCGTGATCGCGCTCGAGGTTGTCGAGCGCCTCTTCGAGCGAGCCTGGCATGTGCGGCACGTCTTTGAGCTCCTCGGGCGAGAGCGCGTAGATGTCCTTGTCGAGCGGATCGCCCGGATCGATCTTGTTCTGGATCCCGTCGAGGCCGGCCATGAGCATCGCGCTGAACGCGAGGTACGGATTGCACGACGGATCCGGGAAGCGCACCTCGATGCGTCGCGTCTTCGGCGACGGACCGGTGATCGGAATGCGCACGCTCGCCGATCGATTGCGCGACGAGTACGCGAGGTTCACCGGCGCTTCGAAGCCCGGCACGAGACGTCGGTACGAGTTGGTCGTCGGGTTCGTGAGCGCCGCGATCGACTTCGCGTGCTTGATGATCCCGCCGATGTAGTGGAGCGCCATCTCGCTGAGACCGGCGTACCCGTCGCCGCCGAAGAGCGGCTTGCCCTCTTTCCAGATCGACTGGTGCACGTGCATCCCCGAGCCGTTGTCACCGAAGAGCGGCTTCGGCATGAACGTCGCCGTCTTGCCGTGCTTTCGCGCGACGTTCTTCACCACGTACTTGAACCACATCAGTTGATCGCCGCAGGCCATGAGCCGGTTGAACTTCATCCCGATCTCGCACTGCCCGCCGCTCGCGACCTCGTGGTGGCCGACCTCGACCTCGATGCCGCTCTCTTGCAGCGTGAGCATCATCGCCTGACGCAGATCCGCCAGCGTGTCGGTCGGCGGAACGGGGAAGTATCCCTCCTTGTGGCGCGTCTTGTACCCGAGGTTCGGGAACTCTTCGCGGCCGCTGTTCCACGCCCCTTCCGCGCTGTCCAAGTAGTAGTACCCGCAGTTCGGCTGCGACTGATCGAAGCGCACGTCGTCGAAGACGAAGAACTCGGCCTCGGGACCCATGAACACGGTGTCGCCGATGCCGGTCTGCTTCAAATACATCTCGGCCTTCTTCGCGATGTGGCGAGGATCGCGCGAGTACGGCTGCTTCGTGATCGGATCGTAGACCGAGCAGACGAGGCTGATCGTCGGGTTCGCGAAGAACGGATCGAGCTTGGCCGAATCGGGATCCGGGATCATGATCATGTCGGACGCGTTGATCGGCTGCCATCCGCGGACCGACGAGCCGTCGAACGCGAGGCCGTCCTCGAAGAGCGCTTCGTTCAGTCGATTCGCCGGGATCTGTGTGTGCTGCCAGATGCCGGGGAAGTCGATGAACTTGAGATCGACGAATTGGACGTTGTTCTTCTTCGCAAGCTCGAGCACTTCTTTCGCGTTCATGAATCGGTCCCTCTGACTTTGGTTGTCCCTGAGCTGAATCTCTAAATCGCTTCTTTGCCGCGCTCGCCCGTGCGGATGCGGATGGCCTCTTCGATCGGCACGACGAAGATCTTCCCGTCGCCGATGCGTCCGGTCTTCGCGGACTTCTCGATCGCGTCGAGCACGTCGTGAACGAGCGCGTCGTCGACGACGACTTCGATCTTCACCTTGGGCACGAAGTCGACGACGTACGCCGAGCCTCGGTAGACCTCTTTCTTGCCACCGGTGCGGCCGAAGCCCTTCACCTCGGTGACGGTCATCCCTTGGACGCCGACCTCGGACAGCGCGTCCTTCACTTCGTCGAGCTTGAACGGTTTGATGATCGCTTCGATCTTTTTCATCGGTCCCTCGGGCGGAACTCTTCGCGACGACGCATGAGACCCCAACCTTGGGGCTACGCCAAGAGTCGGCGTAGCAGGGCTTTGTTTCGGCGATGTTTCGGGCGCGATGCTGCACGAATTGTGAGAAAAAAGCGCGTGTCCACGGCGCCTCTCTTGCGGTTCGGAACCTATCCGACGCCCGTGGAGCGGCTCGACGCGCTGTCGAAGCCCGGCGCGACTCTGTGGGTCAAGAGGGACGATCGCTCGTCGCCCATCTACGGCGGCAACAAGGTTCGAAAGCTCGATCACGTGCTCGCCGATGCGCGCGCGCGCGGCGCGACGCGGCTCGTGACGATCGGCGCGGCGGGGAGTCATCACGTCCTCGCGACGACCATTTTCGGAAAGCGCGCCGGCCTCGAGGTCGACGCGATCCTCGTACCGCAGCCGCGAAACGAGCGGGCCGTGCGTACGTTGCGTGCGTCGCTGGCGCAGGGCGCGCACGCGTGGCCGGCCGAGTCGTGGTCGATGGTGCCGTGGCTCGTGCTGCGACGTCGGCTCGCGGGCGCGTATTACATTCCGATCGGAGGTTCGAGCGTCGCTGGATCCATGGCGTACGTCGATGCGGCGCGTGAGCTCGCGGCGCAGGTTCGCGCGCGAGAGATGCCGGAGCCGGATGCGATCGTCGTCGCGGTCGGATCGGGCGGCACGGCGGCGGGGCTCGCGGCGGGGCTCGAGGTGGCGGGGATGAAGACGCGCGTCGTCGGTGTCGTCATCGCGACGCCGATGGGGTTCGTGCGTTGGTCGACGCGACGCATGGCGCGCGTGTGCCTGCGTCGCGCGGGCGGGGAGGGGGCGCATGCGGCGATGCGTGCGCGGCTCGAGCTCGACTCGCGGTGGTGCGGAGAAGGCTACGGGTTGCCGACGCCCGAAGGTGCGCGCGCGCTCGACGCGGCTGCATCGGCTGGGCTCGCGCTCGACGCGACGTACACGTCGAAGGCCTTCGCGGCGGCGCTCGACCTGATCGCGAAGGGGCGCCACGCGAACATCCTCTTCTGGAACACGCTGTCGAGCGCGCCGATGTCCGCGCTCGTCGAGGCCGCGCCCGCCGAGGACGCTCTCGATCCGCGCGTGCGGCGGTTGCTGCGCTGAGAGAACGGCGTTACATCGCTCTCATGGACGGCGCGCGCGATCCCGACGAGCCGACGAACGGAGCGGCGGCGTCGTCATCCGGTGCGCTCGTCCCGCATGTTCCTCTTCGCGCGCTCCTCGCGCCGCCGCAGACCAAGGGGCACGTGTCCGTCGCGCGCATGACGGCGCATTGGTTCGTCGTCGCGATGTCGCGCGAGCTCCGCGAGACGCCCATCGCGCGCATGCTCATGGGGACGCCGCTCGTCATCTTCCGCGACGGCGACGGACAGCCCGGAGCGCTCCTCGATCGCTGCCCGCATCGCAACGTCCCGCTGTCGCTCGGCTCCGTCGAACAGGGACAGCTCCAGTGCGCGTACCACGGCTGGCGCTTCGATCGCGGCGGCGCCTGCAAGTTCATTCCCTCCTTGTGCGGCGACGCGCGCAACGCCGAAGCCAAGGGCCGTCGCGCATCGTCGTACCCTGCGGTCGAGCAAGACGGCTTCATCTGGGTCTACGCGACGCCGGGCGAGATGCCCGAGTCGCGCCCGTACCGCTTTCCGAAGATCGGCGAGCGCGGGTACACGACGACGTACGATCAAGTCTTCGCCGAGTCGACGATGCACGCGGCGATCGAAAACGCGCTCGACGTCCCGCACACCGCGTTCCTCCACAAGGGTCTCTTCCGATCGAAGAGCCGCGGCATCGAGATCACCGCGGTCGTCAAGCGCACGCACGATCGCGTCGAGGCCGAGTACGTCGGCGAGCCGCGTCCGCCCGGTCTCGTCGCGCGGATCTTGTCGCCGTCCGGCGGGCTCGTCACGCATTTCGATCGCTTCATCATGCCGTCGATCGCGCAGGTCGAGTACCGCATCGGGACCGAGAACCACTTCCTCGTCACCAGCGTGATGACGCCCGAGAGTGATTTCTTCACGCGCATCTACGCCGTCGTCAGCTTCCGGCTGCGCCTCCTGCCGGGCTGGCTCGTGAAGCCATTTTTGCGTCCGCTCGCGCTGCGCATCTTTCAACAGGACGCGCGCATCTTGAAGACACAGACCGATAACATTCGGCGCTTTGGCGGTGAGCAGTTCGCGTCGACGGAGATCGACGTGCTCGGTCGTCACATCTGGCGTCTCATGAAAGCGGCCGAGCGCGGCGACGCCACGCAAGCCGCGCGCGGCGAGGGCAACGGCGGCGCGGCAGCAAGCGCGATCGCGAACGAAGATCAAGAACAACGCATCAGCTTGCTCGTGTGACCTGCGTGTGATCGGCAGGTGACCGATGTGTGAACGGCGCGCGAGCGAATGCGAAATCACGCGTCGATCATTCGACTCGCGGCGCACGGTAGGGCACCATTCACGTTGCGAGATCCATGGCGAGAAAGCCGAAGTTCGAGGACGAAGCGAAGACCAAGCCAGGTGGTCGGCGCCGCGGCGAAGCGGTGTCGACGCCGCCGACCGTCCGCGGCGGAGCGGCGTCGGCGAAGAAGCAACGCTCCGAAGCGCCGACCGAGCCGCCGCCGCCGCCGGACGACGAGGGACCCTCGGTTTCGATCCCTCCGCACAAGACGAAGATCTCCGGCGTGCGCCCGAAGCGCAGCAGCGGCACGCGCGCGGCGACGGTCGACGAAGTGACCGCGGACATGTCGAAGGATCCGCGTCGCGAGAACGACGACTGACCTACGTCGCGACGCGCAGCACGAACCAGACGACACCTGCGGCGATGATGGCGACGTTCGCCCCCTTCGTCCCCGGTTCGCGAACCACACGCCATCGTCGTGCCCACGTGAGCAGCGGCAAGACGAGCGCGAGCACGGCGAGTTGGCCGAGCTCGACGCCGAGGTTGAACGCGAGGAGCGCGGCGGGGACGCTCGCGCGTGGGAGGCCGATCGCAGCGAGCGCGCCGGCGAATCCGAATCCGTGCACGAGCCCGAACGGAAACGTGATGCGCCATCGTCCGCGCGCTTGGTCGCGCGCCGGCGTGTCGGTGACCTTCGCGCGTCGTGCGTCGAGACGCGCGCGCACGAGGTTCTCGACGCCGACATACGCGATGGAGAGCGCGATCGCGGGCTCGACGATCGACGGACTCGGCGCCCACACGCCGAGCACGGCGAGCGCGAGCGCGATCGAGTGCGCGACCGTGAACGCCGTCAGCGCCAATACGAGCGATCGCGCGCGTCCGCCCATGACGATGAGCCCAAACAGGAAGACGAGGTGATCGTAGCCCGTGAGGATGTGCTCGACGCCGAGGATCAGGAGCGCGCGGAAGCTGCGCGAGCTGGACGGCGCGGCAACGTCGATCGAGACGTCCGCGCTGCCGGCGACGACGAGCGCTTCGAAGGGCGGGCGATCGCGCGCCGTGACGACGACGGCGATGTGGTGATGCGACGCAGGGAGCACGTCGAGGAAGCCGCAGCGGATCGTCATCTTGCGCGGACGCGCCGTGCACGCCGCGTCGAACCGCACCTCGACGCCGTCTTGCTCGGTGAGCGTCGCCGCCGACGACGACGTCGGGCACGAACGACCGTCCGCGCTCACCGCGATCCGTCCGACGAGCTCGCGTGCGACGATGGCGCCTCCGCGCTCCATCTCGTCGGCGGACAGCGTGCCGCTTTCGTCGGTGTCGATGGAAGGAAACGCGCGCGCGACGTCGACGCTCGCGAGGACGATATCGCCGCGGACGTTCGTCTCGGTCAGCTCGTAGCGCCCTTGCGAAAGCCCCGGTGCGTGCGCGTCCGCGCGCGTCGCCCAGCACACGCATGCGATCGCGAGACCGAGGATCGCTATCCGCTCGAAGCTCACCTCCCCACTCTTAGCGCGTGATCGCAGGCTCCTCGCGGTCGATGCGCGGATTGAACGCTTTCGCGCGCGCCGCGAACGCCTCGCTCTTCGGCGCGTCCGACTTCGCGTAGACGCGTGCCGCCGTCCAAAACAGCTCCGCCGACACGATCGGCATCGCGAGCGCGGTGTCGATCGACGCCTTTGCCGCGACGGCGTCGCCCACCGCGAGCTGCGCGCTCGCGAGCGCCACGAAGCTCGTCATGTTCGGTCGGAGCGCGATGTTCTTTTGCAAGAGCTCGAGCGTGCGCTTCGGATCCGCGCCTTCCTCCGAGAAGTACTCCGAGGCGTGCCAATACATCGCCTCGGGGAACTTGCGCAGAAGCTCGCCGTAGCGCGCCGTCGCCTTCGCTCGCAGCGCGTCGGCCTCCTTCGTCTTGCCCTGCTCGCGATAGAGCCCTGCGAGCTGTCCCGTGAATTCGGGATCCGTCGACGTCTTCACGATGCTCTCGTAGATCGCGGTCGCCTCTTCGTCCTTGCCGAGCATGTGGAGCGCCTCGGCCAGGTGCTCGCGCGCCATCACGAAGGACGGAATGCGCGCGACCGCCTCGCGATAAAAAACGATCGCCTCGTCGAGGCGTCCCGTCTTCACTTTGTGCAGACCGCGCTGTACATCGAGCCACGCCACAGGGATCGGGTTCGTGTCGGTGATCAGATCTTCGGCCGCTTCGAACTCGCGATCGGCTTCCTCGTGTTTCCCGAGATCGTGCGCGAGCTGCGCCACGCGCGCGACCGTCATCATGGTCGGGTGCCGCGCGCGTGCCGCGCGAATTGCTGCCATCGCCGGTTCGTACTTCCCGTCGTTCCAGTCGAGCTCCTGCTCGACGTCGGCGATCGCGTCGGCCTTCGCGCCGAGCGCCTTCGCCTTCTGGAGGTCGGCGCGCGCTTCCTTGAAGCGATGGAGCGATTGCTCCTCGTTCGCGCGATCGAGGTAGAGGTCGCCTTCGTTCGGCGACAGAAGGATGCACTTTGCAATCATGTCGATCCCGAGCTGAATCTCGTCGAGATCGCCGCGATGCTTGCCGCGCGTGACGTGCATGTTGCTGAGCATCCGCAGGCGCGCGACGTTCTTCGGATCGAGCTTGGTCAGCCGCTCGAGCTCGGCGAGCTGCGAGTCCATGTTCCCGAGCGCGATCTCCGCCGACGTCGTCGGCATCTCGCGATCGTTTTTCGGTCTGCCGCGGAGCGCCTTCGGCGGCGGCGTGACCTCCGCGGACGGCGCGGCCGACGGGATCGCCGCAGCTGACGCAGCGCTCGCGGACGGCGCAGGCGGCGCGCTATCTGACGCGCGGCAGCCTGTGATCGCGAGCGAAAGGAAGACGAAGCACGAAGCTTTGCGAGAAATGTTCATGAGCCCTTCCGACAAAACGCAGCGGCGCCGCGTACCCGAGGATACGCGACGCCGTACGTGGTGTGAGGCTGGCCGACTAGTTCGGATCGGCGAGGTAGGGGAACGTCCGCGTCGGCGCCTTCGTCGCGGCGTTGACGTTGTCCTTGATCATCGCGCGGTTCTTCGTGACGAGGAGGGTCAACGTCTTGTCCATGACGTCCTCGGGGAGCGTGCGACCGCCGCACGTCGTGTGCGTCGCGCCGCCGAGGAGGAGCTCGGCCTCGATCTCGAGGTAGCCGGTCTCGCAATAGCTGTTCGCCGCCGTGCACGCCTTGCCCGTGTCGAGGAACAGGTAGTCGGCCTTGAGAGCATCGCGAAGCGGGTGAATGCCCGCCGTGAGCGCAAAGTCGACGGCGTCGCCGCCGAGGGCGTCGAACGTCTTCAGGTTGTTGTTGAAGTTGGTGTCGTACGTCGTGTTCGCCGCCCAGTTCTGGAACGACGCTTCGTGGTTGAAGGCGTCCTTCTTCGGATCGTCTCCGAAGTTGAGCGCCGTGCTAATCGCCGGACGACCCATCTTGTCGATCATGCCGGTCGGCAGGGCCGCGTCGGCGTCGTTGCCCGAGTCGCCGGGCGCGCTGTCGGTGCCGCTGTCGACGCCGGGGCCGCTGTCGATCCCGGGTCCGGTGTCACCTTGCGTGACGTCCGCGTGCGTGCCGCTGTCGCCCGTGGGGACGACGTTGTCGTCGCCGCTGCAGCCAATCATGGCGAGAGCGAGCGGGAAGGCGACTGAGCCTGCGATGAAGAGAGCTCCGAGAGTTTTCATGGTGCTCATCTCAATTCCCCGTCCGGTTGGTTTCGGCCGAGACCGCAACGATGGCGTTCGCGCCGAACGCCGTCGTGGCGTTGAGCTCGACGACGATCGTGAGCACGTTGAGGCCGGCGAAGAAGTTGACGCCCGGCGTGGTGAACTGCGCCGAGTTCATCATCACCGACTTGTTGAAGGCGGCGAGGTCGAAGTAAAACGGATCGGACTTGAGTCCGGCGTAGACGCAGATGTTGTCCGTGACAGCGCACGCGCCCGCGGTCCCGACCGCAACGGTCTTCGTTAGGCCGCCCGGCGCCGTGCAGGTGATCGACTGCGGGGAGCCGGTGACGTTGCACTTCACGTCGAGCGCCGTCGTGTCGAGCGTAATGGGCGCGGTGCCCGTTACCTTGCGGACGCGGAAGAAGTAGTCGACCTTGTCGGAGAACTTCGACGTCGTCGAGGCGATGGGGAAGACGTTCTGAACCAAGACGACGTGGTTCGGAGTCGTCGCCTGGGGGCTCATGAAGGCGTAAACGTCCGTGATGTCTGCCGCGGGATCGTGCTTCGCCCCGGGGCCGTCCAAGTGGTCGGCTGCGCGTCCCTGGGAGAGGACCGCGATCCCCGCCGCAACGAGGGGCACCGCAAGTGCCCACTTCCATTTGTTTCGCATGATTTCGGTTCCTTTCGACAGGCCAAGCTCATCGGACCGCTGATGTCAGTCGTCCGAGCGTTGGACATACGCGCGTCCGGTGGGTCCGGATCGTCGATGCCGAGAACCGAGAGGAATCAGGCGGCGCGACAGTCGTCGCACACGCTCTTCTTGTTGCGACCGCCGGCCCGCCCGAGCGGCTTGTGGCAATCCTGGCAAAACGCGAACTGCGACACGCACGCCTCGCAATAGAACGCGCCCCAGCGCTCGAACGCCGCGATGCGCGGATCGTCGTCGCAGTGGCCGGGCGAGTGACACGGCCGCGGCTCTTTTACGCCACACCCCGCGCAAACGCACAGCGGATGCTGTTGCACGAGCTTCGTGAGCTCGTTGCCGACGCCGCCGAACGGAGCGACCCCCGTCCCGCGGCAGAGCGGGCACGCGGACGCGATGCGGCCCTGGACGGCCGCGCGAATGAACTCGCTCTTGTTCGGCATCGCGTCGAGGAGCGCAGCCAGCTCGGGCTCGACCTTGAAGGCGACGATTTGTTTCGGAGGGCGAGGCTTGCGCGCCATGGGTAAAACACATTCTAACTCACCCGGGGGCGAAGTCAGGCGGTCCGTCAGAAAAGAACGAATCGAGGCCAGCGAAGAGCCCCGCTAGCCGGATCGTGCGGTCGATCGCTCGGAACCCTCAGGTCGAGGTTGCGGAGCGTCGAGGCCGAACCGTGGGAACGACGATGGCGCCGACGATAGCGCCGACGATCGACGCGCCCGCGTGCCCCACGGCGACGTGCACGGGGCCGCCGATCGGGCAGTGCACGTGAAGCATCAAGCCCGCGAGCGAGCCGTTCGCCGCGCCGACGGCGGCACCGAGCCACCGCGTGTGCGACGGGAGCGCGGCGCGGTAGAGCGCGACGATCGAGATGATGAGCGGAATCGCCGCCATCTCGAGCCCGCCGAGTATGCAGCTCGCGATGTACCGAAGCGCGTTGTCAGGCGTCGGGATCACCGTCTGCGGCCCGTCGACCCTGAGCCAGATCGACATCGCGGTGACAGCCGCAGGGATGACGAGCGCCAGCAGCGCCGCGCGGCCCGAGTCGGCGAGCACCGAGCCTCGACGTGGCACGAGCGCCACCGCGAGCGGCGCGAGGAAGGCGAGGAGCCACGCGGCGAGGACCGCATAGAACCAAGTCGGTGGAAGCGACGCGAGATCCTCTCGCACGCTCGTGACCCACGTGTGCACCACGACGATGGTGATCGCGACGGCAACCACCGCCGCGACGGCGTGCCACGGCGAGCGTGTCGTTACGGCTCCGCCTGCGCGCACCATACCGAGGAGCGCGGCCGACGGCGGAGGCACCGGAAGCTCCGCCAGGGCGGCGAGTTTCTCGTCGAGATCGTCGTCGTGGCTCATCGCTCGTCCTCCGTGCTTCGGAGGAGCTCCCGAAGCGTGACATAGCCTCGATGCGCGCGCAGCTTGATCGCGCCCGGGGTCGTCCCGAGAATCGTCGCGGCCTCGGCGATGCTCTTGCCCTGGATCTTCGTGAGCACGAGCGCGTCGCGCTGGTTGTCGGGCAGGCGATCGAGCGCCGCGAGCACCTCCGCGATCTGCTCCGCGCTGTAGGGATCCTCGTTGGCCGCGCCTCCGTCGAAGCTCACGGCGATCTCCGGGAGCTCGTCGGTCCGCGCCGGCTCGACGCGCGAGCGTTTTCGTCGGCGCGCTTCGTCGAGGAACGTTCGGTGCGCGATCGTGTAGAGCCACGGCATCGGATCCGCGCCGCGCACGTAGGCTGCTCGTGACTGATGCAGCTTGATGAACGTCTGCTGAAGGATCTCCTCCGCGGTCGAGCGATCGCGCGCGAGGCAGATCAAATAGGCGAGGAGGCGCGGAGCGGCGAGCGCGTAGAGCTCGCGGAACGCCGCCTCGTTCCCGGCGCAATAGTCCACCATCAGCTCGGCGTGTCGCACCATTGCCACTCGCGCTGCGCTATCACGCGCCGCGACATTAGGCATCGTCGAATCCGCTTCGATGGTGCTCACCACGGTTCCCCTCACCGCGACCTTTGCAGGTACCCCACCAACAGGTACCCGATGACCGCACCGACAACGGCGGCGCCGGCGTGTCCGAAGCCCGTGTGCACTGCACCGCCGGCCTCGCATTGCAGATGAAGTGCGAAACCGCCGAGCGCTCCGCCCGCTCCGCCGAGTGCCGCTCCCATGGCGCGCGCGTCCACGGGCATCGCGCGCCGCAGCGCGAGGAACGCCACGATGAATGGCATCGCAGCGACCTCGAGACCCGAGACGAGGCATCGCACGATGCCGCTCACTTCGTCGGCGTTCGTCAGATTCGGAGCCTGGACGGATCCGGCAACCGTGATCCCGAGCACGACCACGAAGGCGGGCACCAGCGCTGCGCTCCCCAGGACGCGCGACGGATCGGCGATGACACTGCCGCGAGCCGGGAGCATCACGGCGACGAGCGGCGCGACGAACGCAAGGAGCCACGCGCAACCGACCGCGACGAGCCACGCGGGCGAGACGCGTCCCAGGTCAGTGCGCAGCCCGTTCGAGTACGCATGAAGAAAGGCGAGCGGAACCGACATCGCGACGAGCGCGGCGATCTCGCGCGATGGAACGCGCGTCCGCACCGCCACCGGATGGTGGACCGCCGCGACGAGCGCCGCCGACGGGGGCGGCGCACGGACGCTGGACACGGCTTCGAGCACGGAGTCGAGGTTCACCTCCGCTCCTACGCCAGTCGGTCGGTTAGTTACGGAAAAAGAGTCACGGCGCCGTGATCGCTCGGCGAATCGCCGCGAGAGGCGCCTTGTCGTCGAACGAGACCGTGTCCCCGATCCTCGCGACACCGAGATCGCGCCACATCGCGTCGAGGTCCACGCGTCCGGGCGCTTGCGCCAGCCGCGCGTAGAGCTCGCGCAAGACCGACGTTCCGCTCGCCGTGTCGGCGGTCGCGAGGAAACGCTCCACGTCCCACCGCTGCGCGACGCTCGCTCCCGCTGCGACGATCGCTCGCAACACATCGTCGAACGATCGAGCGTTCGAAGTCCGTCGACGTATCTGGACGTCCGCGGCTAGACAGAACATCGCGCCACCCCAATATGTGCGACCCCACGTGCGCGTCTTGTCGAGCCCTTCGTCGCCGCGCTCGGGCTGTCCTTTTGTCGCTCCCTCGATGAGATCGCGCCACACGCGCTCGACGGGGAGCGTGCCGGCGCGGGCGCGCGCGATTGGCTCGACGTACGTCGCGATCCCCTCTTCGAGCCATCTGTGCGACGGACCGAAGGACGGGAGGTTCACGTGAACGAGCTCGTGCGTGATGACCCAGCTCTCGCGGACGGTGGTCGGCGTGGCGTCGCGACCGATGCGAAGCAGGACAGAGCCGCCGCCGCCGCCCAGCGTCTTGCCGTCGACCCCCGCACCATCGGCGGGGACCACGAGCACGAGCGAGCTCGGTGCGAAGCGTCCGAAGTAGCGCGCGAGGAGCGATGCCGCGTCGACGACGACGCGTTCGATCTCCGCGTCGTCGACTCCGCGCGCGGGCGCGGCAATCCCGATCGTCATCTCGACGCCGGCGACGGTCACGTCGCGCCGGCGCCACGGCCCGAACGCGAAGTACGGCGTGTCGTCGAGACCGACGTCGCGCGCTTCGAACACGCCGTCCGCAGCGCGTGGGATCCCGGCGAGCACGGCGCCGCGCACATTCACGCGGTACGAGCGCGCGACGGCAGCGGGATGGAGTAGCCACGAGGACGCCGGTGAGACGATC
>JBBQXV010000048.1:0-41570 GCA_038209335.1 Polyangiales bacterium | reverse complement strand
CGGCGGCGGCTGCAAGAACTCCGGACGCTTCGCGATCTGCGTCATCGCCGAGTCGTCTTCGAGGTAGTCGACGCTGTGGATCGACACCTCGTCCTCGATCACGATCCCGGCGTCGCTCGGCGGCATCGCCGACGCGGTAGGCGATCCGAGCTTCACGAACGCCTCGATGTGCTGGAGCAGCTCGCCGAACGCGATCGGCTTGTGGACGTAGTCCTCGGCGCGCGTCCTCAGCTTGCGATGCTGCTCGAACGTCTCGTCGCTCGACTCGCTCGACATGATGATGAGCGGGACGTCCTTGAGCGCCGGATCTTTCTTGAGCTTGTTGCAGACCGAGAAGCCGTTCATCCGCGGCAGCTCGATCGACAAGAGGATCAAGTCGGGCCGCGCCGATGCGGCCTGTTGCAAACCGATGTTGCCGTCATCGACGACGGTGGTGTCGCAACCGAGCTTGCCTAGCTCGTTCCGGAGCTCGCCTGCGAAGGCTGCATCGCTCTCGAACACGAGGACTTTTGTGGCCATGTCTTTCGAGGATAGGGCTTTGCTCGAAAGGGGGTCAACCGAACGTCACTTGCGTCGAGCTTTCTCTTCGTGACCGCTCGTCCCCATGCGTTTCGCGAGCGCCCCGAGCACGTCGCGGAAGGGGATCGCGCGCCACCTCAGCGCGACGAGCAGGTGGTACAGCACGTCCGCGGCTTCGCTCACGACGCGGTCGTCACCCTCGGCTTCGACCGCGCGACCGAGCTCTTCGCACTCCTCGTGCAGCTTCGCCACGATCGCCGGCGCGCCGCCATCGTAGAGGCTCTTCGTGTAGCTCGACGCCGACGTGCTCTTCTTTCGCGCTTCGAGGATCGCTTCGACCGTCGCGAGGATCGTCTGCGGCTCTTCGCTCTTCTGCGTCAGCTCGCCCGCGTCGATCGTCTGAAAGAAGCACGACGGCGCGCCGGTGTGGCAGCTCGGACCTTGCGGCTCTGCGGAATAGATGAGGCAGTCCGCGTCGCAATCGACGAGCACGCGCCGCACCGCGATCGAATTTCCGCTCGTGCGCCCCTTCTCCCAGAGCTCCCCGCGCGAGCGGCTCCAGAACGTCGCGCGCCCCGTCGTCAGCGTCGCGCGCACCGCTTCGGTCGTCGCGAACGCGACCATGCGCACCTCGCCCGTCAGATGATCCTGCACGACGACGGGAACGAGCCCGTGCTCGTCGAACGAAATGGGCAACTTGGCCATGCGCCGAGTCTAGCGTGCTACACCGCACATCGGATGCCCCACCTCGCCTTCGCCTCGCCGCGCAAGCTCCCGAAGCCGCGCGACCTCGAGGGCAAGGTCGTCGTGCTCGATCTCGCGTTCGCCTCCGAGGCGGCGAGCGGTGGCTACGACAAGATCACCAAACCCTTCATCGACGGCCTCGGCTCGCGCCTCGTCGCGTGGGTCGATCATCACGATCACACGAAGCACGCCGATTTCGCGAGCGATCCGCGCTTCGTCTTGTCGACCAAGGCCGAGCACGGAGCCTGCCCCGAGATGGTCACGCCGGAGATCGTCCGACGCGTCGGCGCCGTCGACACGATCGTCTGCCACACGGATTTCGACGGGCTGTGCAGCGCCGCGAAATGGATCCGCGGCGGCACCGAGCCGTACCCCGGCGCCGACGACGACGCGCGCGCGATCGACACGCGCACCGGTGTCGCGAGCGCGACGGGCCAACGCTTCGATCGCGCCATCCGCGCGCGCGGTCGTGACCTCGCGCTCCTCGGCCTCATCGTGCGTCACCTCGCGGCGGGCCTCACCGACGCATCACTCTGGACGCCAATCGACGCCGCCGCCGCCGAGTTCGCACGCGCCGAAGAAGCTTCACGCGCGGTCGCGCAAGGCTACGTCCGCTTTGATCTCTCGCATCTCGCGCGCAGCGAGACGCTCCCGCCTTCCGCCACCTCCGTCGCGTTCGTCGACGCCACGAAGCGCCACGGCGAGTACGACAAGACGCTGCTCCTCCTACTCGGCCAAGAGCGCGCATCGATCGCACTCCTCCTCGACATGGACACGCTCACGCTCGCGACGCGCTTCGACAGTGGCATCACGTTCCTCCCGATGCTCGGTCTCTCCGGCGGAATGCCGACGCTCGTCTCCGTCCAGAAGACGCGCTTGCCCGAAGTGCTGAAGCTCCTCGGCGTGAGCAACGCGGACGCATCACGCATCGTCGCCTGAGCGCGCGCACCGCCTTCCGAGCGGCGTGGAAGTTGGGGAAAGACTGTTCATCCGAACATCACCTTCCGTTTATGAAACGGCCCGTAAATCACCGATTTGTCACCTGATCCGATTGACGATGTCATCGGGTGCGTGTTAATGGGATTTCAATTGTGAAACGCGCTCCCCGCACGGGCTGACCAGCGAGGGAGGGCAGGGGGGGCAAGCTCGTGACCGAGCGGGCTACGGGCGATATTGCGCCTCCTGCATTTCGTAGGGTGGGTGCGAACATGGCCGTCCGGACGTCATTGCCGTGGAGTTCTCAGCAGTCTGTTCGCGCAGATCGCGTGGACGAAGTCTTTTTTCAGAACGAGCACGTATCGCTCTGCTTGCTGATCAACAGACGCACCCGGACGATGCGCGTCGTCGACTTCCGCGCCGGGCCGTCGAACGCAAAGCGCATGTTCGTCATGTCGCTCGCTCAGCGCGAAGGTGCCGAAAAAGTTTACACGCTCGTCGAGCGCGACGAGGTGTCGACCTGGGTCAAGCTCGGCTTCGCGAAGGAGGGGAACATCCCCGGCTTCTACAAGCGGAGCGACGCGTTCCTGCTCGGCGCCATGGTTCATAGCGTGACGGGCGCATCGCATCGCCCCTCGGCGCTGCACAGCGAGATGCGCCTCACCGCATCGGCCGCCGCCATCGACGACGCGCCAACCGGTCCCGCGTCGCCGCCCGAGATGAGCCCCGCGCAGGAGCGCATGGAGCGGACGATCGTCCTCGGGAAGAAGCACGCGAAGGAGCTCGTCGACAAGCCGTTGCCGCTCGCCAAGGTCGCGGTGATGCGCGAGGTCGACGCGAAGAAGGCGGTCACCGCGATGCTCAAGGCAGGGCGCGCGATGACGGCGTTCGAGCCGTTCGGGCGCGACGTTCAGCGCACGTACCACGTCGTCACGGCGCGCGGCGGCTTCGAGCTCGTCACGTCGACCGAGTCGCAGGCGTGCTTCGGCAACTCGTTTCTCGAGATGCTCACCGCGCCGCGCAACGACGCCGAGCGTCTCGCGACGGTTTCGGCGCTTCGCGTGCTGTGCGATCGCCTCCTCGCGGAAGGGGTCGTCAGTTGCTTCTCGCTCGCGCCCAGCGACGACGTCGGTCTCGCGACCGCGTTCTCGTTCAACGGCTTCCGACGCACCGGGCTCCTCCAAGGGCACCTGCTCATCGGTGGCGAACGCAAGGACGCGATCATCTTCTCGCGCAAGCTGGCGAATCCCGCCGACGAGTAGAGGCGGTGGTATCGTAGTGAGATGAACGACGTCGCATCGAGCGCGACGACGACCGCGCTCTCACGCGTTGCGCGACTCGCCGAAGCGATCGGTCAAGACGCGAGGATGGCGACGGACCGGCTGACGAGGCCGCATCCGGCGCTGCTCGTCCTCGCGCGCGACGCGGCATCGGTGGTGCTCGCACCGGCCGTGGTGTGGGACGTGGCGCGCGAGCTCTTGAAGCCGTTCGCAGCGCGCTTCGCCGAGTCGAGCGCGCTGCTCGTGCTCATCGGTCGTCCGTGCGATCCCAACGTCGCGCAAGCGCTCAGCCGCGGGCTCGTCAGCATCCTCTCCGACGAGCCGACCCCCGACGACGTCTACATCGCCGTCGAGCGCGCGTTCGAGCTCATCGAGGCCAAGAGCCGCGCCGAGAGCCGCGGAAAATGGCTGCGTCGTTATCGCTACGAGCTCGGCGAGCTCATCAACATCGCGCGCGCGATCACCACCGAGCGCGACGTCGACAAGCTCCTCGGCGTCATCCTCGAGAAGAGCCGCTTCATCACCGGCGCCGACGCCGGGAGCATCTACGTCGTCGAAGAAGGCAAGGAGCCGCACCTTCGCTTCAAGCTGACGCAGAACGAATCGGTGAGCTTCGACTCGCGCGAGTTCGTCATGCCGATCTCGCGTCGTTCGATCGCCGGGAGCGCCGCGCTCGACAAGAAGACGATCAACATCGCCGACGTCTACGACATGCCTCCCGGATCGACGTTCGCGTTCGATCGCCGCTTCGACGAGCGCACGCACTACCGCACCAAATCGATGCTCGTCGCGCCGCTCATCTCGCAACGCGACGAGGTCATCGGCGTCATTCAGCTCATCAACAAGAAGAAGGATCCGCACGCCAAGCTGTGCACGCCCGAGGACATCCTCGAGCAGGTGATCCCGTTCGACGAGCGGAGCGAAGAGCTCCTCGGCATGGTCGCCGCGCAGGCCGGCGTCTCGCTCGAGACGGCGATGCTCTACGACGAGATTCGCCTGCTGTTCGAGGGGTTCGTCCATGCGAGCGTGCAGGCGATCGAGTCGCGCGATCCGACGACGAGCGGTCACTCGCAGCGCGTCGCGGGTCTCACGATCGAGCTCGCGAAGATCGTCGACGGCGAGACGACGGGCGCATACCGCGACGCGACCTTCTCGAAGGCCGATCTGCGCGAGCTCGAGTACGCGAGCCTGCTCCACGACTTCGGGAAAATCGGCGTGCGCGAGAAGGTGCTCGTCAAAGCGAAGAAGCTCTACGACGAGCGCCTGACGCTCGTGCGTTCGCGCTTCGATTTCGTCGCGCGATCGATCGAGGCCGACGTCCTTCGTCGCAAGCTCGAAGCGCTCGAGCGCGGTGCGTCTCGTGACCTGCTCGACGCGCTCGACCTCGAGCTCGCGCAGCGTCGCGCGGATCTCGACGGAATGTTCGAAGCCGTCACGATCGCGAACGAGCCGACCGTGCTCACGAGCGGCGACTTCGCGAAGATCGAAGCGATCGCGAAGGAGACCTACACCGATTTGCGCGGCGAGATGCGCACGCTGCTCGACGACGAGGACGTGGTCTGCCTCAAGATCAAGCAGGGCTCGCTCACGCCGCAAGAGTTCGACGAAATCCGATCGCATGTATCCCACACGTATCGATTCCTCTCGCAGATCCCTTGGGGCAAAGCGTTTCGTCGCGTTCCGATCATCGCTGGCGCGCACCACGAGCGGCTGAACGGCACGGGATATCCCAATCGATGGCGCGCGGAAGAGATCCCGGTGCAGTCGAAGATGATGAGTATCTCGGACATCTTCGACGCGCTCACCGCCAGCGATCGCCCTTACAAGAAGGCGGTCCCGCTCGAACGCGCGATCGACATCCTCGACTACAACGTCAAAGACGGGCACCTCGACACCGAGCTCGTCCGCATCTTCAAAGAAGCGCGCGTCTGGGATCGCTACAAGCCGGCGTGAACGCGACCTAGCGCGTGACGATCTCTTCGATCGGCTCGCCGGCGTTTTCGCCGCCGCGTTGCGCGATGCCGATGAGCGAGCGGATGGTCGGCGCGATGTCGGCGAGGTGGTGCTTCTTCGTCGGGCTGACGAGGCCGCGAACGGGGACGTCGCCTCCGGCCGCGACGAGGAACACGCGCGCCGACTCGGGCGAGTCCGCGCCGTGCGAGCGGAAGTTGTCCGCGCGCCCGTGATCCGCGGTCACGAAGATCGACGTGCGCTCGCCGCGCTCGCCCATCGTCGCGAGCGTCTTCACGACGTCGCCGATGACCTTGTCGGCGTACTGCATCGACATGATGTAGTCGCGGTAGTCGTTCTTGTGCGCGTACTCGTCCATGTCGCCGAGGCCGATGAAGAGGAGACGCGGGCGTTTCTTCGCGAGGTACTTGAGCGCGATTTGCGCGGTGAGCACGTCGGGGCGGTAGTCGTCTTCGCCCGGCCAGGGGAGCGCGTCCTCCGAGTTCCAGAAGAGCATCGACGACGTGTAGTCGAAGCGGAGCGCGCCGGCGTTTCGGCTGTGATGCACGCCGGTCGACATCACGATTTTCCACGTCTCGAGCGCGGCGGCGTTTTCGATCGTCGGCCACGACGCGATGACGGCGGCGTCGGTCGCGCTGCCGGTAGCAGTGCGCATGTCGTCCATGATCGTCGGAATCCGCGTCGGGCCGCAGTCGTTGTCCATGCACTTGGTTCGCGCGCCGGTCATGATCTCCATGTAGCCGGGGAGCGAGATGTACGAAGGTCCGCTCGCGACGATCGGCTCGCCGTGATCGGGCGCGCCGATCGCGAGGCCGCGCGTCTCGATGAGGTTGTGCAGGTTCGGCATGAGCACGCGTCCGCTCGTGAGCTTCGACACGTCGAAGCCGCGCGGCGCGCCAAGCACAGGGTCCGCGCCGTTGAAGATCTCTTGCCAGCGCGCGCCGTCGAGCACGATGAGGATCGCCGCCGATTCGTCGGAGCGCTTCGACGGTGCGGTCACCTCGGTGAGCTTCGTCCGCTCTTGTGCGCCGGCGCTCGTGCGCTCGACGACGTGCGGTTGCGAGTCGAATCGAGCCGCAGGCGCTCCCTCCGTCGGTGCCATGCAGCTTGCACCAACAACCAGGAACGGGAAGAGCGATGAAACCCATCGCCACGGACGATCGATCACGGCTTTAGTGAACTCTGTCACGGGGACGGTTGGGTGTCGAAAAAGCTGCGATTCTGCAAGAAGCGGTGGCCCGGATGAGCTTGGTCGTGGTGCGACGTGGACGGATTCTCTGCTACCGCGTCTTCGATGTGGGGAGCGAGATCCTGCTCGACGACGTCGAGCGCGCCGGGCTTGCCGGAAAGCGCGCGGCGCTCTCGCGCGACGGAGCTCAGGCGCTCGTTTTCGCGGCGCCGCCTCTCGACGTCGAGCTCGGGTCGCGGAAGACCGAGATCCTCGCAGGGCGTCGTGAGGTGGAGGTCACGATCTGCGCGCGACTCTTCGATTATGGCGCCGTGTCGATCGAGATCGAGGTCCCGATCGCGCCGGGCACCGACCTCGCGACGATGCTCCCCGTGTGCGACGAGCTGTACGAGTCGTCGCGCGTCGACGCCCTCGCGCGCACCGAGCTCGACGCGCTCGTAGGCAAGCTCGGCACGGCGCTGCGTGGACGGCACGATTGGCGTGGCGCGGAGACGTACACCGTCGTCTTCCTCGAAGAGGTCGACGGCGGAATGCGCGCGACCGATCTCCTCGCGTGGCCGCTCCTCTCGAAGCTCCTCGTCGGCGAGCGCGACGCGACGCGACCGCTCTCCGAAGCCCAGACCCGCGACGTGCTCAAGTTTTCGCACAGCTACTTCGAGGATGACCTCGTCGTGATCGATTGGAACAGCGCCCTGGTTCTGGAACCGTCCGGCAGTCGCGACATTCCCGACATCCTCGAGCTTGCGACGTCGCAGCTCCTCGAGCTTCGCTACTACGACGGGATCTTCGAGCGGCAGCTGTCGCGCCTCTACGACGACCTCGCCAAGGCGCGCGGTCGCGGCTCGATCTTCTTCAGCCCGTACCCGAAGCTCGCGCGCGACGTCGTTCGTCGACTGATGGAAGTCGCGGAGCTCACCGAGCGCGTCGACAACGCGCTCAAGATCATCGGCGACTTCTATCTAGGGCGCGTCTACGAGTCGGCGGTGCAACGCTTTCGCATTCGCGACTGGCAAGCCAGCACCGACAAGAAGGAGGCGCTCCTCACCCAAGCGCACGCGCTCGTTCGCAGCGAGAGCGACGCGCGACGGAGCACGCTCCTCGAGCTGGTCGTCATCTTGCTGATTTTTCTGGAGCTCGCGCTCGCGTTTCTTCGTCACTGAAGTGCTCGTGCGGGCGTGTTAGAAAGCGCGTGGGAGACCCCATGGCCGCTATCACGCGCTCGATCTTCGTCTGTCTGTCGGTCCTCGCTGCCGGCGCTCCGCTCGTCGCGTACGCGCAGCCCGCGCCGCATCCCGCGCCGCCTCCGCCGCGTCCGCCGGCCTCCGCCGTTCCGCCGTCACCCACGCCGCCTGATCTTCCGCCACCGCCTCCTCCTTCGTGGAGCCCGGGCGGTGCCGCGTCCGGCAGCGCACCCGATCCGAACGCTCCTCCGCCTCCTCCGGGATCCACCGCGGCTGCTGCAGGAGACCCCGCGCAGATCGCCGCGCTCGAACAGCGCGTCGCCGCGATGGAAGGGCGCCTCGCCGTCGCGCGCCGCGAGCTCTTCGAGCGCGAGCGCCAGCGCCTTCACCGCGAAGACATCGAGCGCTTGCACTGGCTCCGCCACTTCAAGGTGAGCGGCTACATCCAGCCGCAGCTCGTCTGGAATTGGTTTTCCGATTCCGCGTCGCCCAACGTCAACGCCGCGGGCGTCCTCCCCGCCGGCATCAACGCCGACACGGTCACCGCCGTTCCGAACAGCAACCCGGCGACGACGAACAACACGTCGTTCTTCCGTCTGCGCCGCACGCGATTGAAGGTCGAGTTCGCGCCGAGCGACTCTGCGCGCTTCGTCTTCGAGATCGATCCGGTACCGACCGGCGGCCCCAGCGGCGGGATCGGCACCATCGCGCGCAACGTCGAAGCAATCGGCACCGTGCGATGGCCGGGCGGCTTCGACATGACGACCGAGTTCGGCATGGGCATCTTCAAGATCCCCTTCGGCTACGAGATCTTGCAGAGCGACGCCGATCGCCCGTTCATCGAGCGAAGCTGGGGCGAGCAGAACATGTTCCCCGGCGAGTTCGACACCGGAGCGCGCGCGTACACGCACCTGCTCGATCGCAAGCTCAACGTGCAGGTCGCCATCGTCAACGGTCAGGTCCAAGGCGAGAAGACGTTCGCGCTCGTCCCCGACTTGAACAAGGGGAAGGACGTCGTTGGTCGCGTCTCGTACAACCTCGGCGTGGCGACGCTCGGAGTGAGCGGCTACTACGGCCAGGGACAGATCGTCGACTCGACGCTCCTTCGCTTCAAGAACTTCAAGCGATGGGCGTTCAACGCGGAGCTCGGCATCAAGCACCGCTTCCTCCCTAGCATCGGCGAGACGCGCCTCCTCGCCGAGGTCACGCGCGGACAGAACATGGACCGCGGAACGAAGTACGGCGGAGGGATCGCGCTACCGTCGTTCCCGACCGACATCGTCAACGGCTCGGTGAGCGATCTCGACGAGCTCGCGTACTGGGTTCGCTTCGAGCAGGACATCGGGCACCGCTTCACGCTCGCAGGTCGCTACGACTACTACTCGCCGAACTCGGCGCAAGGGAACAACGGGCGCGACACGTTCGCGGTCGTCGGCGTCGTGCACTTCACGCGCGCGCTGCAGCTGATGCTCGAGTACAACCACGCGACCGACAACGTCCACAAGCCGGGCGGGCAAGCGCCGTCCAAGTGGATCGACACCGTGTCGAGCGTGATGCAGGTTCGGTTCTAGCGTTCGTCGTCAGTGCGTGACGCGGACTTCGGTCGTGTCGACGCTCTTCTGTCCGCGCAGGGTCGGCGGCTTTGCGCCGTCGACCTCGAGGTGGCCTTCTCCGATCTCGACGCCGTTCGCGTCGCGCGCCGTCACGCGCACGACCCACGGTCCGGGCGCCGGCCTCGCCGCGAGCGTCGCCCACCACGTCGCGCCGATGTGATGCCACACGAGCGGCACGCTCTCGAGGTTCACCGTCGTCTCGAACGTCACGGGCTCGGTCGACGGATCGATGCGACCGGACGGATCGGTCACCGTCACCTTCACGCTCACCGGATCTTCGGGCCAACGCGCGCGGCGCGGGCAGAGATCGACCTTCGCCTTGAGCTCGCGGCGTCCGAGCACGACGAGCGTCTCCGCGCCGAGCGCGGGATCGCGGAGGTGCACGATGCGCGAGCCGCTCGAGCCGAGCCGCAAGCTGCTGGGCGCGCGCGACCATGCGAGCGGGACCTTCGGGCCGCCCACGTTCTCGTACGCGACCTCGATCCCCTCGACGTCGGTCAGCGCGATGCTCGCGTTCTCGGCGAGAATGACGGCGCCGTCCTTTGCGAGGAATGCGCCTTGCGGGTACGCGATGCGAATGACGCGGAGCGGCCTCGGCTTCGACCAACCGCCGACGATCCCGTCGGCAACGACGGCGCGGACGCGCACGTAGTACCGCCCGCCCGCCGGGACCTCGCCCACGATGAAGCTCGTGTCGGCCGTCGTGGCGCGTTGGATGACGTTGACCATGACCGGATCGGTCGACACTTCGACGCGGTAGCTCGTCGCGCGGTCGACTTTGCTCCACGCGAAGCCGAGCGGCGTCTTCTCGTTCGCCTTCACGAGCGCGAGCGGCGGAGTCGTCCCTGCGGGCGTCTCGGTCGGCCACGCGGGTGTCGACGGGATGCCGCGCGATTTCTCCGGGGCGACGCCTTTGCGGATCAAGACCGCCGTCGCGTCGTAAACGGGAAAGCCGATCCCGTTGGATCCGACGACGAGCGCGCCTTCGTAGATCGACGCGGCCGTCATGTCGTCGCGCACGAGCACGTGGACCGAGCCGCGCCATCCCGTGAGCGTGCCGGCCTTCGACGAGATCAGGAACGCGCGCTCGGCGACGGGCTGCGACGGGATCTTCACGTCGAGCTCGCCCGCGCGCTGCTCGATGTGAAAGCCGCCGTACCAACCGTTGTGCTCCGTCGGCAATCGGCCGCGACCGCGCCACACCGCCGTCGCGCCCGGCTCCATCGTGACCTCGACGCCGTCGGAGAATTTGATCTCGAGCTGACCCGCGCCGGAAGCGTCGATGATCGTGCCGGCTGCGATGACCGAGCCGATGACCGTCGGCGACCAGTCGGCGGCGCGCTCGCCGCGCATGCGACCCGCGCCGCGCACGAGGACGGCGCCGTCGGGAGGCGGCGCCGCGATCGCGACGTCGGCGAGCGGAACGGCGAGCGCTGCGGCGAGCGAGGCGGCGAAGACGAGGGGAAGCGATCGGAGCATCTTCATGAGCGTAGGTCGAAGAGAGGACGGCGCGCCGAGCATTTCGCTTAAGGGCCAAGACGGCGCACTCAATGGGAAAGACGCCCAGCGGCGAGCGCGCGTTCGACGACATCCGCGATGCTCGCGAGATCGCGCACGCCGTCGATCGCGACACCAGGCGCGCCGAGTGTTTCGTTCACGAGCGAGGCGATGTCGGGGATGTCGGTTCGCGGCGCGCGCGCTTCGAGCGCAGCGAGCGCGTCGCGCGAGACGAGGAGATCGCCGCCGACCCGGAAGACGCCGCGCGCGTCGGGACCCGCGCCGATTTCGCCGATGGCCGCGGAGGTCGTGGCGATGAACGCCGGATCGATCGAGGGCGCGTGCGTGGGCGCGTGGGCATGCGCGTGCGCGTCGGCGTACGCGGTCCCATGTGCGTAGGCTTCCACGATCGCGTCTTCGATCGTCTGCAAATCGAAATCGCGTCCGACGATCTCCGCGAGCGTTCCCGGCTCTTTCCCGAGGAACGACGCGCGCGGCGCGAGCGCGAACGCATGCGACACCGCGACGATCGCCTCGAACACCGTGCGTCCCGACGCGGCGTCGTGCGCAAACGTGACGAGCGCGGCGGGACGATGCTCCACGCTGATCCAGTCGCGGCCGAAGTAGTGCGCCGTCGCGCCGACCTTGGTGAGCGCGCGACGGAGTGGGCGCACGTAGCGGTTCACGATGCGCGCAGGATCGCACGCGGTGATCGCCGACGGATGCGCGAGCGCGAGCACGACCCAGAGTGAGCCGCGTCCGACGATCGCGGCGGGACCGCCCGACCCTCGACGCACGAACGCCGTCCCCTCGGGCATCTTCGTCACGCGCTGAAACGCGCCGAGCACGGTCGCAGGCGCCGACGGACGCGCGAGCATGAGGACCGCGTCCCGTTCGAGCGGCACGTCGAGCGCGCCCGCGGAGAGATCCGCGATCTCCGCAGGCGTGCGCTCTCCAAGACGGACGATCGCTATCTCGCTCAATCACCCGAGTATCGGCCCTCGTCGACGAACCTTACAAGCGCTCGCTCCGTCGCGTTAGAATCGGCCGCTGGGGTGCGCGAATGATCGGACGCAGAGCGGAGCTCGAGCGCGTGCTCGCGGAGGTCGACCGCGTCGCGTCGTTGCGCCACACGCACAACGTGTTGTTCGTCACGGGCGAAGCCGGCATCGGCAAGACGACGCTGATCAAAGCGGCGCAAGACGAGCTCGCGAAGAAGACAGGGCCGAACGCGCCGTTGGTCGTCGCGACGCAGTGCTCGACGCCGCTCCTCGGCCAAGACGTCGGCCAAGTCGAAGCGCTCGAGCCGTGGGCCGAGCTGCTCGAAGCGATCCTCGAGCACGACGGCGAGCCCGCGAAGCAAAACGAGATGGCGAAGCTCGTCGGCAACGTCGCGCGCGCGTGGGTCGGCTGCATTCCGGTCGTCGGCGCCGTGCTCGACTCGTCGCTCGAGACCGCGTCGCTCGTGAAGCAGCACATGGATCCCGGCGGCGAGAAGAAGAGCTACGCCGCGAGCCAGGAGCAGATGTTTCAGCAGTACATCAACTTCCTCGCGAAGGCGTCCGAGGCGCATCCGCTCGTTCTCATCCTCGACGACTTTCACTGGGCCGACACGTCGTCGACGAATCTGCTTTTTTCCGCGGCGCGGCACCTCGCGAAAAAGCGCGTCCTCTTCGTCATCGCGTACCGCGCGGACGACGCGGCGTCTTCGCGCGGCGGGCAGGGACATCCGCTCCTTCACGTGCGCAACGAGCTCGGGCGCTACTCGCTCTACGCCGACGTCGTCGTCCCCAAGATGACGGCGCGCGATCTCGACGCGCTCCTCCGCGATCGGTACACGCGCTACCACGAGAACGACAAGTTCGAGCATTGGCTCGCCGAGCGCAGCGGCGGCAACGCGCTCTTCATCACGCAGTACCTGGCGACGCTCGAAGAGGACGGCATCGTCTCGCCGCAGACCGGCGAGTTCAAAGCGCGCTTCGACAGCGTGCGCGTGCCGACGAGCGCGTTCTCCGTCGTCGAAGAGCGCATTCGCCGCCTCGACGACGACGCGCGCGAGCTCCTTCGTTACGCGAGCGTCGAAGGGGCGACGTTCACGGTGATGGTGCTCGCGGCGACCGCCGGCGTGCCTCCGCTCAAGCTCCTGCAGCGACTCCGCCTCATCGCCGAGAAGCACGGCGTCATCAAGAGCCTCGGTAAGCAGCGGCTCTACGTGCGCGAGTCGACGGCGTACCAATTCTCGAACGTGCTCCTCCAGCGTGCGCTCTACGAGAGTCTCGAAGACGAAGAGCGCGAGACGTTGCACGCGTCGGTGTTTCGCGTGCTCGAAGCGGATCTCGAAGAGTCGGGCGATGCGGCGACGAACATCGCCGGCATCGCGGTGCGGCTCGCGGCGCACGCGGCGTCGGCGCACGAGCGCCATTCGGCGGCGCGCAGGTTGCTTCAGGCGGCGCGCGCGAGCTGGGCTCGGTTCGCGGAGGAAGAGACGCTCGGCGTGCTCGCGGCGCTCGACGAGGATCTCGCGCAGCTCGCGCGAATGATCGGTCAGACGGGCGCGCCGGATGCGCGTGAGCTCGACGAGCTCGCCGCGTCGGCGCGCATGCTCTCGGGTCTCGTGCACAAGTTTCGCGGCCGGCACGACGAGGCGCTCGGGCATTTTCGCGTCGCGCGCGAGCTCTACGAAGCGATCGGCGACGAGAAGAGCGCGCGGACGGCGTGGATGCGTGAGGCGTTCACGCTCGAGAACGCGAAGCGGTACGACGACGCGCTCACGACGTCGCGCGCCGTGCTCGCGCACGCCGAAGCGTTCGGCGATCTTCGCGTCTCGAGCGCGATGACGAACAACCTCGGCCTCGTGAACACCGCGCTCGGCGATCACGACAAAGCGATCTCGCGCCAAAAACAGAGCCTCGAGATGCGCGAAAAAATCGGCGACCTCGTCGGCCAAGCGGTGTCGCTCGGGAGCATGGGGCTCGCGCTCTTCTCGGCCGGACGCGCAGAAGAGGCGCTCGCGTTTCACGAGCGTGCGCTGAAGCTCCGCGAAGAGACGGACGATCGCGTCGGTCAGGGTTACTCGCTCGCCAACATCGGCAACGTCCTCTCGGCGCTCGGGCGGCACGACGAGGCCCTCGTCTTCGATCGACGCAGCGTCGAGATGCGCGAAGCGATCGGCGACGTCCTCGGGCAGGCGACGTCGCTCGAGAACGAGTCGAAGGTCCTCGTGACGCTCGGCCGCGGCGACGAGGCCGCCGATCGCGCCGATCGCGCGCAGCGGATCCGCGACTCGCTCGTCCCGCGCGCGACACGAGCGCCGCGTCCCGCCGCCGACGCGACCTCGGAAGGGTCAATCCACGACGAGTCGTCGACGAACGGCGCGCCGAGCGTCGCGTCGGACGAGGCGTCGCGCGGAGATCACGCCACGACGAACGGCGACGCTGCTTCGCAAAACGGCGCGCCGGCGTTGCCGCCCGAAGTGCGCGCGCTCTTGTGGATCGAAGAGAAGGTGCGCGCGAGCGTCAGCGGTATCGGTCGCTAAGCGGCGGCGCGTCGTCGCCGTCGAACGAGCGCGAGCGCCGCGACGAGCAGGCCGATCGCTTCGACGCGAGGCGACGAGAGCAGAGGCCGTCCGACCGCGCAGCTCCCGCCCGGACCGACCGCGCCGACGATCGTGCTGACGCCGTCGCCCGTCACGATGTCGACCTTCGCGCCGCCGTCGGGTGACACGACGTTCACGCTCTCGGCGAAGCGAGGATCGCCGCCATCGGCCGCTTGCGCCGTGCGCGTCCACGCGAGCCGTGTCCCCGCGCCGATCCATCGCGGGCCGATGCGCCCGGTCGTCGCCGTCCCGACCGCCTTCGCCGCCGCGCTTCCGTCGACGGGCACGATGTAGAGATCGCCTTCGTTCGCGCCCGACGCTGCGCCGCCATGCGCCGTCGCGTCGTAGTGCAGGTACGCGATCGTCTTCTGATCGGGCGACACCGCGAAATCGTGCGCGCGCGACGCGGTGTTTCCGCCCAACGTCGTGAGCTTGTGCACCGTCGTGCACGCCTTGTTCACGTCGGGCTTGAGCAGGTAGAGATCGTGTGGCGCGTTCGCGGTCGGCGAGTAGCTCGTCACGACCGAGCCGTCCGCGAGCAGCGCGACGTGATGCGGCGTCGAGCCCGTGCACGTCATGAACGTCGTCGGCGTCGCGGCCGCCGCGTCGTTCGCGACGACGATCGACCACGTGCCCGTCCCGGTCGGACGCGGCCACGCGACGTGCGTCGCGTCTTGCCACTCGGGTCGAATGTTCGACGAGTCGTCGCCGCTCGACGGCGGGCTCGCGTACACCGTCGCGATCGCGCGGTAGCCCGTCCCGTCGAAGCCGATCGTCGACACGCCGAAGCTCGCGCCGACCGGATCGAGAAACGCGACCCGCGATCCATCCGGCGAAAATCGCGGCTGCCCGAACGAACCGGCCGGCGCTTGTGCCGAGCGGAGCGTCGTCGGCGTCGTGATGCACGAGTTCTTCGTCGTGCCCGCGATCAAGAACGTCGCGAAGCTCCCCGCGTCGTCTTGCGTGAGCGACTGCGTCCCCGAGAACGCGAAGCGCGACGGCTGCCCCGCAGGCGCTTCCCACGCATCCATCGTCGTCGCCGCCGCGAAGAGCGTGCGCGATCGGTACGTCTGCGACTCCATCGGAGTGAACGAGATGGCGCACGCGACCGCGTGCAGATCGCTCTTGTCGTGCCCCGCGACGTGAACGCCGACCTCGCCGCCGTTCGCGTCGATGATGGCGCGCGCGAAAAAGACCGGCGCCGCGAACGCATGAACCGTGGCGCGCGTGTTCGTCGGCGCGAGCGACGGCGCCGTCGCGCTGACTTGAAGCACGTAGTCGCCGGTCACGTCGGGGACGAGCGTCGCGGTCGCCGTCGTCGCGCCGCCGATCGACGCGGCCGTCACCGCGCTCCCCGGCGGAGCGGTCACGAGCGTCCACGTGAAGCTCGCTCCGCCCGCATCGACGATCAACGTCGCCGGCAGCGACGCCTTCTGCCCGGCGTACACGCTCTGATCGGCGACCGCGATCCCGAGCGTCCCGCCGTCCGATGCCGCGTCCGCGCCCCCCTCCGAGCCCTGCGTCGCGTCGTTCGTCGCGTCGCTCCCCGCGTCGCCTCCGCCACCCGTCGACGGGTCGTCCGACCCACACGCATTCGCAGCGCACGCCGCGCCCACCGCGACGAGCACGAAGTAAAGACGCCGCAGCTTCATCTTTCCAGGGTACGCCGTCGAGAGTGCGCGCGCACGATCGTGGTGGCAGTCTTGGTCGTCATGCCACCCCTTCCGCGTCTCCGTTTCGCGCACGTCGTCGGTATCTTCTCCACCCTGGTGCCGCTCTCGTTCGCCGGTTTTTCTGCGGCCGCGCCGCCATACGTCGATCGTTCCATCACGATGCCGCGTCACGACTGGGCGTTCGATGTCGGCCTCGGTATCGGCATCGACGCGCGCACCCCTTCGCGCACGGGTCCGGGCTTCAACCTCGAGATGGGCGTAGGCATCACCGAGCACGTCGAGCTCGGATTTCGCACCGGCCTCCGCCTCGGCGACGACGCGCGCTTCACCGGCGCCGATTCGTACGGCCGCCTCTACGATCGCGAGACGTTCGGCACCGGCACCGGATCGCTCGCGAACCCCGAGGTGCGCGTGCGCGGTGCGCTCATGCGCGGCGGCCCGGTCGAGCTCGCGCTCGAAGGTCGGGCGACGCTGCCGGCTCCGGACTCGCGGTGGATCGGCTTCGAGGTCGGCCTTCCGCTCGCGTTTCACGCCGGTCACAGCGTCCGCATCGACACCGGCGCCTACGTCCCCGTCGTCTTCTACGATCCGACGCTCGTCGGCTTCCACGTGCCGCTCAACGTCTGGTTTCAAGTCACGCCCAAGGTCTTCCTTGGCCCGATCACCGGCCTCCGTTTCACGCACCAAGCCGACTTCGATCGAACCGACTTTTCGCTCGGATTCGGGCTCGGCGTCGCGTTGTCGCGCACCATCGACCTGAAGACGATGTTCCTGGTGCCCCGCGTGAACGACCGTGACGGCGCTCGCGATTTCGGTCTCGGCGTCGGTCTGCAATTCCGAATCGAGTGAAAACTGCGGGAAACAGGCCCTTCGAACGCCCGCCTTGCTGGAAGGGCCCCGGTTCGATAGAACCGTTGCTCTATTCTCAGGCGGCGAGACCCGGTCATTCCGGCGTTTCGCGCCAGCTACACAGGTAGCCGCACGCGAGGCATCGAATGGCCAACCCCCAGATGGTGATGTACGAGGAGGAGTTCAATCAGATCCAGTCGGTCGTGGACCGCCTGGTTCGAGACGCGAACGCCAAGGTCGTCTTCATCGTCGACAAGAACGGCCAGCTCATCGCGGCCAGCGGCGACATCGACAACGTCGATACGACGAGCCTCGCCTCGCTGACCGCCGGCAACATCGCCGCGACGGGCGGCATGGCGAAGCTGCTGAAAGAGAACGAGTTCGCCACGCAGTTTCACGAAGGTGAAAAGGCGAACATCCACATTCAGCTCGTTGGCAACCGCGTCATCCTCGTCGTCATCTTCGACTCGAAGTCGAGCCTCGGGCTCGTCCGGCTTCGCGTGAAGAAGGCGAGCGAGGAGCTCAACCACATCTTCGAAGCCTTGCTCAAGAAGGTGCAGGAGCCAGGCGCGGATTCTCCGTTCGCGGAGATCACGGATGAAGACATCGACAACCTCTTCAACGACTGAGCGAGGCTGACGGCCGATGAGCTTCATCAACTACATGGCGCGCGAGATCAACTGCAAGTTGGTCTATTACGGCCCCGGACTCTGCGGGAAGACGACGAACCTGCAGTACATCTACGAGCGCACGAACCCTGATCACAAAGGGAAGATGATCAGCCTCGCGACGGAGACTGAGCGAACGCTCTTCTTCGATTTTCTCCCGCTGTCGCTCGGCGAGATCCGCGGCTTCAAGACGCGCTTTCACCTCTACACGGTGCCGGGTCAGGTCTTTTACGACGCGAGCCGCAAGCTGATCTTGAAGGGCGTCGACGGCGTCATCTTCACGGCCGACTCGCAGATCGAGCGCATGGAAGCGAACGAAGAGTCGATGGAGAACCTGCGCGGCAACCTCGCCGAGCAGGGCTACTCGCTCGAGAAGCTGCCGTTCGTCATCCAGTACAACAAGCGCGATTTGCCCAACGTCGCGAGCGTCGAAGAGCTCCGCCAGATGCTCAACAAGACGAACGTTCCGGACTTCGAGGCGGTCGCACGCACGGGCGTCGGCGTTTTCGACACGCTCAAGTCGGTCGCGAAGCTGGTTCTGACCGAGCTGAAAAAGGGCGGCGCGTAGCGATCAGGAGGCGGCTGCCGGCGTCTGCGGCAGCTTCTCGAACACCTCGAGGTCGTGCGAGGGGACGACGACGGGCCCGCGCGCGTCGGCCTCGCACGCGCGGATCGCGGCGTACGTCTTCACCAGCTCTTCGCGTCGCCACGCCGTGAAGCGTGCGACGATCGACGGGCCGGGCGGCGAGAGGCCGTACTCCCACGACTGGTAGACGGCGTCGCCGACGTGGACGTACGTCCGTTTGGCCGTACAGAGCGCCACCGCGGCGAGGCCGGGCGTGTGCCCCTGCGCGTCGCACAGGATGATCTCGCCGTCGCCGAAGAGATCGTGGCTCGCGGGGAAGCCGTACGTGGGCGCGCCGGCGAGGATGACGCTGCGCGCGCGTCCAGTCTTCGCGAGATCCTCGGCGCGGTAGCCGAAATCGCGCGGCAAGCCGCGGAACGCGCGGAGCTCGCGATCGGTGCAGACGACCTCGGCGTCGGGGAAATCGCAGGCGCCGCCGATGTGGTCGAGGTGAAGGTGCGTCGCGACGATCGTCTTCACACGCGAAGGCTCGATGCCGAGCGCACGAAGCTGGTCGACGATCGCGTCGCCGGGCTTGGCGCGGACACCGAGCGACGCGGCGCGCACACGCCCGAGGAAGCGCGCAGGATCCGCGCACGCCTCGGCGCTCCACCCGACGTCGACGAGCACCACGTCGCCCGAATCGCGCACGGCGACGGCGACGGTGTTCGACAGCCGAGCAAAGCTGAGCGGCGCGATGCGCTGCAAAATCGCCGGCGCGGTGAACGTGCCCGACGAAAGAAAGAAGAGCGCGCGCAAAGACTGCGGACTCGACGCAGCCGTTACTTGTTCGTCTGGTACACGCGCCCGCGGCGTCCCTTGTCCTTGGCCTTCGCCTTGGCTCGGTAACGAGCGCTCTTGGTGCGGTTGGTCTTGCGCGGCTTCTTCGACAGAACGATGTACATCGCGGTCTCCCTGCGTTGGGGCCGGAGTTTCTAGCCGAAGCGCGTGCGTTCTGCAACCAGCGGGCGGAACGGGCCTGGAATGCTAGCATCGCAGCGTTCGATGAACGTCCGCCTGGTCCACGAGTTTCGCTTCGAAGCCGCGCACTTTCTGCCCAAGGTCCCGCCGGGTCACAAGTGCGCCGGGATGCATGGGCATTCGTTCAAAGTCGAGGTCGCGATCGCAGGTCCGGTGAATCCGGAGACCGGATGGCTCATCGACTTCTTCGAGCTCTACGAGATCTGGAAGCCGATCCACGCGCGTCTCGATCATCACCTTCTGAACGAGATCCCCGGCCTCGAGAACCCGACCAGCGAGTTTCTCGCGCGCTGGCTCTGGACCGAGATAAAGCCCAAGCTCCCCGAGCTCGAGCAGATCACGCTCTACGAGACGTTCGACGCGCGCTGCGAATACAGGGGCGACTGATGGGTAAGACGCTCGCGTGCCGCTGCGAGGACGTGACGCTCCACGATCTCGAAGAGGCGATCGAGCGCGGGCACACCGATCTCGAATCGCTGAAGCGGTACACGGGATTCGGCACGGGCTGGTGCCAGGGGAAATCGTGCGTCGCGTTGTGCGCGCGGCTGCTCGTCGAGCGCGGTGGGAGCGCGGGGTTGCCGATCACGCCGCGACCGCCGTTTCATCCGATGGCGCTCGGGGATCTCGCGGGGCTCGCGGAGGTCGCGGAGCTCGATGCGAAGAGCGGGCGTCCGCCGCACTGAAGACGAAGCAGGGCGACGAACGCGCCGATGGCGGTCGCGATGCTCTGCGCCGCACGCGCCAGATCTTTCGTCGCGCTCGAACGTCATCAGCGGTGCGCGCGATGGCGCGCTCGGGAGGACACATGAAGAGGCACATCCTCTGCGCCGCGCTGGTGCTCGTGATCGGGTGCGGCGCGCGCGGGACGAAGGTCAACACACGCGCGAGCTCCGCGAAGGCTACGGCGGTCGCCGGCGCCACGACGCTCGGTCGCGTGGTCGTGTATCGAAACGGCGTCGCGTATTTCGAACGGCACGCGCACGTGACGGGTGACTCGCTCGTGCTGTCTGTACCTGCCGACAAGATCGACGATCTCCTCAAGTCGCTGTCGGTCGTGGATACCAAGACGAAGCAGCCGTTGCCGGTCGCGTACCGCACCGATGTTCGGCCTGGGAAGGACGCGCTCGTCGACATGACGATCGCGCTCTCCGGTCCCGCGCCGCACGATCTCCTCCTGTCGTACGTCGCCGAGGCGCCCGCTTGGAAGCCGAGCTACCGCGTCACGATGGGCGACGACGGCGAGATCGACATGCAAGGTTGGACCGTCATCGACAACGCGTCGGGCGAGGACTGGGTCGGCGTGCGCGTCGGCGTCGGGTCGAGCTCGGCGCTGTCGTTTCGGCATGATCTGCGATCGATCCGCGACGTCCCGCGCGAAGCGTTGCCAGCGCGCGCGCCGTTCGCGACGCCGCCGGCGACGAGCGACTCGGCGGCTGCAGCTCCTCCGCCTGCGGCCACGCCGAGCACCGATCCAATCGGCAGCGCGCACTTCGAGTCGCCGGTGCCGATGACCGTGAAGCGTGGAACGTCGGCGATGATCTCGATCCTCCACGAGCGCACGCAAGGCGAGTTCGCGTACCTTTACGACGCGACGTCGACGCGCCCCGACGCGCAGTTTCCGTATCGCGTCGTTCGTCTCAAGAACCCGACGAGCTCCGTCCTCGAGAGCGGCCCGGTCGCGCTCTTTGGCGGCGGGCGTTTCATCGGCGAAGGGATGCCCGAGGCGATCCCGGCGCGCGCGGTCGCGTTCATTCCGTTCGCGCTCGATCGGCAAATCGTCGTCGAGCGGCGACCGGTCACGGGGCGCGAGTCGATCGCGAAGATCCAGGCCGTCGAGCACGGCGTGATCCGCGCGGAGATGCGCCACGCGAACCAGGCGTCGTTCATGATTCGCAATCGGCAGAGCGAGCCTGCTGTCGTCTACGTGCGCCACGCGGTCACGCGCGGATTCAAGCTCGTGACGCCTTCGTCGGAGCGGATCGGCGAGGCGGAGATCTTCCGCGTCGTCGTCGGAGCGAACGCGCAGACCGAGTTGGCGATCGAAGAGGACGCGCCGGTCGTGCGCATGATTGACGTTCGTGCGCCGGGCGCGCTCGAGCTCGTGCAGGCGTTCCTCGCGACCGCCCCGACCGACGATCCGTTGCGCGCGCGCGTCGCGTCGCTGGTCACGGTCGAGAAGCGTGTCCGCGAAGGCGAAGTGCGCCTCGCGACACTGCAGAAGGAGATCGCGGCGTACGCGGACCGCGCGGCGGAGCTGAAGGCGCAGATCGCGGAGCTTCGCGCAGCGAAGACGGGAGCGCCGCTGCAGAAGGAGCTCGAGAAGCTGCTCGTCGAGATCGAGCGCGGTCAGTCGAAGGCGACCGCGGAGACCGCGGCGCTCAAGGACAACCTCACGGTCGCGCGGATCGCGTTTCAGAACGCAGCCGCGGGGCTGACGATCGGCGTGAGCGAGCGCCCGATCACCGCGCAGGTTGGTACCGGCGGGTAGACCTGCAACAATCGCGAGCATGGCGTGGCGCGCGAACGCTCGGCAGCTCGTCGTCGGGATCGCGTGCGTCGCCGGCGTCGCATGCGGCGCGCGCAGTCCGCTCGGCGTCGGCGATGGCGCATCGAACGACGGAGGCGGCGCGACGTGCGACCCGAACGCACCGCTGGCGCTCGTCGCCACGGCGACGATCGATACCGCGACCGCGACGCACGAGCCCGAGGAGCGACCGGTCGTCGTCTGGACCGGCACGTCGTTCGTCGTCGCGTGGTCGCGCTGGAACGCGGGTCGGTACGACGCTGCTCTGACGCGCGTCGACGTCTCCGCGCACGCGATCGCCGTCGCGTCGCCGGTGAGCTTCGATCCCGGAAGGTCGTATCCGCTCAACATGCGCGCGTCGTGGGACGGCGCGGCGGTCGCGTTGTTCTTCGCCGACGAAGACCGCGCGATCGTGATGCGTCGCTTCGACGCCGACGGCCGATCGCTCGGCGATGTCACACGCGTCGTCGCTCGGTCGAGCGGGCAAACAATCGTGACCGGCGCCTTCTTCACGGGCGACGCGCACGTTTTGTCGTGGGCCGTTCAGAGCGGCACGAGCTGGGACACGTACGTGCAGCGGATCGCGTCCGACGGAGCGCCGCGCGGCGCGCCCGTGCTCCTCTATCACGGCGGCGGTTACGATCTCGGCGCGGGCATCGTCGCGAGCTCCGACGGACTCGTCGCCGCGTGGAGCGTGCACGCCGAGGACTTACCGACGGCAATCGAGACGACGTTCGTCGCGGCGCTCGATGCGGCGGGCGAAACGCGGGCGACGGAGACCGTGCTGCAATCGGTCGGAAACGGCCCCGTCGATCTCGTCGCGGAGCCGTCGCGGCTCGACCTTCTGATGTGGGATCCGGAGAACCGGCGCGCGACGCTGCTCTCACGCTCGCCGGGCGCGACGTTTCGTCCGCGAGCGGCGTTCGACTCGGCGCTCGGCGCGCCGCGCATCGTAACCGACGCGTGCGGACGACTCGCGATGGCGTCGCTGACCGGCGCGTTCGATCGCAACACCGGCATCTCGATCGTGCGAATCGGCGAGACGAGCGCCGTCGGTGCGTCGATCGACTTTCACACTTCGGTCGACGACATCGAAGAGATGGATCTCACCCGCGGCGGCGACGGCGTGCTGGTCGCGTGGCTCGAAGGAGGAAATGGAAGGGCGTCTCCGTCGCGCGTCCTGCGAGTCGCGTATGTTCGGTGAGCATGATCGCGCTCCGAGGACTCCTGCGCCGGTACGAAGCTTCGAGCACCATCGGGCCGATCGATCTCGAGATCGCCGACGGCGCACGCATCGCGCTCCTCGGTCCAAGCGGCTGCGGCAAGTCGACATTGCTCCGCATGCTGATCGGGCTCGTGACCCCGGACGGCGGTCACATCGAAATCGGAGGCGAGCGGCTCGACGCGCGGACGCTTCCGGCATTCCGTCGTCGTGTCGGCTACGTCACGCAAGACGGCGCGCTCTGGCCGCACATGACGTGCGAAGAGAACGTCGTGCTCTGGCCGCGCGAGGTGGGTTGGGAAAAATCGCGGATCGCGACGCGCGTCGCCGAGCTTTGCGCGATGACGCGCCTCCCGCCGACGTTGCTCGCGCGCTACCCGTTCCAGCTGAGCGGCGGACAGCGCCAGCGCGTCGCGTTGATGCGCGCGCTCGCGCTCGGGCCGGAGCTCCTCTTGCTCGACGAGCCGCTCGCCGCGCTCGATCCGCTGACGCGTGTCGAGCTTCAACTGGAGCTCGCGACGCTCGTTCAGGCGCTATCGGCGACGATCGTCCTCGTGTCGCACGACGTCCAAGAAGCGAGTCGTCTCGCCGACGAGATGGTGCTCATGCGCGACGGACACATCGAGCAGCGCGGCTCGCTCGAACGGTTGCGCGCCGCGCCGGCGAGTGATTTCGTGCGCAGATTTCTCGCGACGGACGGCGCGCACTCGGCGGTGGCGACGTGAGTCGTCCGCGCCAGCGTTGCGTGCTGCTGATCGTCGCGACGTGTCTCTTCGCCGCGCCTGCTTCGGCCGAAGGGCCCGTGCGCGTCGGCTCGAAGCGGTTCCCCGAATCGATGATCCTCGGTGAAATAGCCGTCGCGGTGCTCCAACGAGCGGGGATTCCCGCGGAGCACCGCTCGGGCCTTGGCGGCACGGCGATCGTCTGGGGCGCGCTCCGCGAAGGCGCCATCGACGTCTATGCAGAATACACGGGAACGCTCGTGCGAAATCTCGTCGGTGACGATCGGCGCCTCGACGACGCCGAGCTCGCCAAGGTCCTCGCGGCGCAATCGCTCGCCGTCGGGCCGCACCTCGGCTTCGAGAACACGTACGCGCTCGCCGTGAAGCCGACGGGCGCGACGTCGTCGCTCCGGACGATGAGCCAGCTCTCCGGTCGCCGCGATCTCCGGTTCGGACTCAGCCCCGAGTTCCTCGGGCGACAAGACGGCTGGCTCGGACTCTGCGCGCGTTACGAGCTGTGCCCGCTTCCGACGTCGGGTCTCGATCACGGTCTCGCGTACGACGCGCTCGTCGCGGGCTCGATCGACGTGACCGACGTGTACGCCACCGACGCGAAGATCGATCGCCTCGGTCTCCGCGTCCTCGACGACGATCGCGCCTTCTTCCCGAAGTACGACGCGATGATGGTTCATCGACGCGATCTCTCGCCCAGGGTCGTCGCCGCGCTCGCGACGCTCGGGGGGCGCATTTCCGCGGAGACGATGCGTTCGCTCAACGCGGCGGTCGAGCTCGACGGTCATGCGCCGGGCGTCGCGGCGAAACGCTTCGTCGACGGACTCGACGCGCGCGCTGGCGGTGTCGCGGTGAAGTCGTCGTTCCTCTCCGGCATGTTCGGCGTCATCGTCGCCGAGGGGCCGCGTCACTTGCTCCTCGTCTTCGCATCGCTCGCCGCCGCGATCTTGCTCGGCGTTCCGCTCGGTGTGATGGCGCACGATCGGCGACGCCTCGGTCGTTGGATACTCGGCCTTTCGGGCGTAGCTCAAACGATCCCGTCGCTCGCGCTCCTCAGCTTCATGATTCCGCTCTTCGGAATCGGGGTCGTCCCGGCGTTGGTCGCGCTCTTCGTCTACGCGCTGCTCCCGATCGTGCGAAACACCTACGTCGGTATGCAGGAGGTCCCCACGCCGCAGCGCGAGGCCGCGCTCGTGATGAATCTGTCGAAGCGCACGCGCCTCGTTCGGATCGAGCTGCCGCTCGCGTCGCGGACCATCCTCGCGGGCGTGAAGACGAGCGCGGTCATCAACGTCGGCACCGCCACCATCGCTGCGTTCATCGGCGCGGGCGGCTTCGGCGTCGCCATCAGCACCGGGCTCGGCCTCAGCGACACGCGGATGATCCTGCAAGGCGCCGTGCCCGCAGCGCTCCTCGCGTTGGTGCTCGAAGGCGCCTTCGCGATCGCCGATCGCGTCCTCGTCCCGCGCGGCGTACGGCTTGCGGAGATCGCCGTGCGCCGGCGTTGACGAACGTCAGCGCTTGACGACGCGCGCGAGGTGCAAGGCGAAGCGCCTCTCGTCGTCGAAGAACGATCGCTCGCGCACGAAGCCAGACGCGCCGAGGAGCGAATCGACGCGCGCTTCGTCGTACTTCACGCTCGACTCCGTGTGAATGCGCTCGCCGCGACGAAGCGTGACGTGCATCCCCAAGAGGTCGATGCGAACGACCTGATCGGCGAGGCTCTCGAGGTGCATCTCGACCCGAGATTTCGCCTCGTTCCAGAGCGCGACGTGGCGGAAGCGATCGAGCTGGAAGTGCCCTTCGAGCTCGCGGTTGATCCGCCGGAGCACGTTGAGGTTGAACTCCGCCGTCACGCCCTGCGCGTCGTCGTATGCGCGCACGAGCACCGACGGGCTCTTGCGCAGATCGGTCCCGAGCAGAAGCGCGCCGCCGGGGAGCAAGCTCCGCGCGACGCCGCGCAAGAGCCGCCGCGCGTCGTCGTCGTCGTAGTTCCCGATCGAGCTGCCGATGAAGAGGACGAGCTGCCTTTGCCCCAGCCGGCGAATGGCATCGAACGCGTGTTCGTGATGCGCGACGAGCGAGCGAAAAGAAATGCGCGGCTCGTCGCGCTCGAACCGCGCGGCTGCGGCTGCGAGCGCCGACGCCGATACGTCGATCGCGAGGAACGAAGCGCGCTCCTGCCGGCGCGCGACGGCGCGGAGCAAGATCTGCGATTTCGTCGCCGTACCCGCGCCGAGCTCCGCGACGTGCAGCGCATCGGCCGACGCACCGCCCACCGCCGCGACGATCGCGTCGGCCTGAGTCTCGAAGATGCTCCGCTCGGTGCGCGTCGGGTAGTACTCGGGCAGCTCGGTGATCTTCTCGTAGAGCGCCGAGCCGAGCGTGTCGTAGAAGAGCCACGGCGGGAGGTGCTTGTTCGCACCCGCGAGACCGTCGCGGACGTCGCGCGCGATCGGTGACTCTTCGAAGGCGCTGATCATCTCAGACATCGCGTGCCACCCTGACTCCGGTCATCTGGAAGCGCGTGTCGGGCGTCCAGAAATTCCGGTACGAAGCGCGAACGTGATCGCGCGGCGTGAAGCACGAGCCGCCTCGAAGGACGAGCTGGCTCACCATGAACTTGCCGTTGTACTCGCCGAGCGCGCCGGACGCTGGTGCGTAGCCGGGGTACGGCTCGTAGCTCGATCGCGTCCACTCCCACGCGTCGCCGAAGAGTTGGCGTACGCCGCCACGCACTTCGGGCAGACTGCGCGCGGCACGCGGCCTCAGCGCGCCGGTGTCGAGGAGGTTCGCTTCGGATCCAATCGCCGCGCGCGACGCAGCAACTTCCCATTCGCTCTCCGTCGGCAAACGCGCGCCGAGCCATCGCGCGATCGCGTCGGCCTCGTAGAAACTGACGTGCACGACGGGCTCGTTCGGACGCGCTTCGCGCTCGCCGTCGAGGCCGAAGACGACGCACGCGCCGCCGTCGATCCGCGCGTGCATCGGCGCGCGCACGGCGTTCTCGCGAACCCAATCCCATCCGTCGGAGAGCCATAGCGACGCCGTCTCGTAGCCGCGATCGGCGACGAACGCGACGAGCTCGCGCACCGTCACGAGCCGGTCGGCGAGCGCGAACGGTTGCACGAACCTTTGATGACGTGGGAGCTCGTTGTCGAAGACGAACGCCTCGCCGTCGCGCGCGCCTATCGACTCGAGCCCGCCGTCGAACGTCACGAAGCCGAGCTCGGTGACGTCGCCGACCGCTTCGACGTGGCGCGCGTCGCGACGGTACGCGGGGCGCATCGGGTTCTCCGAGAACGCATGCAGCACGTCGGTGAGCACGAGCTCTTGGTGCTGCTCCTCGTGCGCGCACCCGAGACGCACGAGCGGCGCGAGCGTCGTCAGCGCGGAGGCGTCGGCGTTCGTGAGGTGCGCGATCATCTTCGCGTCGATCGCCGAGCGGTACGCGGTGACCTCGTCGAGCGTAGGCCGCGAGAGGAGGCCGCGCTTCGGTCGCGCGTGACGCGCGCCGATCGCTTCGTAGTACGAGTTGAAGAGGGTGCCGTAGCGCGGATCGTGCGGCGCGACGCCGTTCGGCGCGAGGAGGAACGTCTCGAAGAACCAGGTGGTGTGCGCGCGATGCCACTTGGTCGGGCTCGCGCTCGGCATCGATTGCACGAGCTGATCCTCAGCACCCAGCGGCGCCGCGAGCGCTTCCGTACGCGCGCGAACGCGACGGTACAGGTCGATCAGGTTGGCCCCCGCGGAATGCATCGCTAGGAGGTTACGATGATTTGCCACGCATCCGGTTTCGCGTTCTGCCGTGACCGCGATCAAACTTGACGCAAGGCTGACAAGCGAGACGAAATGGTCGTGTGCTGCAAGGCTAGTCGCGACGTCTCAGAGCGCGGATCGGAACGCCGCGAGCGCGTGTTCGTCGAGCGCTCCGCCGACGTAGACGACGCGCCCGGTGCGATCGACGACGATCGTCGTCGGGACGCGCCGCTCGCCGAGTGCGTCGGCGAACTGGAAATTCTCGTCGACGAGCTGCGCGTAGTTGAGCCCGCGCGTCGCGACGAACTCGGCGACCCTCTCGCGCGGCTCGCCGATAGCGATGCCCACGACCATCGCTCCGCGCTCCTTCGCCCGCGCGTCGAGGCGGTTCAGCGCGTCGAGCTCCGTGGTGCACGCCTCGCACCACGTCGCCCACAAGCTCACGAGGGCAGGCCGGCCGCGCACGGCCGCGGCGAGATCGGTCGTCTTGTGATCGAGCGTCACGACAGCCGTCGTCGGCAACGCGCGCGACACGGCAGCCGGTTGCGCGGGAGGCGCGACGGTCGTCGTGCAAGCAGCGCCGTTCGAGAGCAGGACGAGCGTGACTAGAAGCGAAAGCCGGTGGACCACGTGAACATGTTAACCGTCAGACCGTTGGAGCGAAAGTACCGCTCGTACCCGACATCGAAATGAATCGTTTTCAGGCGCGGATCGGGCACGTCGATCGCCGCGTGGGCGCCCCACGTCTGCGCGACGAAGCGATCGAGATCGCTGTCCGACGTCCGCAGCGTCGCGCCGTTCGCCGCGAGCGTCGTGAAGAAGGCGGCCGAATCCTGCGTGTGCACGCGGTACACGCCGCGGACGTACGCCCATGGCGTCAGGCGCTGCATGAGCGTCGCCTCGACCGTGTGCGCGTCGATCCCCCAACTGTCCGTGTAGAATCGGTACGACGCGCGGATCGATCCGTTCCAAGGCAGACCTTGGACGATGCGTCCCGAGATCGCTTGCCGCACACGACGGTCCGGCATGATCTCCGGACCGCGGTCTCCGATCGCGAGCGGCACGCTGTTCCACGTGTTGCCGAGCTCGCCGGACTGGACGGTGAGCCCGTAGTCGAGGCGTGCGATCGTCGTCGTCGACAAGAGCTGCGAGAAACCCAGGTTGCCGTTCGACGTGCTACGCGACGTGCGTCCGTGGCGATGACCGCCGATGTCGAAGCGATCGAACCAATCGAAGTAAGCGTTGAAGCTCGCGGACACCGTCGCGTTGTCGTCGGCGAACGATCGCGTCACGCCCATCCCGCCGTTCCACGAGCGGAAGTTCTCTTCGAGATGAAAGCCGTCGCGGACGAAGAGATCGGTCTTCTTGTCGGCCTTGTACGTCGTCGTCCAGTCGATCGCGCCGCCGACGTTTTGGCGCGACGAGTTGCTGACGACGTCGGCCGACGCGGGCGTGCGATCGATCGCGTCGGGAGATGCGGCGGTGACGACGTCGATCGGAAGCCACACGCAGTGTGTGAGGCGCTCGCCTTGCTTGAAGACCGCTTCGATCTGCGGCTGAAGAACCGTCATGCGTTCGGAGCCCGGGCCGAGCGTCGGCCCCGCCTGCGATTGGTAGCCGCGCCCCTCCTGCTCGAACGTCGACACGCGCATGCGCATCGACTCGAGGCGAAAGTACGGACGCGGGCGTCCGAGGATCTCTTCGTCCGAGAGCGTCTGCGCGTGCGCGGGCGCGGCGATCATCGCGATCGTGAACGCCGTCACCGCCATGCAAAGCCGAGCGAGCGCGGTCACTGGCAGCCGCAACCTCCGCCCGCCGCCGCGCCGTCGCCGCCCGCCGCACCTTCGCGCGTCGTGTAGAACTTTTGCTTTCGGTAGACCTCGAGTGGGTCGTCGGCGATCTGCATCATCGGATCGGCCATCTTTCCGCGCCGGTTCTGAGGGACGACCGCGCAGCTGGTCGTGAAGAGCGCGAACAAGAGAACGAGTTTCACAGCGAGCCTCCGAGTGCGATGCCGACTTGGTGTTGTGAGATCATGGGGGCGAGCGAGAGTCTGGGTGCGCGCGCGCGATCGGCGGCACGATCACCGACGAGCATGGCGTCGACGACGCCGATCGTCGCGCCGAGAAACGCGCCGATGAGCGTCGCGGCGAAGATGTACTGGATGTGAAGCTTGCCACCATCGATCGTGTCGGGGACGAAGCTGAGGAGCGTCGCGGTCCCGACCGCGAACGTCGCCGGGATCGCGCTGAACGCGAGGCCGCGTCTGTACTCGCCGACGGCGGCGTGCGCCACGAATGGCGCGAGGACCAGGCCTCCTTCGATGATCCCGACGCCGAGGTTGCGAATGTGGAGCGTGTCGCCTTGCGCAATGAACGTCGAGCCGACGGCGAGCGGGAGGACGATCGTCGTCGCGCCGGCGATCAGCGCGGTGTCACCCGAAGGGGCGACGTCGTCGGCGCGACACTCCATCGTCACGAAGAGTGCCGCGGTCACGAGCGGTAAGGCAGTGAAGCGCATGGGCGCAGCGTATCCGCGAACGCGCGGTTACGGCGAAGCGACCTGCGCGGACAATCGTGTCGCAACTCCGCGTCACCATGTTCATCGAGACGTCACGAGCGCTGGCCTCGCGGTTGCTACTGTTGTCAGGCGATGCCCAAGATCGTCGCGCGAATCGTCGAGCTCCTACGCGCGGGTGCGGCCGGGATTGCCGCCACCGCTGTCGATGTCGGCACGCTCGCGCTACTCGTCTCGGTGTTTCACGTCGACGCGCGCGTCGCGAGCATCCCCGCGCTGGTCGCGGGGGGCGTCGCGAACTTCGTCGGCAATCGCTACTTCGCATTCCGCGCAAAGGACGGCGACTTCGCGAAGCAAGCGCTTGGCTACACCGCGGTCGAAGTCGTGGCGCTCGCGCTGAACGGCGTCCTCTACGATCTCGCGCTCCGCACGTTCCCGGTCGCGGCGCACGCCTACTGGCTCGTGCGTCTCATCACGAGCCACGCGGTTTTCCTCGCGTGGAGCTACCCGCTGTGGCGCAAGGTCTTCGCCGAGCGCGCGCAACGCGCCTGACGTTCGCGGGTCCTTCACGCGCTGACGCCGGAGCGTGATACCACCGCTCTGATGAAGAGCGTGCTCGCGCTCGTCGTGCTCGTCGCGCTCGTGACGCTGGTCCTCGCGACTGGCGCGCGCGCGCGGATCGCGCATGCGGACACGCTCGTCGATGTTCGCGCGCGCGGAGAGCTGCGCTTGGCCGCCGACATCCAAGGCGGCGAGCCGTACGTCTACGAAGACGAGAAGACGCCGGGCAAGCTCGTCGGCTTCGAGGTCGACATCGCCGATGCGATCGCGAAGCGCCTCGGCGTTCGCGCGAAGTTCGTTCAAGTCGACTGGTCGAACCTCGTGCCGTCGCTCGAGCGCAGCGACTGCGACGTGATCCTGAACGGGCTCGAAGCGACGCCGGATCGCCGCGAGCGGATCCTCTTGTCGCGCGCGTACTTCGTCTACCAAGAGATCCTCGCCGTGCCGAAGGCGAGCGCGGCGACGTCGCTCGACGATCTTCGTGGCAAGCGCGTGGGTACGTTGAACCAGTCGTACGCGTTCCTGCTCTTGCGCGATCGTCCGCTCGAGACGGTTCTCTACGAAGGCGTGCAGGAGCCGTACGCCGATCTCGAGTCGGGGCGTCTCGACGGCGTGCTCCTCGAGAGCATCATCGCGAATCGGTACGGATGCGGCCTCGCGAAGGTGCGATGCGTCGAGCGCGAAGTGGCGCGCGGGACGTACGTCGTCGGTCTACGCAAAGGCGACGACGCGCTAAAGCGTGCGATCGACGACGCGATCGGCGCGATGATCGCCGACGGCGAGCTCCGCGCGATCCTCGAACGATGGAAGCTGTGGGACGCCATCCAGCGCGATCTCACGAGCGTGGCGGCGCCGGATGCGTCGGCATCACCCGAGCCGCCGATTGCGCCGCGCACGCTCGATCGCGCGCAGATCGTCCTCTTCCTCGAAGGCGCGCTCGTCACGCTCGGCCTAACGTGCGGCGCGTTCGCGATCGCGATGCCGCTCGGGCTCTTGCTCGCGATCGCGCGCCTGTACGGCGGCGCGATCGGACGCGTCGTCGCGGCGACGTACGTCGAAGTCTTTCGCGGCACGCCCGTCCTCTTGCAGCTCTACATTCTCTATTACGGGCTGGCGCCGTTCATTCGTCTCGGGCCGATGTCCGCGGCCATCCTCGGCCTCGGCCTCAACTACGCCGCGTACGAAGCCGAGGTCCATCGCGGCGCGCTCCTCGCGGTTCCGCGCGGGCAGGCCGAGGCGGCGAGCGCGCTCGGGCTCACGCGCGCGCAGACGCTTCGTCACGTTCTCTTGCCGCAGTCGTTTCGTCATGCGCTCCCTGCGGTGACCAACGACTTCGTCGCGCTCCTCAAGGACTCGTCGCTCGTCAGCGTCATCACGGTCGTCGAGCTCACGAAGCGGATGACGATCGCCGCCGTCGAAGTGCGAGGTTGGTTCGTGCCGGGTCTCTTGTGCGCCGCGCTCTATTTCGTCATGAGCTTTCCGCTCGCGCGATTGTCGCGCAGGCTCGAAAAGAGGCTTCATCGTGATCCGAATCCGCGGCCTCTCTAAGTCGTTCGGCGCGCACGGCGTGCTCCACGGCATCGACGCCGACGTCGAGGCGGGGACGATCGTCGCGATCGTCGGACCGTCGGGCTGCGGCAAGTCGACGCTGCTCCGCTGCGTGAACGCGCTCGAGTCGTTCGACGCCGGGACGATCGAAGTGAACGGGATCGCGCTCACGCCGTCCGCGTCGGACGCCGCGACGTTGCAGCGCCTTCGCGCCGCGGTCGGAATGGTGTTCCAAGAATTCCATTTGTTCCCGCACCTGACGGTGCTCGAAAATCTCACGCTCGCGCCGCGCATCGTCTTGAAGCGGAGCGAAGCGCAGGCGACCGAGCGCGCGCTCGAGCTCTTGAAGCAAGTCGGTCTCGGCGATCGCGCGGCGGCGTATCCCGCGCAGCTGTCGGGCGGTCAGAAGCAGCGCGTGGCGATCGCGCGCGCGCTCGCGCAGCCGCTCGAGGTCCTGTTGCTCGATGAGCCGACGAGCGCGCTCGATCCCGAGATGCGCGAAGAGGTGCGCGATGTCTTGAGGAGCATCGCGGCGGAATCGAAGCTGACGATGATCCTCGTGACGCACGAGATGCGCTTCGCGACCGAGCTCGCGCACGAGCTGTGGGTCATGGACGCAGGGAAAATCGTGGAGCGCGGCGCGCCGAAGGAGATCCTCGGGTCACCGAAGAGCGACGTCGCGAAGGAGTTCTTCGGCCGGCGCTCGGAGTGACTGCGGCGCCGGCGCAACGTCGGCGAGCGACGTGGCGCCGAGGAGAACGAGCGTGAGCCACACCGCGTTCGCCAGAAAGAGATGCGTCAGCTGCATCCAGATCGGCGCGAGGAGCGCGAGGTTGGTGAATCCCGCGGCGACTTGAAGCGCGAAGAGCGCGGTGAGCGCGTGCGAGAGGACGCGCACCGTCGGCGTCGGGCGGAGAACGCGCGCGGCGGTCGCGGCGGCGACGACGAAGAGCCCGCCACCGACCGCGAGGAACGGATGCAGCACCCGCAAGCGGACGAACGCGTGCGCGCCGACGGAGAAATCCTGCGCGAGCCCTTCGGCGATCGATCGTGCGGGAAAGAGCGTGTCGCCGAGCGCGGCGACCGCCCCGCTCATTCCGACGACGACCATCAGCGACATCGCGCCGCCGAGGATCCACGCCATCGGTCCTTGCCGTCGCACGCGAATTGGCGCGCCGCCCGACGCCCACCACGCGGTGAGCGTGAGCGCTGCGACGAGGAACAGCGTGTTCGTCAGGTGGAGCGCGATCGACATCGCGCGCTTCATCGACGCGTCGTGCGCGACGAGCTCGAACAGCACGAGCCCTGCGCCGATGAGCGCCTCGAACGAGATGAGCACCGCCGACACGATCGCGCCGCGTCGCACGCGATGCCCCGACGGGTACGCCCGCCACGCGACGACCGCGAGCGTGAACACCATCAGCATGGCGAGCCCGCTCGTCACGCGATGCGCGAGCTCGATCGTCATCGCCGCACCTGGCGCGCGCGGCATGACCTCGCCGTTGCAGAGCGGCCAATGGCTGCCGCATCCCGCGCCCGAGCCGCTCGCGCGCACGTAGGCGCCCCACAGGATCACGGCGACGTTGAACGCGATCGTCGCCCACGCGAAACGCGCCACGCGGCGATGCGCGGCCGACGCGGCGATGGCAGTGGAGTCGGCGCTCTTCACGGCGCGGCTCTCATAGCGAAAGGCGGCGGGAAGTCCAAGGTCACATTGTAGTTCGCAGTGAGAGAAAGTTGTAGACCACAAGAATCTAGAGGCTTGCTCGATACGGTGTTCCGGCGGGTGTAAGCTCCATACGGTGGCGGCCTCGACTACGCCCGAAACTCGCGGTCTTCTGACTGCGGGCCGGTATCGTCTGCTCCGCGAGCTCGGCTCGCGTGTGCTCTCGACGTTTGCGGCGCTCCATGAAGAGAACGGGGGCAATCACCTCTTCGTCGTCGAGCGTCTCGCGCGCGGCGGACGGGTCGGTGACGAGGAGGCGGCGGACTACATCCGCGACGCGCGTCGCATCGCGGAGCTCGAGCACCCGAACATCATGCGTGTGCGCGAGGTTGGGATTCGGCCGGACGAGGTCGTCGTCGCGTCGGACTACATCGAAGGGGAGACGCTCGGAGCGCTGCTCGGGTTCGCCGCTCTCGGCGACGCGGGGAAGGCGCCGCTCGACGTGCTGCTGCGCGTGCTCGTCGACGTGCTCACCGGTCTCGGCGCGCTCCACAACCTGCGCGACGTGAAGCGTCAGCCGCTCAAGCTCGTGCACGGAGAGCTCACCCCTTCGAGCGTCGTCGTCGGGCTCGATGGAACCGCGCGGCTCGTACAAGTGTGCAGAGTGCAAGCACTCGCGACGCGGCCGGGTCGCACCGGCAGCGGGTACCTCGCGCCCGAGGTGCTGCTCGCGGACGGGTCGGCCGATCCGCGCTCGGACGTGTACAGCGTCGGCGTCTTGCTGTGGGAGGCGCTCAGCGGAAAGCGGATGCTCTCCGAGGCGGCGCCGCACGCGATCGTCGCGAACATTCTCTCCGGGCGGATCGCGCGCGCGACGGTGCCGGTGGACCTGCCGTGGGCGAATGATCTCGTCGCGGTCGCGCATCGGGCGCTCGCGGCGGATCCCAACGCGCGTTTCGCGAACTCGGCGGCGATGGCGGCGGAGCTGCGCCGTGTCGCGGGCTCGAAGCTGGCGACGACGGGGCGCGTGGCGTCGTTCGTCAAGCAGGCGTACGGCGCGAAGATCGCGGCGCGGCGCGAGGCGCTCGTTACGCACGAGGGATCGGTCGTCACGACGTCGCCGGTCGCGCCGACGGCGTCGCCGGTCGTCGAATCGGATCTCGACGAAGCCACACAGAGTCGAATGACGACCTCGCCGCCGCCGCCGGTGGACGACGGCTTCGACATCCCGATCGACTCCGATTCGCTCGACGCGGATCAGGGGCGCCTGACGTCGCCTGGGCCCGAGCCGTCGCCGCCGGCGATCGCCGCGCCTCCGCCGAAACCGCCCGTCGCCATCGCTGCGCCTCCGCCGAAGCCGCCCGTCGCCATCGCTGCGCCTCCGCCCGCGCGACCACCGATCGCACCGCCGCGCGCGTGGACTGCGCTCGGTGCCGTCATGCCGCCGCCCGTTGCTCCGACGCCGGAGCCGCCGGCCGCGCATGCGGCGATCGCGCCGGTGGTCATGGCGCCGGCTTCGTTCGACGCGGGCACGAAAGCTCCGCCCATCGCCTCGCCGATCGCGTCGCCGGCGACGTTGCCATTGGCGTTGCCGGTGCCTGCGCCGATCGCGTCGCCCGTGACGCTGCCGCTCGCGTCGCCGGTGCCCGCGCCGATCGCGCCGCCCGATGTCGCCGCGCTCGACGCGATGCCTCCGCTGCCGGTCGCGCCGCCGGTGTTCGACGACGAGCCCGCGTTCCAACCACCGCCGCGTCGCAAGTGGCTCGTCATCGCGGCGATCGCGGTGCCGCTCGTGCTTCTGTTGTCGTGGGGCGGGTGCCGCGCGCTTTCTCCGAGCGATTCGAAGAAGGACGTCGCTGTCGTTCGCCCCGCGCCGTCGGCGTCGGCGTCGGTGACGGCGACTGCAGCCGCGACCGCGACCGCGACCGCCACCGCGACCACGACCGCGCCTCCGACCGACGTCGCCGCGCCAACGCCGCCCGTCGTCGAGCCTCCCGCTTCGGCCGCGCCTTCTGCGACCGACACCGCTCCCGCGCGACCGCCCGCCTTCGTCCCCGGGTACGTCCCACCGAAACCACCGGCGCGCCCCCAACCGACGTACGATCCGCAAGGCATCTGAATGCGCGCACGCTCCTCCATCTCGGCTCTCTCGGCGAGGCTCGCCTCGCTCGTCGTCGTCGCCGCGCTCGCGACGTCGTTCGCTCCGTCGCGCGCCGAGGCCGCCGGCGTCGCGCCAGGCACCGAGACGCCGGTGCAACGCTTCCAAGCGGAGCAACGCTTCTTTCGCGGCAAAGGCTTCTTCCAGCAAAAAAAATACGACGAAGCGCTGGTCGAGCTCCACGCATCGCTCGACATCGTGCAGAGCCCGAACACGCGCCTCCTCATCGCGCGGTGCCTGCGCGAGAAAGGGAGCCTCATCGCAGCGTACGTCGAGTTCGGTCGCGCAGCCGTCGCGGCGCGCGAGCTCGCTGCGGTGGACGCGCGCTACACGAGCGCGGCGAAGGGGGCCGAGGACGATCGCGCAGCGCTCGAAGAGAAGATCGGATTCGTCACGGTGACGGTGCAGAACGCCGCCGACGATTCGAAGATGACGATCGGCGGCGAAGAGATCCGGCGCGCAGCGTGGGGCGATCCGGCGCCGGTCCTGCCGGGCACGACGGAGATCGTCGTCGAGACACCGGGCCGCCCAGCGGTGAAGAAGAGCGTGACCGTCGCGTCGAAGGAGAAGCAGGCGATCACGATCGATGCAGCCGCCGGCGCGACGACCGCGACGCCGCCGACCGACGTCACGGCGCCCGCGCCGGTGGTCGCGCCAAAGAGCGACCGCGCGGGACTTCGAACGTACGCGTACGTCGCGGGCGGAGTCGGAGCGGCGGGGCTGCTGACGTTCGTGATCGCCGGGGCGATGGCGAACTCGACCTACAGTGACTTGCAGAGTGCATGCAACAACAACGTGTGCCCGCCGTCGAAGAACGATGCGATCTCGTCGGGCAAGACGCAGCAGACGATCGCGAACGTAGGTCTCGTGTTCGGGATCCTCGGCGCGGCGGGCGCGGCGACGCTCTTCGTGCTCAGCATGCCGACGAAGACGCCGACCGAGGAACCGCGCGCGGGCGTCGTCGTCGGGCCGGGATTCATCGGCGTGCGGGGATCGATGTGAAGCGTGCGGTCTTCGCGATCGCCTTCGCGTCGCTCAGGCCGCGGGTTGTGCAGCCATCACATCGTGCGACGCCGCGACGCATCCGTAGCGCGTCGCGCGATCGACGCGATCGAGGTACGCGCTGAGCTGCGTGCGTTCGGCGAGCGCGTCGCGCTGCGGCGGTGTGAGCGGCGTGCGTAGGCTGTGGAGCTGCGCGAAGATCGCGATGTCCGCGACCGACAGCGCGTCGCCGAGCCAGAAGCCGCGCGTCGGCGTGCGCCACTCGAGCTGATCGAGCAGCGCCGCGAACCGCGCCCAGCACGCGTCCGCTCCGCGTCGCCAGACGTCGCGCGCCACGAGCGCGCCGACGACCTTCGCGCGAATGCGCGGCGCGATGAGCGCGCGTACGAACCACGGAGCCTTGCCGAAGTAGGCGTCACGAACGAGCGGCCAGTTTCGATCGTCGGCCCATCGCGCCGCGACGAGGAAGCCGTTGATCGCCGTGTCGGCGAGCTCCTCCCACAGCCACGCTTCGGCGCGCGTCGCCGCGTTGCCGCCCGCAGCGAGCCGGCGCCCGCCGAGCGTCTCGATTCGAGTCAGGATCGCCGTCGAGTCGCTGACGGGTTCGCCGTCTACGAGGAGCACCGGCACTTGCCGGATCGGGTTGTACGCCTTGTGCTCGTCGGGGCGGGTCGCCAGCCGTCGCTCGTACGTCAGACCCGACGCACGCAACGCGCGGTGCACCTTCAAGCAGAACGGTGAGTAGCTCTCGACGCCGGGGATTCCAGGATCCGCGACCTCGCACAGGATTAGATGGGGATGCGCTTCGTTCGTGGGGAGGCTCATGGGGCGAAAGCATGAGTCGACGCGTTGTCAGCCTCATGTCATATTTGACCGCTCATGCAGAGAACGCAGCGATTGTTCGCGATTGCCGAGTACCTGCGAGGCCGTCGCACCGGCGTCACGGCCGCGATCCTCGCGGATCGCTTCGGCGTCACGGCGCGCACGATGTACCGCGATCTCGACTCGCTCCGCGGCGCCGATCTCCCGGTCAACGCCGAACGCGGTCGGGGTGGAGGCTACGCGCTCGATCGCGCGTACTCGCTCCCTCCGGTGAACTTCACGCCGCGTGAAGCCGCGCTCCTCGTTGCCGTCGGGCGCTGGCTCGCGCAGATGCGCTTCGTGCCGTTCGCCGAGACGTTGCGATCGGCGCTCGACAAAGTGCAAGGCGCGCTGACGACGTCGTCGCAGCGTCAGCTCATCGAGCACATGAAGGCGCTCGAGCTCGTCGGCGTCCCCGCGCGGCCCGTCGATCCGAAAGTGCAGCGCGCCGTCGAGCGCGCGTGGTTCGACGCGTTGCCCCTCCGCATTCGCTACCTCACGTCGAGCTACGCCGAGTCGCCGCACTTCGTGAAGATCCGCAAGGTGCGCATGGAGCGGACCGAGACGCTCCTCTTCTGCACCGACCTCGACGACGGCACCGAGCGCGCGTTCAAGCTCGATCGCATCCTGGTGGCCGAGGTCGACAAGCCGCGCTGACTACACGACTCTCTCCGTGCTGGCGTAGACGACGCATTTGTCGCCGCGCGCGAATCCAACGAGTGCCACGCCGGCGCCGCGCGCGACGTCGATCGCGAGCGAGCTCGCCGCGGAGATCCCGCACACGATCGGTATCCCGGCCGCCACGGCCTTTTGGACGATCTCGAAGCTCGTGCGTCCGCTCACCACGAGTGCATGCGAGGCGAGCGGGAGCGCGCGCGCGAGGAGCATCGAGCCGACGAGCTTGTCGACCGCGTTGTGGCGTCCGACGTCTTCGAACGTCGCCACGTGCGCGCCGTCGAGCGTCACGAGCGCGGCGCCGTGACATCCGCCTGTGCGCGCGAAGACCGGCTGCGACGCGCGGAGCGATTCGACGCCGCGCACGAGCGCCGCGCGCGTCATGCGCGCCTTCGAGTCGAGTCGACCGCACCGCGCGAGGAGATCCTCGATCGATCGCCTCCCGCACACACCGCACGCGGAGCTCGTCAGCGTTCCGCGGCGCGCTGGCGAGTCGTCCGGAAGTCGCAGGCGCGCGCCCGGCGCCGGCGTCACTTCGATCGTGTTGAGCTTCCCTTCGTCGTTCGTGCGCCCGCAGTGCGCGACGCTCGCGACGTCGTCGAGCGACGCGATGATCCCTTCCGCCCACAAGAAGCCGAGCGCGAGCTCGCGATCGTTTCCGGGCGTCCGCATCGTGACGGCGATCGTGTCGCCAGCGACGCGGATCTCGAGCGGCTCCTCGACGACGATCTCGTCGGAAGCGTGCGACGCGCCGTCCGCGGCGACGCGCTCGATCTCGAACGACCGCGTCGGGTCCATCTCAGTCGAAGGCGTCCTGACGAAAGCCCTTCGCGATCGGCGCGCGTTCGGCGGTCGACTGCGCGATGCGCCGTACGTCGACCGCGGTCACCTTGTACTCGGGGCACTTGGTGTTCGGATCGGCGTGCGCGCTCGTGAGCAAGTTCGTCTTCACCTCGGGGAAATGGAACGAGAGGAACACGTTGCCGGGCGCGACGCGCACCGTCACGCGCGCGTGCGTCTCGACCTTGCCGCGCGCGCTCTCGATCTCCACGAAATCACCCTCGCGAATGCCGAGGCGCGAAGCGTCGTCCGGATGGATCTCGAGGAGATCCTCGCCTTGAAGAGTGACGTTGCCGGTGCGCCGCGTCTGCGTTCCGGAGTTGTAGTGCGCGAGCTGCCGCCCCGTGATGAGGATGAACGGGAACTTGTCGCTCGCGATTTCGCCCGGCGGGATCCACTCGACCGGAAAGAGCTTCCCGCGCCCGCTCGGCGTCGCGAACTTCTCTTCGAAGAGCACCGGCGTCCCGGGATGATCGTTCGTCGGCACCGGCCACTGCAATCCCTGCGTCCCGAGGCGCGCGTGCGAGACGCCGCGAAGCGACGGCGTGAGCTCCGCGATCTCGTCCATCACGTCGGACGAATCCTTGTGCGGCATCTTGTACCCGAGGCGCTCGGACAGATCGAAGAGGATGTCGATGTCCGGCCGTGCGGCGCCGGGCGTCGGAACCGCCGCGTTCACGAGCTGGATGCGACGCTCCGCGTTCGTGAACGTTCCGGTCTTCTCGAGGAAGCTCGATCCGGGGAGCATCACGTGCGCGAAGCCGGCCGTGACGTTCTCGAAGATGTCGTGCACGACGAGGAGCTCGAGCGATTTGAGCGCCGCCTCGACGTGATGAACGTTCGGATCCGTCTGCGCGATGTCTTCGCCGAAGACGTACATCATCTTCAGCTTCTTCTCGACCGCGGCCGAGAACATCTCCGGGATCATCAGCCCGCGCTCCTTCTTGATCGTCACGCCCCACTTCGACTCGAACGTCGCGCGCGTCGCGTCGTCGCTCATCGGGCGGTACATCGTGAGGTACGTCGGGAGCGCGCCCATGTCGCTCGATCCCTGCACGTTGTTCTGCCCGCGCAGCGGGTTCGTCCCGGCGCCGCGCTTTCCGTAGTTGCCGGTGAGCATCGCGAGGTTCGCGAGGCAGCGCACGCCCGACACGCCCTGCGACTGCTCGGTGACGCCGAGGCCGTAGGAGATCATCGCGGGCGTCGTCGTCGCATAGAGATGCGCGGCGCGCTCGAGATCGCGCGCGGGGACGCCGCTGATCTCTTCGACGAACTTCGGATCGTATCGCTTGATGAACTCGCGGTAAGCCTCGCCGTCTTCGGTGCGCGCCGTGATGAACGCCTCGTCGGCGAGCCCGTCGCGGAGGATCACGTGTGCGAGACCGTTGTAGACTGCAACGTTCGAACCCGGGTGGAGCTGCAAGAAGACGTTCGCGTGCGTCGCGAGCTCGATGCGTCGCGGATCGATCACGATCAGCTTCGCCCCACGGAGCACCGCCTCTTTCATGCGCGCGCCGACGACGGGATGTCCTTCGGTCGGATTCGCGCCCGTGAGAAGGAGGCAGCCCGTCATGTCGATGTCGGCGAACGAGTTCGTCCCGCCCGATTCGCCGAGCGATCGAATGAGCCCGAGCGACGTCGGCGAGTGGCAGACGCGCGAGCAGTTGTCGATGTTGTTGGTTCCGACCGCGGTGCGAAAGAGCTTCTGGAGCGTGTAGTTCTCTTCGTTGGTGCAGCGGCTCGAGCTGATCGCGGCGAGCGCGTCGGGGCCGTGCTGGGCCTTGATTTCGAGCATCTTCGTCGCGACGAAGCCGAGCGCCTCGCCCCACGTCGCCTCGCGCCAGCTCCCGTCCGTGCGACGCATCATCGGCGACGTCAGTCGCTCGGCCGAGCGCGCGTATTGGTGTGCGAACCGCCCTTTGACGCACGTGTGGCCGACGTTCGCCGGTCCGGTCTCCGCGGGATCGATCGCGACCACCGCGTCACCGCGCACGTGCACTTCGAGCGAGCAACCGACGCCGCAGTACGCGCAGGTCGTGACGACGCTCTTGTCGAACGTCTCCTTCGCTTTGAACGCGGCTTCGTCGAGCGCGCCGGTCGGGCACGTCTGCACGCACGCGCCGCACGACACGCACGCGCTGTCTTCGAACGACGACTCGATCCCCGCGACGATCCGCGTGCT